>CALXCU010000138.1 GCA_944386885.1 uncultured Oscillospiraceae bacterium | reverse complement strand
TATGGTTATCGCCGGATGTGGATGTGGCTAAAAAGGAAAAACATCCACAAAAATCCCAAAGCCATCCTTCGTATCATGAGAAAGTACAATTTACTGTCCGAAATACGGCGGCACAGGAAATGGCAGCAGATGGGGCAGCAGGCGCACAAGTACAAGAATCTGCTGAACAGGAAGTTTCATGCGGACAGGCCCAACAGAAAATGGGTCACGGACATCTCCTACATCCACACCAAACAGGGTGTGCTGTATCTGTCTATGATCCGTGGCCTCTATGACAGGCGTATTGTGGCTTGCAAGACCGGGACCGATCAGACGGTGAACCTGGTGCTGGATACGATCCATCTTGCCATGAAACAAGTGAAAAAGAAGGTCGCTGCGGAGCTGCAACTCCACAGCGACCAAGGTGCTCAATACGCCTCACAAGCATATTTTGAGCTGACTCAAACATACGGCATTACGCCGTCTATGTCGAGACGAGGAAACCCATATGACAATGCAATGGCAGAAAATTTCTTCTCTATTCTCAAAACAGAATGTATCTACCGCTACAAACCGGCCACTTTCTCTGAGGCCAACGAGATGGTTGACCGCTATATTCACTTCTACAACCATGAGCGCATCCAACTAAAAACTGGAGAGGCGCCGCTGGCGCGACGCCTCTCATACTAAAATTTCTTATTCTTACATCCCCAGGCGCTTTTTGTGATGTCCGTACAATTTGGGGCAGTTCATCCTTTTTTTGGGGGGGACTTTTAATAGTTAATCTTTGAAATATTCAGAAATCATTGAAGTTTTCATCGTTTTCTTCACTTATATTATCTCATAGCGAAAAACGCTTTCAAATTTCCCAGAATTCCAAACCGAAAGGATGATGCGTTTGGAAATTATGGTTCCCAAGGAAGTACGCCAGCACAAGGAAACCATTTTCTTTGGCCTCTCTGCCCGGCAATTCCTCTGCGCCCTGTTCGCTGTGGGAATTGCTGTGGCCGTCTATCTGAGCCTGAACGAAACCATTAGCAGGAAAACCGCCAATTGAGCCTGTATCACCCTCTTCATATAAATTGCGACGCATATATTATCAACACAAATATCCATATATTTACAAAAAAATTCTGTAAAGGATGGTTGTAAATATACTTAAGTATGACCTAAAAGAGAAATCAAAGTAGGCAATCTCAACGTCTACGCTCAGCATCAAATCAAAACCGCACTACCGGGCAAGCTCGCCTTTTTGCACCGCAGGACGCCGCGTAAAATCGGCTTTTTCGCTTTAGTCATACTTAATGTCCATATGCTATACTAAATAAAAAGTCGAATTCAGGTGCATAAAAAGGAGGCACTATGTAATGCGATTGCTTTTAGTAGAAGACGAGAGATCGCTAGTCAAGGCTTTGACCGCGATCTTAGAGGGGAACCATTACTCCGTAGACGCGGTCTATGACGGGCGGGAGGCCCTGGCCTATCTGGAGGCGACCGTCTATGACGGGGTCATTTTGGACCTCATGCTCCCAGGCCTGGATGGGCTGAGCGTACTGCGCCAGATCCGCGCCCGGGGCAATCAGGTCCCGGTCTTGATTCTGACGGCCAAATCGGAGGTGGAGGACAAGGTTTTGGGGCTGGACAGCGGCGCCAACGACTATCTGGCCAAGCCGTTTGCCGCGGCGGAGCTGCTGGCCCGCATTCGGGCCATGACCCGCAGCCAGAGAGGGCAGAGCGGCAGCCTGCTCCGGAGGGGCAACCTCACCCTGGACCTGGCCTCCTTCGAACTCTCCACGCCAACGGGCAGAACCCGCCTGCCCAACAAGGAATTTCAAATCCTGGAGATGCTTCTGCGCAGCCCAACGGCCCTGATCCCGGCCGGACAGTTTATTGAGACCATCTGGGGCCTGGACAGCGATGTGGAAGCCAATGTGGTATGGGTCCATATCTCCTGCCTGCGCAAAATCTTGGCAAAGCTGGATGCCAACGTCCGCATCCGGGCTGTGCGCAACAGCGGCTACCGGTTGGAGGAGCGCCCATGATTCGAAAGCTGCGCCGTAAGCTGATCCTGGTGGCCATGCTCTCCCTGCTTCTGGTACTCCTGCTGATCCTCGGCGCCGTTAATCTTCTCAACTATCGCAGCGTCATGGTAGAGGCCGACCGGGTGCTGGCCATTTTGACAGAGAACGGCGGCTCTTTCCCAGAGGATGCCTTGTCCCAAAAGAAGGACTTCTTCCGCGGAAAAACCTCGGAACTGCCCTATACCTCCCGGTTCTTCTCTATCACACTGGATGCAGACGGATCCATTCTCGCCGTCAATCTTGAAAACACCACCACAGTGGACCGCGCCGCCGCGGTCCGCTATGCCTCCCGCGCTCTGGAGAGAGGCCGAGAGACCGGATTTCTGGACGAGTTCCGGTTTATGCGGCGGGATACCGGAGAGAACGCCACCCTGTTCGTATTTTTGGACTGTACAAAGGGCCTGACCACGGCGGCCCGTTTCCTGTTCACATGCCTGGGGATCTCGGCTGGCGGGCTGGCGGCGGTGTTCCTGCTGCTCCTGCTGCTCTCCAAGCGGATTGTAAAGCCTGTCTCGGAGAGCTATGAAAAGCAGAAGCGGTTTATCACCGATGCCGGGCACGAGCTCAAGACCCCCCTGACGATTCTCTCCGCAGATGTGGATGTGCTGGAGATGCGTCACGGCTCCAACGAGTGGCTGCAGGATATCCGCCTTCAGATCCGGCGGCTGACCGAGCTGACCCACGACTTGATCTACCTCTCAAAAATGGAGGAGGAGCAGAGCCGCCTGCAAATGGAGTTCTTTTCCCTCTCCGACCTGGCCGAGGAACTGGTCCAGTCCTTTCAGACACTGGCCAAGGCACAGAACAAGCCGTTTTCCAGCCAGATCCAGCCGGAGCTGACCTTCCATGGCGATGAGCGGGCCATCGGCCAGGTGATCTCCATTCTACTGGACAACGCGCTGAAATACTCTCCGCCAGAGGGGGCCATCTCTCTCACCCTGGAGAAGCGGGGGCGGCACCTCCACCTGGAGGTCTGCAACACCGCAGCCTCCCTCCCCAGTGAAAATCTAAACCGCCTGTTTGACCGTTTTTATCGGGCTGACCCCTCCCGCAGCTCTCAGACCGGCGGCTACGGCATTGGTCTCTCCATTGCCAAAGCGGTGGTAGCCGCCCATAGAGGGGAGATCACCGCCTTCAGCCGGGACGGGCACTCCCTGACCGTTTCAGTCCATTTGCCCGCGTGACCCTCCGGCGCATTCACTTCTTTTGAAAGGAACGGTTTGATCCGTGAAACAACTGATTCTGCTTGCATGTTTTGCCTGCCTGGCGCTGGGTGGATGCACCTCTCCGGAGGAACTGCCGGCCGGCCCCGCCGGCTCGGTTTCCGCCCCTTCCGCCTCTCAGGCTGCGCTCTCCGGCCAGCCCGAACCCACCGCCGCCCCGGAAGCGCCCACCCCCCTTGGCTCCGGGACCATCCAATACGACGCGGGCGCTGCCCCGCTCACTTCCGGGCAGGAGGCCGCTATTCACGCCTATATGACCGCCGCCTATGAGGCGCTGGCTCGCCTGCAAGAGCCGGACTTTTCCGCCTTGTTCTCCGATCAGACGCAGGCCCGGGCCAGCGAGAGCGGCATTGCCCTTCAAATCGGGCTGCGCACCCTCATCGACGGGGTGGATTACTCCCTGACCGGCTACTCCTACACCCTCAACTGCCGGGAGACCATCCAGCGGGAGGACGGCACGGTAGAGATGAACGCCCTGGAGACCAGTGTCCAGAATTTTGCCCAGTTCCCCGGCGTGGACTCGGAGCGGGGGCGCAACTTCCACTCGTTCGTTCTGGAGGAGACGGCGGACGGATGGCGCATCCGCAGCCATATGCAGTACGACACCCTCTATGGCCAGCTGATGGACGGCGGCGACTGGCGGGGGGACTTTGCCCAGGCCTACACAGACGCCATGCCGGAATTTTTGGCCCAGCTCCGGGCCGCGTATGCCCAGCGCGAGGCAGAGCGGGGCCAGGGCAGCACGCTTCCCGCGGCGGACGAACCCTATGACCGCACGGCGGCCCTGGCCTACGCCGGCCAGTACGCCATGAGCCGGAATGCGAACTGGGCCGACTTCAGCTACTCGGGCGGCAACTGCCAGAACTATGTCTCCCAGTGCCTGCTGGCAGGGGGAATCCCCGTGGACCCCTACGGGGACGCGGTGTGGACCTACGGGGACGGGAGCCGTGAGCGCTCCGGCTCCTGGGCCAGCGTGACCCAGTTTCTCCAGTACGCCTCCGGCAATACGGGCTTTGGCCTTGTCTCACAGGTAGGCGCCCCCTACTACACAGGAGAACCCGGCGATCTGATTCAGATGGGGACCGAAGAGGGCTGGCATCACGTGGTGATTATTGGGGATCTGGTGACTGATGAAGCGGGGAATACCGTGGATTATCTGATCCACTCCAACACCAATGACATGAAAAACTATCCCGCCAGCCTGTACGGCTATCCGGTCTTTGCCCTGACCCGGATCGCCGGCTGGAACCGCGGATAGGACGAGAAGAAGGATGCTAAGGATACCGATGAAATACTTACCTGCCAGCTTCTTCGCCGCGTGCCTGCTGCTGTGCCTGACCGCCTGCACCTCCAATTCCGCCGAGCCTGAGGCAGTGGAAACGGACTGGACCGTCCGGCAGATGGCGGCGGCCCTGTGGGAAAGCGGCTCCCAGCTGGGCGGGACAGAGCTTCTGCCCGGAGATACGCTTTACGAGAACTACCTGACGGCCGGTTACGGCCTGGACCCCGCCCAGATTGCAGACGGCGCCATCTGGGCGGCTGGAGGGACCTCTGCCCAGGAGGTAGCCGTCTTCCAGCTGGCCGGGGACGGGTCCGGGGACGCGGCCGTGGAGGCTCTTCAATCCTATCTGGAGAGCCGGGCCGGGGCCTTTACCGGCTATCTGCCCGAGGAAGCCGCTCTGCTGGAGCGCGCCGAGGTGATTTCCAGAGGGGATTATGTGGCCCTGCTGGCCTGTGAGGACCTGGACGCGGCCCGCGGCGCATTTGCCCGCTGTTTTACCGAGGCCCCGCCGGCGGAGCCTGCGAAGCCCTCTCCCTCCTCGGCTCCCACGTCCGCTCCTTCGCCATCCCCTTCCCCCGCTGGAACCGCAGAGCCTTCGCCCTCTCCCACTCCAACCCCCACGCCCGTTGAGGTTCCGGAGGCCACATCCACTCAGACCGCGCCGGCCTCCATGCCCGCGCCGGCCTCCACGCCCGGGTCGGCCTCCGCTCCTGCGCCCCAGTCTCCCTCTCCAGCGCCCAGCCAGGAACCCTGGTCCTATGACAGCGCCCGCCTGCTCTCGGCCTGGGCCGCCGGGGAGTGGAGCCGTCTGGCGGAGGAGGACCAGGCGATCTTGGATATCTGTCAGGAGGTGATTTCCACCGTGGTCCCGGCGGACGGCTCCGACTATGACCGGGAGCTGGCCGTTCACGACTGGATGATTGCCCACGGCAGGTACGACTCCAACACCCTCAGCCAGCTGCCCGACTTCCAGGAGAATCCCAACAATGACAACCCATACGGTTTTCTTGTAGACGGAGTCGGCATTTGTCTGGGGTATGCCAGAACCTTCCAGCTGTTTATGGACCTGCTGAACATTCCATGCATCACCGTGGAGGGAACCTCCTCCCGCGGCAGCGAGGCCCACGCCTGGAATCAGGTCTGCCTCGATGGCGCGTGGTACTGCGTGGATGTGACCTGGGACGACCCCACCACCCGCGCAACGGTCTCCGCGGATACCGCCCACCGCTTTTTTAATGTGACCAGCGCATATATGCGGGAGACAGACCACCAATGGGAAGAGGCCGCTGTCCCAGAGGCCGCCGGAACCGCCTATGCCTGGAACTAGTCCCTTCCCCTTATTCCGCGAACGAAAGGAACCCCCATGAGCAAACGCCCCTCTCTTGTAGTACGCCTACTTCCTCTGCTCCTTACCGCAGGACTCTGCCTCCCCGCCGCAGCAGAGCCGCCCGCTCAGTTGGCCGATGAGGCGGACGGTGGTGTCGGCTTTGGAATGGGCTGTGGCCTCCGGCGTGAGGAGGCCCTTCAACCACTGGAGTGGATAGACGTCTATGCCACTACATATCCCGCGGTCTTCGATCGGGAGCGGGTCAGCGGCCCCGTCTCCCGCACCAGTTTCACCCCAGGGGCTACGGTGACCTGATTTTGTCCCAACTGAGCGCATATCCCTTCTGGCTGGCCCATTATACCTCCGGTTGGCGGCCGATCAGCTTTCCACATCACTTCGATCTGTGCAGTATGCCAGCTATGGCTCTGTAGACGGCATAGAAGGGCGAGTCGATTTGGATCTCTGCCTGACGAGTGGCCGATGTGAATGTACGCCGTCCTCCCGCTCCTCCCCCTGAAGAATCAAAAGCCCGGCCGCGTCTGGCGCCGGCCGGGCTTCTCCATATGCGAACGTCCGGGCAGTATTCTGCTGCCCGGACGTTTTCATGTTTGAAAAAGCGCTTATCGCTGCGGTCTGTGCGGGGACGGCAGCAGGGATTCCTGTTCGAAAAGGCTCTGGTTCAAGCGGTCCGTACCGTCCAGATTGCTGCTGCGGAGCACGGGGGGCCGGACGCCCTCTGCGAGGTATGCCTCCGCCAGGCGGATGGCAAGGGACTGCATGATATAGGCGCCTGCGATGGTGGAGGTGGCCCCCATATAGAGCCCGGGCCCAACTGGCGTGGCGGCGTCACCCGGCTGGCCGCAGTTGTCGATAACCAGGTCGGCCACATCGGCCAGCAGCTTCCCGCTTGGGTGCCGGGAGGCGCACTGTGCGCCGTGTTTCAATGAGGTGATCGCGATGACTGAGGCGCCCAGGGCCCTGGCCCGCAGCGCAAGCTCCACCACAAGGCCATTGCGCCCCGAGTTGGAGGCGATAATCAGCGCGTCGCCCGCCCGGATCGGGTACTGAGTCAGGATGACTTGGGCGTACTCCGGAATGCGCTCCACCATGGTGCTCTTCAGAGGGTGGGCGTCCAGGGTAAACTCCGGCGGCGCGATCATGTGAATGCAGGCCAGCCCGCCGGCCCGGCTGTAGAGCTCTTCCGCCAGCATATGGGAGTGCCCGGTTCCGGTGGCGTAGCATGTCCCGCCTTGGGACACTCGGGCGTAGATGAGCTGTGCGGCCAGTGCGATCGCGTGGGTCTGGGTGCGCCGGATGGTTTCAATGAGATCCAGGACGGTTTGGGTAAAATCCGTTTGCAAAACAATCGCTCCTCTCGGTCACCAGCCGTACCGTTCCGGCCCCCACGGGGAGCGGAGCAGCTCCTGCCGCAGGCGCAGGCAGGTGTGGGGCGGGAGATCCTCCTCCACCAGCACGCCGGGCCCCACGACACTCCCACAGCCCACCTTGACGCCGGGCATCAGCGTGGCGTGAACGCCGGTGCGCACATAGTCGCCCAGGTAGACAGCGCTGGAGAAGGGGTGCTCCGCTGGTTCCCAGCGCCCCAGCACCCGCTGAGGCGCCTCCCGGTCGTCGAAGCGCAGAGTCCCGCACACCGTCCCGGCCCCTACATCGGCACAGGAGCCGATACAGCCGTAATATTCTCCATAGTGATACAGATAGACTTTATCCATTAACATCCCGCCCAGGAGCTCGGCACAGTGATCCACAATGCAGCCCTCGCCGATGGAACAGCCGCCGTAGACCTGGCAGTAATTGCGGATGGAACAGTGGCCGCCCACAACGCAGTCTCCCAAAAAGAGCGCGCCCTGATCGATGCTCGTGTTGTCTCCCACGATGAGAGACCCCTCCACCCGCACCAGCGGCCCGATCACACTGTTGCGGCCCAGGCGCACCCGCCCGTGAATCTGAGCGGTTGGGTGGATCGTGCTCCCCGGAGCCAGCTCATCCCGCTCCAGAGCGGCACAGCGCCGGTGTACCAGCGCCTCATTGGCCTCCAGGAGCTGCCAGGGCTTGTCTACATCGTAGAACTCTCCCCGCCCTTCCAGGGCTGGCAGGGGTTCTTCCCGGGTCAATACCGCCAGCGCCGCCTCCAGATAGGGCTCCCGCGGGGGCGAGACCCCCACCTTTACATCGGGGAAATAGGCCGGCGTGCGGCGCAGGGCTTCCCGAAAGGAAGCTGTGACGCGGAATCCACCGAACCGGTGCGTCATAGCGTCTCCCCGGTCGTGGGCGCCGATGCGCCCGATCCGGCCATTCTCCACTGCGCAGGCGATGACATTGCGGGCTGGCTCCCCCCGCAGAGGATAGACCAGTACCGTTGGAGAGGGGGACTCCAGCAGCCGGACGAGGTCGGACTCCTCCGCCACGGTATCGCCGTAGAGGATCACCACCTCTTCTGCGCCGCCGGCCTCCAGCCCGGCCAGGGCAGTTTGAGCGGTCCCGGCACTCTCCACCGGCTGGACCGTCACATTGGGAACAGTCCACGCTGCGTCCCGCACTGCCCCTGCGTCCTCTGAGCGGGTCAGGACCCGGATGGGCGCATCGGTGTGCCGCCGTAGAGCCTGGACATTCCAGAGGAAAAGGGGAATACCGGCCACTTTGCGCAGGGCTTTGGGGAGGGCCTCGTCATAGGGAAAAAACTTCCGCCCCGCTCCGGCGGCCAGGATCAGGACCTCCAGCGGGGCCGGAGTCCCGTTTCTTACTGCCATGAGGCGCTGAAATACAGGGCATTGCCGAAGGGATGGCTGCGGATAATGGCTTTGGCCAAGTCCACCGCCGCATAGCCCTCCGCTCCGATCACATCAAATTGCAGCTGAATGCCCATCTTGCGCACAAAACGGATGGTGACGCCATCCTGGTTATAGCCGTCCAGGGCTGCCCGGACCTCCTCCTGCTTAAGGGGGGTACTGACAATTAGCATATGGATTCTCCTTTCTCAATGGGATCTCTCGTCTGCCTGGGCCCCATAGTCCACCAACCGGAAGGGCGCACCCGCGTATTTGAGCGCCTGAAGCAGGTTCCAGGCCGACGGGTGGATCATACCCAGCACGTTGACCGCCGGGTCGGGCCCTAAAGGTATGAGGGGAATCTGCACTTCCCCCATATATTGGAGGCTGCGGCGGTTCTCCATGGTCAGCGCACCCACCGGCCGGGGGCCGCAGGCAAAGGGCTCGGCGGGAATTGAGCGGGTCTCTGCCGCCCGGATGAGCGCGGCGGGCTGATCCCGCCGGCTGAGCAGCCGGTATCCGGCCAAAACCTCCCGCAGCCGGCGGGGAACCCAACTCTCGTAGACCACTGGCAGCGGAATGGCATCTGCCTTCGCCAGGCGGGCCATGGCAGCCAGTTCCCGAGTGGTGGCCCGTACGTCTCCCACCAGCACCGCATCCACCCCCAGAGCAAAAAGCTCGGCCATCGCGTACTCCGGCGGGCGCATCCGGTGGTCCTCTACTGTGCATACGCCGCAGCTCCCTCCGTGGAGGGGGGATACCCCGTCCTGAGAGGCCACAAAGGCGCTGACCTCCACGTCATACCGGTGGCACAGGTCCAGCGTGGGCCTTAAGTCATCTGCGGCCAGCCCCGTCCATGCCCTAGGGTAGAAATTAAAGCAGGCGGTCACCTGGCTCAAGTCACCCCGCCGGGCGACAGCCTCTAAAATTGGGGCGATGCTGCCGGCCTCCGGATGGCCCGGCATAACCAAGTCGGAGGCGTTGAGCTGGATGAAAATCCCATCTTGGTTGCGTGAGATCCGGGCCAGGGCCTCCGGATCCAGGCCGCTGTCCACCCGCAGCCCGCGGATGCCCAGCGCCCGAATCGGGGCCAGGCAGTCCTGGGTACAGCCCAGCTGAAGCAGCACCTCGCCGTCAATGTCGGCGGTCACCTCCATCCCCAGCCTATCACAGTGCCGCCAAGCGGCGGCAAAGTCCTCGTCCAGAAAGCTGCGGCTCCCCTGAAAGTGGAGTTTTTCCAGCAGGAGCGATGTGAACACCCTCCGGAAACCCAGACGCTCCGCCTCTTCGGTATAAGCGCCCAAGGCCTCCCGGGGCAGGAACTCCGGATAGACGCTGATGCCCAGTACGCGCTTCATGCCGGCCGCCTCAGTGCAGGTCGCCCAGGTAATCGGGATGAGCGGCAATCATCTCGTCCAGCATCGCTTTCGCCGTAGCAAAGTCATCCAGGAAGGGACTGCTCATCAACGCCATAAGGGCGCCCTCGTAGCTGCGCTCCACTGCGGCCTGGACGGTCAACTGCTCATAGGTCTTTACCGCGTGGATGAGGCCGGCCACATGGCGCGGCATTTTGCCCAGAGTGAGGGGAACTGCGCCCCGGCGGCCGATGAGCGCGTTGGCCTCGATAACCGCGTCGTAGTCCAGATCGGCAATCGCACCCCGGTTCTTGAGGTTGACCGTATGGACTTCTTTGCGGTCATTGTAAATCGCGTCGATGAGGGAGATGGCCGCCTCGGAGTAGCAGGCACCGCCCCGCTGCTCCAGCTGCTTGGGTTTTGTGTGGACAGCTTGGTCGGCATAGATCTCAAAGAGCTCATGCTCCACCTTGCGCACCTGCATCGCCCGGCAACCGGGACCGGCCAGGTCGGCCTTCTCCTGCTCCAGCATCATGCGGTTGGCGTAAAAATAGCGGTGGTAGGGGCTCGTAAGCATCCCCATGCCGTCCAGGAAAGAGTCGGGCCAGACAATGTCAGAGATGGCCTCCAGCTTCTCATGGAGGGCGGGGTCATCCTGGCGGTAGAGTTCCAGCACGCGTGGGAGGATATCTTCGCCGTCCAGGTAGACCGCCGGAACGAAGCTCATGTGGTTAAGGCCCACAAAGTCGGCATCGATTCGCTTGGGATCCACGTCTAGCAGGCGGGCCAGATCCCGTTTCATGCACAGGGGAATATTGCATAGGCCGATGGAGCGGACCTTGGTGTAGTTTAGGACGGCCTCGGTATTGATGCCGGAGGGATTGGTAAAGTTGATCAGCCAAGCGTTGGGTGAGAGCGCCTCAATGTCCCGGCAGATCTCCATGAGCACCGGGATGGTGCGCATGGCCTTGCAGAAGCCGCCCGGCCCCGTGGTCTCCTGGCCAATGATACCGTATTTGAGTGGGATGCGCTCGTCCTTCTCCCGGGCATCCAGGCCGCCCACCCGGAACTGCGTGATGACAAAATCGGCGTCCCGGATGGCTTCAGGCCGGTCCATGGTGGCGTGGATCTCCAGGTTTGCCCCGGCCGCCTGGGCCATCCGGCGGGTCAGGCCGGTGATAATCTCCAGTTTTTTCGCCCCAGCGGGGATATCCACCAGCCAGAGTTCCCGGACGGGCAGGCTCTCCTGCCGTTGAAGAATACCCTCGATGAGCTCGGGGGTGTAGCTGCTGCCGGCGCCGATGACGGCAAATTTCAGTCCTGCTTTCATATTGACTGTGTCCTTTCTAACAAATTTCGCTGCATGCCAGCCGCTCTGCTTGAACCAGCGCGCCCTGGGCGGCGTCGCCCTGGGGGGCGGCGATCTGGATCTGGGGATACTTCCGGTGCAGTTCCCGCACAAAGCGCGCCCGGTACTCCGGAACATGGGTCAACAGGCCCCCCATACAGGCCAGCGGGAAATCCGGGCGTTCCATGCGCGCGGCCAGGCCGCCCACCATACCGGCCAGCGCGGCGGCCTGCCGGTCGAGGATCTCCCGGCACACCGGATCGTCCTCCGCCAAGCGGACCACAGCGGGAGCGGCCTCTGCAATGGCGCGGACGGGCAGACCGTCCCCGCCGCTCACCACGTCCACCAGTCCAGGGACGGTATCTCTTCCATACTGGGACAAGAGGATCGGGGTCAGAGCCGTCTGCGGCCCGCTGCCATCATAGGCGCGGAATACCGCGGCGATCCCCTCCACCCCCAGGCGGAACCCGCTGCCCTCATCGCTGGCTAGAGCGCCCCAGCCGCCAGAGCGGAGAATCTGACCGGAAGCGCTAAGCCCGGCGGCGATGGAGCCAGTTCCACAGATGACAATAGCGCCGCTGGCGCCTCCGTGCGCCCCCATCAGGGCGATGTAAGCGTCGTTATAGGCATAGGCGCGTCCTTGGAAACCCGCCTGGCGCAGATGTTCCAGATAGGCATCGGCATCGCTGTCCCGGTCGATCCCGGCCATCCCCATAACCCAAACAGCCTCCTGGCTGCCGCCGGATAGGAGAGGGGTTAGATCATACAAGATCCGGCGGAATAGAGCGGATACCGCTCCAAAGCCGATGTTTTGATAATTGCTTTCCGGGTAATCGTGTTCCCATAGGAGCGTTTTTTCGTGGATGCGGCGGACCAGCACCCGGGTCTTGGTTCCGCCGCCGTCCACACCGATCAAAATAGGTTGCTTCACAGGCTGGGCTCCTTTCTCTGTGCACAGAAAGGTAGAATGGCCCTCTCGGCACACAGGCGTACCCGCACCCGCGCAATGCGGTCATAACCAGTGCGGTTTTCTCCATCCGAAAAGAGATAGAGCAGGGAGATGAGGAAAGGAAAGCCCTGGAAGAGGTAGACAGACAGGCACTTGACCGCGCTGCGGGCGGCCAGTTTCCAAACAGTCAGCAGCCGGCGCTCCCCGTTCCGGAGGGGCTCGATCACCAGGCCGAAGAGGGCTTTCCCCGGGGTCCGGCCGCCCAACAGGGCTGTAAAGAGGAATTCGTATCCAAAGAACATCCAGAGTGAGAAGGCAAAGACCTCTTGGAAGCGGAGGGCACATTGGAGTACCAGCTCCTGCAGTTCTTCCGTGCTCCCTTGGAAAGAGGAGAGCTCTTGGAAGGCCGCTGATGTACCGGCAAAGTCCGGGCGTCCGGTGAGGAACCCGCACAGCCAGAGCAGCAAGGCTGCCAGGGCCAAATCGGTCAGAGCAGCCCAGAGCCGGGCCCGGCGGGCTTTGGGGAAGAAGTAAATCAATGTGTCCAGCATATGCGGGCTCCTTTCCTCACAGTTCAAATGCAAAACAGATCAGTTGGCCTGGCTCTCCATCAGGACGTTGCGGCGGTCCCAGCTGCGGATAAAGGGCAGCCAGATCAGGAAGGCCACCACAAAATTGATGATCTGTAGGATTACGCCGCCAATGTTGGCGCCGGTGGCCAGATAGCCGCTGATGAGATAGGGCGTGGTCCATGGGATCGTCACGCCGACCATGCGCGGGAAGATGTTGAAAAACATACCGAAATAAGAGATCGTCAGAATGACCAGAGGAGAGAGGATATAGGGGATGATGAGGAAGGGGTTCATTACAATGGGCAGGCCGAAGACCACAGGCTCGTTGATGTTGAAGAGGCCGGGGACCAGACTCAGGCGGCCCACCTGTTTGAGGGTCTTGGAGCGGGCGAAGATGACCATGTAGATGACCACAGGCAGGGTGGCGCCGGAGCCGCCGATCCACAGCAGATTTTCCACAAAGGTCTGCGTGATGATGTGGGGCAGAGCCTGTCCGGCCTGGAAGGCGGTCAGGTTTTCCAGGTTGGCGTTGAGCCAGATAGGCTCCATCACTGAGGTGACGATGGAAGAGCCGTGGATACCCAGGGACCAGAGGATCTGCTCCACCAGAAGCGCCAGGGCGCTGCCGGGGTAAGAAGTGCCGGCAAAGGTGAGCGGCGCGGTGACAAACGCGGTGACAAAGCTGGGGAAATCACCGAAGGGGGTCAGCCGGAAGAGCATCTTGACCACCAGAGCCAGTACCAGAATGATGGCGGCGGGCGCCAGCGCAGTAAAGGAGCGGGAGACCGAGGGCGGAACCGAGTCGGGAAGCTTGATGACCAGCTTTCTCTGCACGATGACTCGGTAGAGCTCGCCTGCCAGCAGGGAGATAATCATCGCTACAAACAGGTTGGAGGTGCCGAACAGGTCGGCGTTCCAGGCGTTCGCTTCCACATCCAGATTATTGATGAGGAAAAACGCAGCCAGAGCAATCATGCCGCCGGGCATGCCGTCCAGCTGGTAGCTGTCCACCAGGGACTTTGCGATGCCGAAACAGGCGACCAAGGAGAGCAGGCCCGTGGTGGCGGGAACCACGTCGTTCCACACGAAATCGCCCCACCCCTCGCCGAAGATACTGAGCATAAAGTCCTGGTATGCCTGGAGGGGAAAGTCGCTGATAATGATAAAGAGTGAGCCGATAATCAGGAGTGGCATAGCCAGAACCAGGCCGTCCCGCATAGCCAGCAGATGGCGCTGGTTCGCGATCTTAGTGGCTACATTGAAAAATTTGTCCTCAAAGAATGACTTGAGACCTTTCACGAGATTCATCCTCTCTTTATTTATTAAGGCTGTGGACCTTAGGAGCCCTGGGCGGCCAAAGCGAGTGCCTTCTCCAACACAGCAGCGCCGTTCATCCGGCCATAGTCCACCATATCGATGACCGCCACATGTACGCCGGCTGGCTCATACTCCGCAGAGAGCTTTTTGAGCAGATAGCGCACCTGGGGTCCTAAAAGCAGGACTTGCGTACCGGCGATATGTTTTTTCAGGGAGACCTCAGACACAGCGTCGATCTCCACCTCCAGGGACCGCTCGGCGGCGGCCTGACGCATCTTCTGCACCAGCATGCTGGTGGACATACCCTCAGAACAGACTAAGAGGATTTTCATACTTGTTCTCCTTCCAGAGCCGCCAGGCGGCGGCTTATCTGTAAAAATTGTTTCGACAGGTCTTTGAGCAGCAGCGCGCTGCTCAGATGGTCCTGCGCATGGACCATCAAGAGATGGACAGGTTGTCCCTCTCCGCCCATCTCCTGCCGGAGCAGCTCAGTCTGGATGTCGTGGGCAGCTACCAGAGCCTCTTCACAGGCCTGGATCGTCTCCTCAGCCTGGGGAAAGCGGCATTCCATCGCCTCTTCTATCGCCTGGACTGCCAAGCTCTTGGCATTGCCGGCCTCGGCGATTATGGAAAAGGCCACTACATTTTGATCGGAATCCATTGGGTCCGCACCTCCTTGTTCTCTCGTTTACTCTTCTCCAAAGCTGGTCTCAAACAGCGCACAAATGCGCGCCAACTCGTCGGCGGCGTTCTCCCCTTCGGCGCAGATGCGCACAGGGTCGCCGCATTTCAGGCCCAGAGCCATCAGTTCGTAAATATTCGAGATCTTGGCCGTCCTGCCCTTGCTGTGCAGGGTGATGGCGGAGTGAAGCTCTGCGGATGTCTTGACCAGTTTGGCGATGGGCCGCGCATGCAGGCCCATCTTGTTTTTGACGGATACATCTGCCATTTCCATGTCTCATCGTTCCTCTACATGTTCTTGTGCACTATCACGATGCCATGGTTCTATAAAAACGTATGGTCCGGCTGCCCGGCCGGGCAATACGCTTTTAACAAGTCAACGGGCTGCAAGTTCCATCAATCGCGTCCGGACCGCTCCGGCATCCGGAAGCCGGAGAAGTTCCTGGACATGACCGCGCCAGAGAGCGCTGTCCACCGCGGCGATCTGCCGCCGCACTCGGAGAATCTGGATGGGACTCACGCTGAGTTTATCGACTCCCATGCCGATCCACAGGGGGATGAGCTGGGCGTCCTGGGCCACCTGGCCGCAGATGGATACCTCCTTGCCGCAGGCTTTCGCCTGGCAGATGGTGTAATATATCATGCGCAGCAACGCCGGATCACAGGGGTCGTTGAGGTATGTGGTGCGAGGATTGCCTCGGTCGGCTGAACATAGATATTGCAACAGATCATTGGTGCCGATGGAGAAAAAATCGGCCTCTTGGATGAACTGGTCAGCCATAATCGCCGCGGAGGGGATTTCTACCATCATACCCACAGGAATATCGCTGCGGAAGGGAACTCCGGCTGCCGCGAGCTCCTCCTGCACTTCCCGCAGGACTGCTTTGGCCCGGCGGAATTCATCCATCGTGGCAATCATAGGGAACATGATACGGATATCCGCCTGTGCAGCAGCCCGCAGCAGCGCCGAGAGCTGAGGTTTGAAAATGTCGGGGCGTTCCAGACAGAAGCGAATGGCCCGGAAGCCCATAAAAGGGTTGGCCTCCTGGGGCATGTCCAGGTAGGCAATCTGCTTGTCACCGCCGGCATCCAGTGTGCGTACCGTCAGCGGGCGGCCGCGCAGGGCCCGGGCAGCCTGGAGATAGGTCTGATACTGTTCTTCCTCACTGGGGGCGGACTGGGCGGATAGGTAGAGAAATTCGGAGCGGAAGAGCCCCACCCCCTCCCCGTCCATGGGGAGCACGTCTTCCGCCTCCTTTGAGGAGGCAATATTGCACATCAGGGTGAGCGGGGCGCCGTCGGCGGTGCGCGTGGGTTTTCCGCGGAAGTCCTCGTCCATGGCCCTCGCCTGCGTTAGTTGAGCCAGGCGAAGGCGGTACTCACCCTCCTCTTCCGGAGAAGGCCCCAGGAGCACCAAGCCGGAATTTCCATCCACGACGGCCGTCTGTCCTGAACGGCTGGCCGCCAGGAACTCTGCTGCCCCTACCACACATGGTACCCCTATCGCGGCTGCCAGAAGGACCGTATGGGACGTGGCTCCTCCCTCCTCCATAAGCACTCCGGCTAGGCGTTTCTTTTCAAAGCGCAGCAGCTGGGTTGGGGTAATCTCTTGGGCGGTGAGAATCACTGGGCCGTCCAGCCGCACCTGGGCGGCCCCTCCCGGCATCAGATGATCCAGCATCTGGCCTTGGATATCCTGCAGATCCAACACACGCTGCTGCATATAGGCGTTCTCCGAGTCGGAGAGCAAAGCGATGCGCGCCTGCACGGATTGGACAAAGCACCACTGTGCACACAGGCCCCGGGTGCGAATCTCCGCCTCCACCTCCTGTGTCAGGGTGGGATCCTGAAGCATGAGGAACTGAGCCTCGAAGATCTCACTTTCCGTCTGGCCGATTTCGGCCTTTGCCTGAGCCAGAAAGGACTGGATCTGTTCTGCAACGGCGGCCATTGCCCGCCGGAAACGGATGATCTCAGCCTTCACATCGGAGACCGCCTGGGGCGAGACTGCCTCCGGCTGGGTGTGAAGCACCAACTGCGGCGCTATGGCGAGGCCAGGGCAAACCCCCAGCCCATGAATGCGATGAGCCATCGAAGATTCCTCCTAATTCTGCGGCTCTTGCCGCACGCATAAGTGATCGGTTGGGCGGCCGGAGGCGGAATTAGAGGAAACCGCTCTCCGGAAGCCTCTCTTCTCCCTTCTCCAGCAACATAGCAAAATACTGGGCGAGCTTGTCCGGCGGCTTGGTAACCAGCGTCTCTTTCCGAAGCGCAAGGACAGCCATTCGGTCCACTTCCTCACCGCAGATAAACAGGCTTCCGGAGAGATGGAGGGAAAAAATTTGCTCTCGCTCCCCCTCGGTGAGAAGCATAACATAGTAAAAACACCGCTGATGGACAAATGAACGCCCGTTGCGCTCCAACTCCAGCAGCTCTGCGTCGACAGCCTCCTTTTGGTAACCCATACAGGTCAAGTATCCGGCCAAATATTCTGCTAAGGCATCTGGCGAAGTGCAATCGGCATCGAGTGTGACGGTAGGCAGGACCGCCGATGGACAGTGGAGCCTGCGAAATGTGGGTTGGTGGAGAAATTCCTCTAATTTCCGGCACTCCTCAGAGTTGAGACGGTTGGGAATCTGGAACAGAGGTACCTCCCCGGTGTCGATCGGAATGGTGGAGAGGATCACCTGGTATCTCTCTCGTGTCAGGGCTGGAAGGAGACGCAGCTGGCTCAGAGTACAGCAGTCGGCCACAAGAAGCTGTGGCTCGTATCGTTTCAGCTGCCGCATCATACGAGAGGCTTGGATGGCCCCGTCGTTATGGACCAGGAGACAACACATCTGCTGTTTTTGCCGGTGAAAGGAGAACAGGAAATGATGATAAATGGCGATTAACTCCTCCCGATTGGGCAGTACGGAAAAAGAAGGGCTGTACAGGCAACCAGACACCCAAACTGCATAGTAGAGCAGTGGATATTCACAGCAAAATTTTTCCTGAAGCGGTCCGGTAGACATCAGCCCGGAGCGCAGGCGAAAGGTGGAGGCCTTAATGTGCGTGGCCAACCCCATCAGCAAGATCTGGTCATCACTGAAGGGCAGTCCAGTAAGCTGTTCCACTACCTTGGCCAGCCGGTAGGCAAAGTCCTCCAGGGCCTGCGCATTGGACGGCGTGTGTTCCCCGGTGCTTGCGACGGCCCCAATGATGTGGATGCAGATGAGAGTCTGCTCTGCCGGGGGCACTTGGATAGAAAAGCTCTCCTGTAACTGCTGGGCGATATAGGCGGCAATCGCATTGGCTGGTTCCTCATCCAGGTTATCAGGCACCTCCTGCCGGGACACCACACCCAAACCGCTGGTCAGGCGCTCCATGGCAATGGAGAGGTGGACCAGCAGGCCGGTGTAATAGGTGTCGGAGAGCTGAAACTGGAATTTTTGCTCTGCATTTCGGATAATGTCAGCGATACGTCCTACATCGGTCTTGGGACGGCGGTGGATGGACTGATAGAAATTGCTCAGATCCAAACGGAGCAGATTGACCGGATCGGAAAAGGCAGGAAGATCATACTCGGCGGGGTCGTGCTGGCTGGCATCTCCCACCAAATCGGCAATCAGACGGCGGCGGGCGATCTCGTCGCCCGCCAGGACAACCCCGCGGCTGCGGTAGCGCCCCAGAGAGAGCCGGTAGGGGGCCAGCCATTTACTGATCCAGTCCAAGTCTTTTTGAATGACATTTTTACTCACATAGAATTGATCAGCAAAAAACTGAATGGTCAAGCTGTCTTGGGAAAAAAGTAGGAGCTTGATGATCTCAATCCGCCGCTCATAGTTTCCCTGGCTCTGCACCTCTTCCAAGTCAGAAGAAAAGCGCTTGGTGGCCTCCTCGCGGGTGATATTCCGGAGGACCATGCGGATCCCGCGGCCAGTCTTGCGTTCAATAGAGATGGATTGGTCCAGCTGCTGCTCGGCCAGCCATTCCTGGAGCCGGTCTAGGTCATGTTGAATGGTGCGTTTGGATACTTTGACGGCATCAGCCAGATCGTTTAGGGAAACAAACCGGTCCGCAGAGAGCAGGTGAAGCGCCTCAAACAGAATACGTTGACGGGAAAATTCTGTCATTTGGCGCCTCCTTCACAACTATGGTCCCACAGAGAGTCAAGCAACCGTACAAGAAAATCATAATTTTTTTTGCGCCTTTTGTCGATTCTGTCATGTTTCAAAAATTTGCCACAATTTATGGCAAAAGATAGTTAAGCAAATTTCTCCTTAAACTAAAAGAGATATCTGTAAATTGCCATAAATTGAGGAAAGAAAACAAAGTTTGATGATATAGACAAATAAAAGCGCTTATGAAAAAATAGGACTGTGCACTATCACAAACAATCAAGGGGGTTTGCTCATGAAACAAATGCGGAAAATAGCCTCATATGCGCTTTGTGCATCGCTCATATGGGGCGCAGGGACGCTGCTGCCGGCGCGAGCACAGCAGCAGTTCTCGGACGTGGAGGGGCACTGGGCTGAAACCGCTCTGCTCACGGCGGCAGAAAACGACCTGCTCCAAGGGTATAACGGCAAGCTGATGCCCGACGGCCTGCTGACCCGGGGAGAGTTGGCTGCCGTGATCACCCGCGCAGTTCAGGCCGAGGAGACAGCCGATCTCTCTGCGTTTCTGGACGTGCCCGCCACAGCTTGGTACGCCGAGAGCATGTCCAAAGCTTACGCCATGGGCGTCCTCCAGGGAAGCGGCAGCTTCCTGCGGCCAGCCGACACCATCACCCGGCAGGAGACCTTTGCTGTGGTGGCGCGTTTGTTGGCTCTGGAGCCTGGAAACGGCGATGAACTCAGCCGCTTTGCCGACGGCGGAGAGGTGGCCGACTGGGCGAAGGACGACGTCTGTGCCGCTATTCACGCCGGACTGGTCAGCGGTGGAGATACCGGCCTGAAACCTCTGGATCCCATTACCCGCGCAGAATTTGTGACTGTGATGCAGCTGGCCATCGACACCTATCTTCACGCGGAAGAGAGTGCGGTCATCACTCAGGTGGACGGCCAGAATGTGATGCTCACTGGCCGGAACGTGACGCTGCGGAATGTGACCATCCCCGGCGACCTATATCTGGGCGACGGGATCGAAGACGGCTCTATTGCCCTGGAAAATGTGACGGTAAAAGGCCGTCTGGTCATGCGGGGCGGCGGCTCCCTTCTTCTTACCGGCGGGAGCCAAGTTCAGGGCAAGACAGTGGTGCTCAGCGACGAGCAGCCCACGGTGACGGTGGACAAGGAGGCTTCCCTGGCAGACGCGGAGTTGCAGGGGGAGGATATCACATTCGTCTGCTCCGGCGACGTGGGCGATCTGACCGTGACCGGCAATGGCGCCAAGATTACTGTGCCAAATGATACGAAAGTCCGGGTGGACCAAGGCGTTTTGGATACCGTGGTGAACGGCAAGAGCGTGGAGGGCGGCTCCACTGTGACTGGCGGCCAAACCACCAAACCGGGCAGCGGCAACGGCAGCCATACCGGCGGCGGAGAAAGTGAGAGCTCCATCCGTACTTATACCTACGATGAGGTAAAAAGCAGCTTTTCCAATCAGGGCGCTCAGGGCACGGTGAAGCAGTACGTTACCTTCCTGACCGACCCTTCCTACGGCACTGGCAACGATGCGGCCTTTGACGCGCTGGATCTGGCCAATACCGAGACCTTCGTCAACAAAGACTTTACCCTTGAGCCCTCCCTCTTCCCCTCCCTGCGCAACGTAGCCGCCTCTTACCTGACGGAAGACCGAGATGAGCTCTGGATGGCTTATGAAGATGGCGGCGTAGATTGCCTCCATCTGGAGAGTGAGAAAGTTGATCACTATGATGCCGCAGCACTGACGGCTGGCCGGCCTCTGCTGCTGGTCTATGACGAGTCGAACGAACTGACCTACCTCATCACTGAAGAAGGCGTGACCCGGATCGATCCGTAAAAAAGAAAGGGGAGTTTATTGTGAAGCAATATCATCTGGTAAAGAGAGCCCTGGCTTTGACCTTGGCCGGCACAATGCTGGCGACCGGCACCGCTATGGCGGCCTCTCCCACCACATCCGAGCCGTTCTTTTATGAGGGCGAGGGGGCCGCTTACGAACCCATCCAGCTCTCGGCGCAACCCACCAAGATCATGGACTTCTACGACACGCAGACGCCCGAGGGCGTGACTTGGGTGACCGACTATGAGGCCCTGGACTTCATGCCCTCGGCAGCCATCGCAGATGTGACCTGCGCAGTACAGGCCACTGACGGAGCCATCTGGGTAGGCACGGAGAACGGCCTAATGCGCATGGACTTCCAGGAGGAGGATGCCCGGGACATCGTGCAGTATTTCTCCGGGAGCCGCTATCTCTACAACGGGGACGACCATGTCACCGCCCTGGCTGCTGACGATGCCGGCGGCGTCTGGGTGCAGAATGCCGACGGTTCGGTTCACATTAATATGGTTCCCATGACCATGGAAGAGCGGACCTACTTCTATGAAAAAATGATCAACGACGTCAATGACCGGCGCGGTATGATCACCGACAGCAACACTTACTCCTACGATGCGGCCACCGGCGAGTACACCCAGACCAGCGTCAGCACCAACGACAACGACGGCCTCTGGTCGGCCATGTACGCCATCGGTGAGATCCTGCGCTACCAGACCCTGAAGCAGGAAGGCGCCTCTCAGACCGAGATCGACGCCGCTAAGGCGGCCGCCACCCGGGCCACCAAGGCTGTGCTGCTGCTGGACTATGTCTCTGGCCGCGGCAACGGCTTCCCCTGCCGTTCCTACATGCTGACCAGCGAGGCGGGGGCCCAGGTAGACCCCACCACCGGGATGCAGGCGGAAAACGGCTTCTGGTTCAGCATCGACATGCTGGAAGAGGGGGAGGAGTACCCCGATCCCATCATTGATGAGCTGAAGCAGGAGGGTAAAGACCCCATCGGCGTGGCTACCGTGCGGGTAACCGAGGACTCCATGAATAAGCGCGGCTCCCAGATTTTCCCTCAGGATACCGACTATAACGGTCTGGGTCTGAGTCAGTCCTCCATTGATACCTTCAACACGGAACGCGCGGAAGGTGAAAAGCTGGGCACCGACATCGTCTCCAACAACAGCAACCAAGTCTTCCCCGTGATGGTCGAGGGCGTCAACATTCAGCAGGACTACACTCGTCCTACTGCGGAGAACCCCGCCACCGGTGAGAACATCAAGTTCCAGCTGACGGCTCCCGTGTATGAGCAGATTCCCACCATTTTCAACGACCTCTTCCCTGACAGCGCCATCACCGAGGACGGTTACATCGATATGGAGCAGATCGTCTATAAGGCAGATACCTCCTCCGATGAGGTGGACGGGCACTATGCCCTCTTCCTGATGGCCTATCACTACCTGTGCGACGAGGCGGAGGACGCCGAGCTCAAGGAGTACATCGCCGAGGCCTGCCTGCGCATGACCGACCTCATCCTGGAGGACGACCACTACTACATCGTGGACGCCACCGGAAAGGCCACCCAGTGGTCCCGCTGGCTCTCCCGCTACTTCAACGACAGCCTGGATGTGATGAAGGATCAGGAGGCGTGGAGCCTGTACCGCATCGGCGTGAACGAAGAGGGCGAGGACCAGCTCTCTTACGGTTATGAGGACGGCCCCCTGAACGCCCTGGAAGTCATGGCTGCTCTGAAGACCGCCGCCTACATCGCGGAAGAAGAGGGCGACCCGCGGGCAGAAACCTATTCCCTGGCTTATGATCAGTGCTTCGAATCTCCCTACTCCGGCGGCGGCAACCCCAACGATCCCAACTCCTATGAGAACGGAAAGGGCTATATGGACATGGCCCTGGAGTATGTGGAGCGCCGTATCATCCGCCAGAACACCGATGCCTACAACGAGAACGGTAATCAGCCGGTCACCGAGTACACCCCCGGCAATAAGATCTTCAACAACGCCCTCCACGAGGACTGGACCCAGTATGTAAACTACTCCGATGAGGAATTGGGCTGGTTCCCCGTCTACTCTCTGCTCATGTTGGAAGAGGATACCGACCGCCGCTCCAAGATCGTGGAGGCCTATGACCAGTGGTATGAGGGACAGGAAGAGCGGGAGGAGAATCCCTTCTACACCTTCCTCTATCAGCTCGCCCATCCTGATAAGACCGATGTAGACCTCCAGTCCGCCGTACGCTATTTCTACCGCTCCCCCCTGCTGCGCAACCGGGCCGACTATGTCCGCGGCGACCGGCAGGACGTGCTCTACATTGAAGCAGGCAACCGCGATGACTGGGCGCAGACCAACTACGCGCTGCCTCTGGACGAGATGCGGATCGGCAAGGACAACGGCAACCCCTTCACCCGCTACAGCGGCTATGGCACCTCTGAGGCCATGACCCACACCGCCGGCAGCTTGGACTGCGGCACCGTGTTCACCCTGCCCTATTGGTTTGGCCGTTTCTACAACATGATCGAGGAGACTGACGCGATCCTCTACACTCGTGAGACCCCCAATGTGACCGCAGAAAGCGGTGACGTCCTGACCGCCACTGTTACCAGCAGCAGCGGCGCTCCTCTCTCCCGCATGATCGTAGACTTCTATGTGGACGGCGCCTATGTGGGACGCGCCCGCACCGGCGAGGACGGCAAGGCCACTCTTGACCATCCCGCCACCGGCAACGTCACCGTCACTGTTACTGAGCGCCTCATCGGCGAGACCATGTACAACCAGACTTCTGCCGCTGCGGGACAGACTCCAACCGAGCCCATCCAGACCTACACCTACGATGAGGTAAAAAGCAGTTTTTCTAATCAGGGCGCTCAGGGCACGGTGAAGCAGTATGTTACCTTTCTGACCGACCCCTCCTACGGCACCGGCAACGATGCGGCCTTTGACGCGCTGGATCTGGCCAATACCGAGACCTTCGTCAACAAAGACTTTACTCTCGAGCCCTCCCTCTTCCCCTCCCTGCGCAACGTAGCCGCCTCCTGCCTCACAGAGGATCGCAGCACGCTGTGGATGGCCTATCAGGACGGCAGCGTGGATGCCGTGGACGTGGCGTCTGGCACGGTCCTTCATCATTATGGCGCAGACGAGCTGTCCGGAGGTAAGGCGCTGCTCCTGGTCTATGAGGAGAGCGAGAGTGCCGCTTATCTGGTGACCGAAAACGGAGCCGCACGAATCGATGTCTAAGCGCGTGGACATTTCGGTACCACGTTTTGCAGCCTGCCTGCCGCGATACCAGCTAATCTGAATCTGATTTCTCCTTTCTTTCCCACTTTTCCCAATCAGCACGATGCGCCGCAGAGCTCTTTGAGCTCTGCGGCGCATCGCATTTTAGATAAGTCGGTCCTTTTTGAAAGAAATAGAAAAACCTGTGGCTGCTCGCGGAGACGAAATCTCCAACGTTGATGCTGTTCATTTCATCTGTTATAATATTTTATATAGAATTCGTCCCGTCAAGATACCACACATACCACACAAAGGGGGGTAAGACTATGCCGGAACGCCCCGGTCCGATTCCAGATACAGGGGACCAGCTGTACCCTGCCTCCGTGAGGGAAGCCTGGGCGGAGGGCGTCTGCTGGTATTATTACGAGAAGGACGGCAGCGCTGTGATCTACGATTTTGCGCGCCACGGTGCGCAGCTCCGCGTCCCTGCGATGCTGGACGGATTGCCAGTGACCGGGATCGCCGCCCCCATCGGCACCTCCAACCAGATCTGCCGGGCCCACTGGCAGCCAGCTCAGATCCGGGAACTTTGCCTGCCGGAGGGCCTCCGGTTCCTGGGTGAGCAGGCCTTTCTCGGCTGCTCTGCGCTGGAGGCCGTCCATATGCCGGACAGCCTGGAGAGCATCGGGATGTACGCGTTTGCCGATTGCCTCCGCTTAAAGCTCGACCGGCTGCCCAAGGCGCTCAAGACGCTGAAATGGTACGCCTTCCAAAACTGCGAACAGCTGACTGAGATCGCCATCCCCGATTCAGTCCGCGCATTTCATCTGGATACCTTTGCAGGCTGCCGCCAGCTGCGGCGGATTATCCTCCCGAAATCCATGGAGACCTTCGAGCGGGAACCTGTAACGAGGGTGATCCAATCTTTGGAGGAACTCCGGCTCTCCCCCGGCAATGAGCGCTACGCCGCAGTGGACGGCGTGCTCTTTGACCGCTGTATGGAGCATTTGATCCTCTATCCGCCGGGGAAACGGGACCGGACATATACCGTGCCGCCGTCCGTAAGGCGGATTGCGTATGCCGCCTTCACTTCCAACGCCTCTCTGGAGGAAATCACACTGCCGGCCGCCCTTACGGCGATCGGCGGCGATGCGTTCTGGTCCTGTACGGCGCTGCGGGCGCTGGAGATTCCGGATTCTGTAGAAGCCATTGGCAGCGGGGCTTTTTCCCTCTGCACGGCACTGGAGACGGTCAAACTGCCGCCAAAGGTGCAGGGCGAGGGGGAGTGGTTCACCCAATGCCGCGCGCTAAAGCGCGTCACGCTGCCCGAATGCGCGGGCTGTGAACTCTATGGCTGCCGCTCGCTGGAGTGCATCGGCCTCTTTCCGTCTGCGGGGATGAGCCGGACCACTGTGGACGGGGTGTTGATGGACCGGGAACAGACCCGTCTCCTGCGCTACCCGCCCCACCGGCCGGGCAGCCGCTACCGGGTGCCCGAGACTGTGACCGAGATCGCAGCCGGCGCTTTCAGCGACTGTACATTCCTGGAAGAGATCATTCTGCCTCCAAAGCTCCAATGGATCCCGTTTCGCTGTTTTCAGCGGGCTCAATCCCTGCGGGCCATTGATTTTCCATCGGAAGTCCGCGGGATCGCCGCGGACGCCTTTGAAGAATGCACCGCTTTGGAGGAGCTCCATATCCCTCCGCACATCACACAAATCGGCCGGGGCGCCTTCTGCGGCTGCCGCTCTCTCAAAAAGGTCACGCTCCCATGGGAGCTCACTGCGTGCAGCAGGGCCTTTGAAGGCTGTTCTGCATTGACGGATGTGTACCTGATTGGCGAAGGCAGGCGCTGGTGCAACCGAAAGCTGCTGCGGGACAATTTCCCCAAAGGGGTCCGGCGCCACTATATCGCCCCGAGCGAGGCATGAGGCAGCGCATGGTCCTGGAGTGATGAACAACCAAGAAAGCGGCGTCCGGCCTTGAACGGCCGGACGCCGCTTTTTTACGCGCCTTTTTCTCCGTCTGTGCGCCGGAGAAAGTGCTGATCGGTCATTTTCCCCTGCTCATAGAGGGCAATTTTCTCGTTGAGCCGGTCCAGGGACCGCTGCATGTCCGCCATACGGGTCTGGAGCTGCTCTCGCTGCTCCACCAGCAGGGCCTTTCGGGCCTCCTGGGTCCCATCTCCCTGGCGGAAGAGGGCCACATACTCAATGAGGGCCTCGATCTGCACGCCCGCTGCGCGCATACACTTCATCAGCTCGATCCAGGCACAGGACTCCTCATCGTAATCCCGGATGCCGCTCTTGTTCCGGGGCACCGGGGGGATGAGGCCGATGCGCTCGTAGTAACGCAGGGTGTCGGCCGTCAGGCCGTATTTCTGGCTCACCTGGGCGATAGTCACTCTGCCTCACCTCCCTCCACGCTCTCCCACACCGCCCGGACCGCCTCTCCATAGGACAGGCCCTTGGCGCGGGCCAGGGCGGCCACATCCTCAAATTCCGGCTTTTTGTGGGTCACGCCGTATCCCCGTGCCAGCTTCAGGCGTACCGGCCCCAGAGGGGTCTGGACCTGCCCGGCGCCGGGCGTCAGGGCATATTTGCCGCACCGGCGCACCCGCAGGCCGTTGGTGGTGGTCTGTGTCAGGATATGCCGGGCCATCTCGGTCTCCCGCTCCGGGGGACACAGGACGGTGAGCACATGACCTGCCCGGCCCTTTTTCATCGTGCCCGGGGTGGTATACACGTCCAGGGCTCCCAGCTCCAGCAGCCGGGTGCAGGCAAAGGCCAGAGCCTCCGGCGTCATGTCGTCAATATTGCACACAAGCTCCGTGATCTCGCCTCCGGGGCGTTCCTCCGCCTCTCCCAGGAAGGCGCGCACACAGTTGGCCCGGCCCGGGAAAATACGGCTCCCCACACCCACCCCCACGCCCCGGAGGGTCATGGCAGGCATCGGGCCAAAGGACTGGGCAAAGTGGGTGAGCAGGGCTGCCCCGGTCGGGGTACACAGCTCCCCCTCCACCTCTCCGCCGTAGATGGGTGCGCCGGAGAGGAGATTGGCCGTGGCAGGGGCGGGCACCGGCAGCACTCCGTGGGCGCAGCGCACCGTGCCGCTGCCTACATGGATGGGGGAGACCACGATCGTTTCCGGCCGGAGCAGGGAGAGGGCATAGCATACGCCGGCTACGTCGGCCACCGCGTCCAGGGCCCCCACCTCGTGGAAGTGGACCTCCTCCACCGGGCAGCCATGGGCCCTGGCCTCGGCACGGGCGATGGCGTCATAGACCTCCCGTGCGTGGGCCCGTACCTCCTCGGAAACAGGCAGGCCGTCGATGAGGGCGGCAATGTGTCCCGGAGCTGCGTGCTGGTGACGGCCTTGCTGTCCGTCCGCGCCGTCCTCCTCCCGGCCGTGGACGGTCACCGCCATATGGGTCCCCGCCAGCCCACCGGCCTGTGCGGGCCGGGCCGTTACCTCCACGCCGGGCAGGCCCAGGTGATTCATGGTCTCCAGAAAACCCGTCCGATCCTCCAGCAGCTCATAGAGGGCGGCCATAAGCATATCCCCCGCTGCGCCCATGCTGCACTCGATATATAAGGTCTTCATCCGTGCGCGTCCCGTCTTATTTCTGCTGCCCGGCGGCCTCGTTGACACAGCGCAGGGCGTTGAGGCTGCGGGGATAGCCGATATAGGGCAGGCACTGGGAGAGGACCTTGATGAGGAAGGCCTTGTCGTTGCCCACCTTCAGGTTTCCAGCGGCATGGCTGGTGAGCTGGGGCTCGCACCCGCCCTGGGCGGCCAGGAAACAGAAGGTAATCATCTCCCGCTGCCGGTAGTCCAGACCACCGCGGGTATAGTAGTCCCCAAAGCAGTTGCCCGCCAGCCAGCGGTTGATGTGGCGGCTCTCCTCCGGGCCGCTGTTCTGGAAGTCCCGCATCCCTTCGCCGAAGATGTCTACCTGAGCCTGGTTGCCCTTCTCCACCCGGTCGGCCATCGTGGTGTGGGCCTGTCCCTCCAGGGGAAGCTGGACCCCGCGCTCCTTTAAAATTTCATTGACCGCCTTCAGGAAGGGGTAGACCCGGCCCATCCCCAGATAGGCCACCGCCTGATAGACCACCTCTTTGGCCTCCACCGGGGTCACGCCCTGGTTCAGGGCCGCCGGGAGCATGACCTGGAACTCCTCCAGGCCCTGGCAGCCCAACAGGGTGGCTAGGATGGCCAGGAACCGGGTATGGGCGTCCAGATCGTCCTGATTTACCACCTCGTCAAAGGCAAAGTTGACAAAGCGCTCCACGAACTCCGGGTCAGTGTCCAACAGCGCCGGGCTCTGCCCGGGGAGCATCGCCTCATAATACGCCTTGGCGCGGTCCGAAATCTCCATAACAATTCCTCCTTTTTGGTCCGCCCCGGTGCAGCCGCCGGGGCTCTTGTTCGCCTTTACTCTACTCCTTGGAGTTTACTCCATGTCAAGCCCTTTTTCTAGCCCTTCTGCCTTCCTTTTTTCACAGACGAACCTCCCAAAAGAAAGTGCTCAACCCCTCACAGCTCATAAATCTGGGAAATTTCCGAATAGTTCTGCCAGAAAATACATTAGCAAGTTCCAAGATATACTTAAATGCAGCAAATTCAAGAATCTATTTTTGTAAAATTTCCCCATAATCAGGATGTCAGAGGTTTAAATTCTCCTCCCGCAGCCAAGAGAGTAACGCATTACCGGCGGCAGTTTTTCCGCGTTTTAAGACTCCCAAAGAAGCACTACTTGCGCTTAAATTTCCCTTCAAAATGGAAAGCTGCGGAGAATGAACAATAAGACATTCTCCGCAGCCTTCTTCCGGTAAATCGGATCAGTATTCAGTGAATTCTGGCTTTTGCAAATGCGTGTACAATTGCGTCAACGATCTGGTCCATTTCCGGCTCTCCAATCCCGTAATGGCAAATCATCCTGAAATGCGCGCCTCCGAGCGGCTTGATAAGCACGTCCTTCTCCAGAACAGCCTGATAAAACTGTTCCGTATCCACCCGGCTCTGGGCCAGATCGAGGTTGATAATGTTGCTCTTTACTGTATGCGGAGAAATGATTTCAGGGATTCTGGCGGCAATTCTCTCAGCCAGCAGGCGTGCATTCCAATTGTCCCTGCCGATCTGTTCCGGCATGGTCCGCAGCGCCACAACAGCGGCCGCAGCCATATAGCCCGCCTGACGCATGCCGCCTCCTATGCGCTGCCTGAGCCACCGCGCTTTTTCAATAAAAGCCCCGTCGCCGATCAGGAGCGATCCGAAGGGTGCGCACAGCCCCTTCGTAAGGCATACCTGCAGGGCAGCCACCGGCCGGGTCAGTTCTTCCACCGTCGTGCCCAGTGCGGACGCGGCGTTAAAGATGCGGGCCCCATCCAGATAAACGGGGACGCCGTAGTTTGCGGCCAGGTTCACAATCGATTCCATCTCTTCCCGCGGAACCGGATATCCGCGGTTCAAATCATAGGTGTTCTCCAGGCAGATCAGACCCGTATGGGTGCGCTGGATCCCTGCCTCCTGAATCGCGCATTCAAATACCGCCGGATCGGGGCGGCCTTCCACGCACTCGACCGGCCTTGCCTGCACCTGGCTGAGCGCTGCAAGCGCGCCCACCTCGAGATTATAGATGTGGCTGTCACTCCCTACGATTACCTCATCGCCGCGGTTTGTGAGCGTCATCACGGCAAGCTGATTCGCCATCGTCCCGGAGACGACAAACAGCGCCGCTTCTTTTTGAAACATGGAAGCCCCCAGCGCTTCCAGCTCCTTCACCGACGGATCGTCGCCGAGTATGTCGTCGCCCACCTGTGCGCAGGTCATGGCTTCGAGCATTTGCCGGGTCGGTTTGGTGACCGTATCACTTCTTACATCAATCATATGAGAAATAGGCTCCTTTTTACATCTCAAACTTGCTGCTCACGAGCTTGGCTCAGCTATGCGGGCCTGCCGCTCAGAAAAAGATATGTAAAAATCCAAATCCCGACAGAACTGCCAGCGCCACCAGCCAGATCAATGCGACAAAGATAAGATAGAGGAACATCTTATCCCGCTCTTTGGGCGTTGGATCACAGATAGAGCTGTACGCGCCGAGCACCAGCGCACCTCCCGTGGAAAAGGGGCTGATTGTCGTACAGGCAGAACCGGTCAGAATGGCCATTACCATAACCTCGGGGCTCACGCTCGGGAAGGCGGCGACAATGGCCGGGATCGTCGGTATCAGCGTGGGCATAACGACTCCCTGCGCACTGGACACAAGCGACATCACGCCGGAAAGCAGCACATAAACCACCGGTGCCAGGGCAGGCGTCAGGAATCCCTCCAGGAAGTTCGCTATGAGATCAATGCCGTGGAGATCGTCCACCATGGAAATCAGGATTCCCATACCGGAGATCATCACCAGCGTGCCCCATGGAACTCCGTTGAGCGAGGCTTTCTCGTCGGAAACGCGCAGGAACAGCAGAAGGACAGAACAGAAAATGGACGCCAGTCCCACATCGATTCCAAAGAACACCGTCATTGCGATCATGAGAATAATGCCAAACAGCGTGATGAGCTGATGCCTGTCCAGCTTTTCCGGCTTCATTCCCTCAAAGCCCGGAATGCTCTTGTGCGTGTGCCACCGGAAGAGGAAGAAGCACGCCAGACAGGGGACGAAGTTACAGAGGACGGAGGTCAAATAGCTCGGCAGATAGGAAA
>CALXCU010000137.1 GCA_944386885.1 uncultured Oscillospiraceae bacterium | reverse complement strand
TCATAGGAATTGACCGGCACATCCTCCAGAACATCCACCAGATAGGAGCCATAGGCAATCTGCTCCGGCTCTTCCTGCTCTATCTGTTCTGCCTCGTTCTCCTCCGAACTGGCGGCTTCCTGCCACTCCAGCATGTGTGAAAGAATGACGGTTATCTCCGCACGGCTGATGGCGCTGTCCGGCTGATAAATCAGAGAACCATCAGCGCTATAACTTCCCTGTACAATCCCAGCCTCATAGAGTGCTGTCACAGATCCATCTGTTGTATCGGAGAAAGGAGAGGACGCCTGGGACGCAGAGAGGTTCCATGTTTTAGCGACCATCTGCGCAATCAGCAGACGGCTGGCGGAGTCATCCAAGTCCTCCTCCCCGACGTCTTCCAGAAGCCCCAGGGAAATCGCCAGCTCCAGATAACCGCTGGCCCAGTGGCTGCCGGTCATCTCCTGATCTTCATAGCCCGCGCTGCGGAGGACCAGCACAAGAGCTGCGCCCAACGTCACAGGGTCATAAGGGCCAAAGGTGCCATCCGGATACCCGGCGACCACCCCCGCCTGACTCAGTTCCTGTACATAGGAATAAAACCAATCCTCTTCAGAGACATCGGAAAACAGGGGAGCTGCAGTCTCAGAGGTCTCCCAAAGCGCGGATACCACCAGATCATCCTGAACAACATCCTCCTCCGCCAAAAGCCGGCCATCCTTTGTCTGCCAGCCGGTCAGCTCATAGCCAGTGCGCTCCGCAATTGGCAACACCCCGAGGGTTGCTCCCCGCTCATAAAAGACGATATCCTGTTCCACTGTGCCATTTCCGGCATCCAGCGTCACGGAAACAAAGGCTTCGGTGGATTCCCCGGTATAGTCTTCATAGAGGAACAGACAGGCCTCCCGAAGCCGGCGTTGCACAAGGACGGAATTCACGACTCCCCCCTCATGACACCATGCCCCGAATGCATGAACCAGGTCGATATCCGTCCAGTTATCTGAACCGCCGGTCAGCAGATCCACAAGGCTGCAATCCTCCGTCATCCATCCCTCGCCCAGGTTGTAGGTAAAACTCAATAGGGCATCAAACTGTGCCTGGGTCGGTGTGACTTCGTACTCTTCCAGCCATGCGGACAACGTATTGCCCATATCGCTCAGCGTCTCAAGCAAGAGTTCCTCCGCTTCATCCCGGGTGATACCATCCGGATAATCCGCCTCTTCACAGCCGGTTCCATAACCTATGTACCACTGTCCGCCGTTCTGGTACGTTTCTGAAGAAAAGCCCTCCAATTCTTGGATTAGCTCCAGCCCATCCGTACTGATCACCACCGCCTCAGCAGCGGAGGCGGTGGTGATTGTAGGAGAGAGGGGCGGGATCAAAAGAGAAAGGAAGGTCAAGACTGCCGCAAATTTGGTCCTCATAATAGAATCTCCTTATCGTCATCGTCATATCGAGCTGTCGGAAGATAATCAGTGCTTCCGCGGGTATAAAAATATTGCAATCAGCCCGATCAGCAGGCAGGCCAGGGATGCTGCCAAAAGAACCGCGGTTTCCCGTTCCGCCTGAACGGCGGTCTCTTCTTCTGGATTACTTCCTGGCTGTGTCCCTTCGGACTCCGTCAGCTGACTCTGTCCATCCTGGTTCCAGTTGTCCGTACCACCAAATGGATTGGTCATCTGTCCCTGTGTCCCCTCCGTGACATTGCTGTTCTCCTGCGCGGGCTCCTCAGCCTGCTGTGCTTGAGTACTGCCTTCCGGCGTTGGGGTAACGCCTTCCTGGGTGAAGTCATCGCCTTCGTTTTCCACCTCGGAAGTTGGGACCTCTTCCGGCGCTGGTTCCTCTGATTCCACTCCCTCCGCCCCCCCTTGTGCCTGCGTCGGAGGGCCCGCAGAAGTGGAGCCCTGCGCTTCCGCCGGGGGCTCCATAGCCGTCTGTGCCCCGGTTCCCGGCATGTTCGGAACAGGCACATTGTTTTCTGCCAGAAGGGAGGCGGTTATTGTGCCTCCGCCGGATATCGATGTGGGAGCAGTCAGATTTCCGGGGGCGGAACTGGTTTCACCTCCGCGTTCCCTGCGCTCCTGTGGTCCGCCATGGCCCCCACGGGCAAAATCTCCGCCCCGGCCAGGATTTTCAGACGCACCACCGCTGGAAGATCCCAGGTCAGACAACTCCAGCCCGGTGGCATCTATTAGGGTGGAAGAATCTGCGGCCTGTCCGTCGCTGGTGGCGGGGATGGTACCTGCCAGCTGTCCGGAGACGCTCTGGGCCCGGAGGTTGCAGAATTCCTTCAGCGTTTTTGCCGCCGTCTGAAACTCCTCATAGGTGCAGAATTTGGTGGGGTCCTGCTGCACATAGGGGTCGAGCAGTGCGGCTGTGGCGTCGATCCTCTCCTCCAGGACCCCGCTGTCGAAGAAGTCAGTGAGAAATTGGCTGAAATATTGATGATACAGGTAGGTATAAATCTCATCCTGGAAAATCCATGAAACCATAGGACGGGACTCCAAATCGCCGCTGGATACCGGCGTGTCAATGGGGAAATTCACCAGCTCTGTGGCGCTTGTCTGTTCCTGAAAGCCGCCAAACGCCAGATTGTAGTCCCAGGGGATCATAGACAGCACGCCGTCCTCCTCATAGAGGTAGTAGTTGTGGACCATGGAGCCGGTGTAGCTGTCAAAATTACACACGAAGTTGTGGACCACAAAATAGCGCAGCACGGTGTCTGTGTCCAGGATCTCCTCCAGGTCCGTCCCCTGACTGAGCTGTTTGAGGGAAGCAATGAGCCGCTCCTGATCCGCCTGACTCACGTCGGTCTTGGCGTTGTTGAAAATGTTGGAGTAGCTGTCCGGGTCATCGTCAATATACTGAAGCTTGACATCGTTGCTGCTTGCCTGGCCTCCGCCTCCGCCGTTCAGACTGTCTGGCTTGTAGAGCTCCCCGTAGCTGCTGCCGTAGTTGCGCTGTAGGAAGGACTCTTCCACCCCCTCTACCGCCAGATACAATCCCCAGTCCTCCCCGTTGACCGTCAGATAGACATAGCTGCACAGGGGCGCGGCAACACCGAAGTCCACCATCATCTGGTACACCAGGTAATCCTTCATCATGGTGTTGTCCTGAATCAAATTGTTGAGGTTCAGCTTATCCAGGCCGTAATAGGTCTTGGAACTGTCGTAGTGGTCGAATTCCACTTTGAAGCTGTACCGGTTATTTCCGTAGGCGGAAACAGAGGAGAGCGAGTTGTTTCCCTTCGCCCGGATCGCCGCGCTTCCATAGGTCTCGCCGTCAATAACCAGAGTGCACAGGGCGTACTCCTTATCCTCGCAGGTCTCTAAAAATCCGTTCCAGTTCTCCATGAGAATGTCAATGGTGTGGACCTGGGAGGTGTCAAACAGCCGGGACTCATACCCCATTTCCACACTTGCCGCCTGAATTCCCAGAGCGTCTCCACACACAAAGGCCATGCTCAGAAGCAGGGTCAGGCAGGCTCCCACCAGACAGATCACGTCAATATGCTTGCTTGTCGACACAGGATCGTCCTCCTCACCCCATATAGTCGCCGTTGTAGCTGACCAGGACCGCACTGTCCACTCCGTCCATTTGGGAGAGCTGATTGATGAACTCGGTATCCTTGTCCCGCAGCCGGATTTCTGCGGTCAGCTCCACCTCGCCCAGACGGACTGTCTTGCTTTTCACCACACAGCGCCGCACCTGATGCTCCAGGAAGGCCCAGGCCATCCGCTCACTCTCGGCGCTGCTGCACCGCAGGACTACAATGTACGGGTTCCGATGGGACTTCCGGTTGACAAAGACCAGCAGCACCAGACCGATAAACACGCTGCCGATCACGGCCAGGGGGATCATGCCGGCGGCCAAGACGATCCCCACCGCGATGGACCAGAAGAGGAACACAATGTCCAGCGGCTCCTTGATCACCGTCCGGAAGCGGACGATGGACAGGGCGCCCACCATACCGAGGGAGAGCACCACATTGCTGGTCACCGCCATGATCACCACCGTAGTGATCATGGCAATGGCGATCAGGGCCACCCCAAAGCTGGAGGAGTACATGACGCCGGAAAAGGTCTTTTGATAGACCAGAAAGATAAACAGCCCCAGCCCGAAGGCCAGCAGCAGTGCCAGCCCCATGTCCAGAAGCGTCACACTGGAAATATTATCCAGAAAGCTGGAAGTAAAAATATCGTCAAATGTCATAAAGTGCCCATCCTTTCCGAATCTGCCGTGTCATCCGTAGAGCCGGCAGGCTGCATATTTGGAGAAGGGGGCGGTTCTTCTCCCTGCCAGCTGAACCGCGTCCCGGATCAAACCCGGGAGGAACGTGTCCCATTTTACTTCCAGCACGGCGGTAGCGTCCCCGGCGGGAACGGTCACGCAGTCCGGGTTCAGGAAGTCCACACACTGCAGCCCGGTCCGGAGGTGGTGATCCAGCGTTACCCGGACATTTCCGGGGGCGTACACAAAGGCCTCTCTGGTATAGTCCACAATGGTCCTGGGCCGGAGTCCCTGAACCGCCATTTTGTGATACAGCTCCTCCACCAGCGGCCTTCCGCATCCGGCCATCCAACTGCAGGCCCCATCCACAATGCGCTGCGCCTCCTGTGGGCCCAGCGGTGCGCCCGTCTTGCTGCCCAGCCCATTACGCCGGCTCTTCTTTTCCAGCCGGATGACGGACAGGTCACCATCATAATACCGGAGGCGAAACTTTTCCCTGGGGTCCACCCCGTTCCGCTTTTCCCAAAGCGCCTTGTCTGCAGGCGTATCAAAATACAAGCTGCGGATCTGGTATCGCCCGTTCACTCCATGGGAATCCGGGGTCATCAGGACCTGCAGCCGCGCGCGAAGAGCCGCCAAGTCAGAAGCCGTAATTTCATGTTTCCATTCGTGCCGAAAGCCCATTAATCTGCTCCTCTCTTTTCTTGCTATACAGCGATTTTACCGGAGCGACCTTAATCCTGGCTTAGAAAACGTCCGCATGTGTCAAAGCACATGCGGACGTTGGGTGTTCTCCAAATTACAGCTTTACGGTAAACATCATTGTGGCCCGCGGCCCGTCGTAGCGGGCAGTTATGGTGCCGCCATGGGCCTCTGCCACCGCCCGCGCCGCGGAAAGCCCGATACCATACCCGCCGCTCTTCTGGGTCCTGGCTGGGTCTCCCCGGTAAAAGCGGTCAAACAGCCGCTCCAAATCCCCCTCCGGCGGTGTTTCGACGGAGTTTTCTACTTGAAATACGATCCCGCTCTTTTCTTTGGTCAGAACCACCTGGATCGTTCCATCCGCCGGAGTATACTGCACGGCGTTGTCCAGCAGCACAGAGAGAAGTTGAACGATGCTCTCCCGGTTGGCCCGGAGCATCACTTCCGGCTGAACGACAGACCGAAGAGCAATGCCCTTCGCCGCCGCTGCCTCCTGATAGAAATCCAACACCTCCCCGGTCAGCAGGGAGAGGGAAAACTCCGCGGTGGGGAGAGAGCCGCCTCCCTCGTCCATTTTGGCCAGGACCAGAAGATTCTGCATTAGACCGTTCAGCCGGACGGTCTGTGTCCGGATATTCCGGCTCCATTTGGTCTCTCCCTGGTGCAGCTCTAGGGCGTCTGTATTGGCCAGAAGGATGGCCAAAGGCGTTTTTAGTTCATGCCCGGCATTGGTGACAAACTGTTTTTGCTTTTCCAGTGTGACTGCGATGGGACGAATGGCCTTTTTGGAGAGCAGAATCACCAGCATCAGCATGGCCAGCCAGCACAGCAGACCGATCAGGGCGGAAACCAGTAGCACCGTTACAACAGAGCGTTGCTGGGAAGAGATGTCCAGGCAGATCACCAAGCTGCTTCGCCCATCCAGCGCATGGGCCACCTGATACCGGAAGCTGTCGGTATAGCCTGACTGCGCCCCGCTCTGGTAAATCTGCTGGGCAATATGCAGCGCCGCCTCCTCGGTCACCGCCAGGATATGGCTGACATTGGCCTGAACAATTGCCCCATACGCATCAAACCGCACAAAAAAGTACCGGGCCCCCATCATATCATCCGGGGTGGGCGCGTTCGGGGCATGGGGCGAATTTCCCTGTTGCATATTGGGCGGCGTATACAAACCCTCACTTTCCACCAGCTGAAGAAGAACCTGCTCCACTCGTTTGGCGGATATGGAGAAATTTGCAACATTGATCGCTCCCACCAGAACCAACAGCAGCACTGATATGGCAGCCATGGAGGCGACGACAAACCTCCGTTGAAGTGCTTTCGTCATGGCGTCTGCTCCAGCGAATATCCCACGCCCCGCCGGGCACGGATCTCCACCTGGGCGCCCAGTGACTTGATATGTTTTCGCAGGTAGGAGATATATACCCAGACAGAGCCCAGTTCCGCCTCTGTCTCATAGCCCCAAACTTTTATCAGCAGATCCTCCGAAGAGAGATAGATTCCTTGATTGAGCATCAGGACCTCCATCAGCTGGTACTCCAGCTTGGAGAGCCGGACGGACCGCCCGTTTCCGCACAGCTCACAGCTTTGGGGATCCAGTGAAAGACCGCCATAGGTCAGCACATCCGGCTGATACTGTTTCCTCCGCCGGAGCATCGCCCGGACGCGGGCCAACAGCTCCCCCATATCAAAGGGCTTGGGCAGATAGTCGTCCGCACCCAGGTTCAATCCCTGAATACGCGCCTCCACCTCCGTCTTTGCTGTCAGAAGCAGGATGGGTATCCGGCAGCCCTCGCTGCGCAGCAGTTTCAGAACCTCAAAGCCATCCAGCTTCGGCATCATGACATCGAGGATCATCCCGTCATAAGATTCTGTCCGGGCATAGGCCAAGGCATCTGCGCCGTCGTACACCACATCCACCTGGTAATTGTGATAGGTCAAAATATCCACCACTGCTTCCGACAGAGCGATCTCATCCTCTGCAAATAAGAGCTTCATTCCAATCACCAAATTTAAAATACCACAAATAGCTTAAATATAAATTAGAACCTTCCCAAAATCGGTGCTTGCCGCTGTTGTCGGCGGGTAGTCTCACAAGGATTAGATAGGCTCTCATTCACCTGCTTCCCCATACCGGGCAAGGTAGACCTCCTTTGCGGATTCCTCCGATCCTGTTTTTGATGCAATCTCATAAAACGCCAGGGTGCGCCGCGAGTGCTCCAGCGCGTTCTGCGCGGCGGCCAGCTTCTCTTCCAGCCGTGCAATGTGGTGCTGGAAAATTTCCAGGCGCTCGGCCAGGGTGGCGTCCCCTTGCTTGACCAGGGACATGAAGTGTCGGATCTCACGAATCGTCAGCCCAGACTCCTTGAAGCACTCGATAAGGTCGATGGCCTCCAGGTCCTGGTCTGAAAAGATGCGGTAGCCGGACTCCTTTCGCTGAAGGTCCGGCAAAAGTCCCTCCTTGTCGTAGTATCGGATGGTTGGGATGGACAGGCCGGTCATCTCTGAGACCTTCTTGATGGTGTAGTTCATACAGATCGCCCCTTGGATGCAGTATAGCGAAAAAAAGAGTGCTCCGTCAAGAAAAATGGATTGACTCTCAAGTTTACTTTACCCTTATACTAACTCTGAAAAGGGGCTGTTTTACAGCCGTAAATACAATGAGAGGATAGGTCAACAAGTATGCAGTATAACGAATTTGACGGTATCCAGCTGTCTCAGCTGGGCATGGGGGCGATGCGGCTGCCCCAGACAGAGCCGGGGTTTGCAAAGCCCATTGATGAAGCGAAGGCCATGGAACTGATCGACTATTGCATGGCCCATGGCGTGAACTATTTTGACACGGCCTACATCTACCACATGGGGCAGTCCGAGGTGTTTCTGGGCAAGGCGCTGAAGGGGTATCCCCGAGACAGCTTTTACATGGCCGATAAATTCAATGTGCAGGCGGAGCCAGACTACAAAAAGCAGTTTGCCCGGCAGCTGGAGCGGCTGCAGATGGACCACATCGACTTCCATCTGCTCCACGGGGTAACAGACAAGCTGATCTCCGACTACCTGGATCACGGCGCGCCGGAGTATTTCCGGGAACAAAAGCGCAAAGGAAAAATCAAATATTTTGGATTCTCCTTCCACGGCTCCCCGGACGCCCTGCGGCAGATGCTTGCCCGCGGCCCCTGGGACTTCGTGCAGATCCAGCTGAACTACTACGACTGGTTCCACGGAACAGCCCGGGAACAGTATGAGATCCTCCGGGAGCATCATATCCCCATCATGGTGATGGAGCCAGCCCACGGCGGGATGCTGGCAGATCTGTCCCAGGCGGGCCGGAATCTCCTGCTGGCCGCCAAGCCCGACGCTACAGCAGCATCGTGGGCCTTCCGGTTCCTGCGGACGCTGCCGGGGATCGCCGTGGTTTTGAGCGGGATGTCGGAGTTAGGTCAGGTAAAGGACAATATCCAGACCTTCTCAGACGACGATCTTCTGCCCGAGGAGGATATCTCCCTAGTGCGGCAGGTCAGCGATGTGATCCACGGCCTCTATGCGGTGCCCTGCACGGGCTGCCGTTACTGCTGCGCCGACTGCCCCCGGCAGCTGGACATTCCCTTCCTGCTTGCCGCCTATAACGAATACAAGACTGGAGGAGAAAAGGAGCTGTCCTCCTGGCGTCTGGCCCGTCTCAATGCTCTGCCGGAGGAAAGACGCCCGTCCGCCTGTATCGGCTGCGGCGCGTGTACCGCACACTGCCCCCAGGGACTGGAGGTGCCCGCCTATATGAAGGAGATGGCGGAGTTTTTGTAAGCGGCTGAACCCCTGAATACTGAGCAGAAAATGTCAAATCGCAAGTGACAGGGACTTGCACAGGTTTTGATTCCTTCTCTGATTGAGCCGGGGATACAAGTCATTTGGATTTCGAATGTAACTCATAATTTGCAAATCAATAAGCAATAGCAAAGCCCTGTTATCCCACACATCCTGCTTGTTCAGCACTTTTATAATTCCTTCGAAAGATGAAATTATTTCACTGTCTACTTGGCGGGGAGAATACCAAACAGCGGCAAGCACTGGATTTAGCAACCATTTTGGAGGAACAGAAGAACTATACTGTCTATGAGTTGACTTTCCGGCGGGACGGCCTGAAAATCTATGGAAACCTTTATCTTCCGACCGCGGACGATTAGCAGTATCGTGCAGCAATTATTGCTCACAGCTTTGGGAGCAGCTATTCTTATATGACTCCCTATACTGCTTATCTGGCGTAACGCAGCATCGCTGGATATTGAGTGTTTTGACAGAAGGCTCAGATATGCAGACTGTGTTGGGCAATATTACAGATGATCGTTTTGTAGACCCGGAGCAAGTTTATCTAATGGGCGAGAGTCAGGGCGGTTTGGTGCCCGTACTGCTTGCAGAACGCTCAGGCGAAAATGTCCATGGCCTTATCATGCTGTATCCCATTTTGGTCATTCCCGATGACGCCAGAGAGCGTTACCCAAGCGTCAGTGACATTCCGAAAACGGCTCGTGTATTTTGGAATGCCTGTTGGCCGGACCTATTTTGCTGATGTGCTGGCCATGGATGTGTCCCACAGTTGAGCGACGCTTGTGGGAGGGGCGCTACTCTCCCAAGGTCAATGGAAAGCGCATGGCCCGGAATGTATACGCCGGGCAGAGGCTGAGTGCGAGGCAAAGCTGGCAGAGCTGATTTGGGAGATGAAGACGGGGATTGCTGCTCTCCGGACACAGAGTAAAACCGGCTGAATGCAGCGAACCGCCCTCCGGAAGCAAAGCTTCCGGAGGGCGGTTTTTCCTGTCTGTGGCTGAACCTGTGGTCGTGCAGAACGCGCATAGCTTTCCCTCTTGAAAAGGCAATGAAAGGATTGCAAAAAACCGCTGTTTTCAAGAGAAAACAGCGGTTTCTGTGGTGGACGATACAGGACTTGAACCTGTGACCTCCCGCACGTCAAGCGGATGCTCTACCAGCTGAGCTAATCGTCCAAACAGCATGGTCTATTATAGCGGAGGACAGGCGGATTGTCAATCATTTTTTTAAAAGTTTTTCGGCACTTGGCAGAAGGGCGCTGGGAGGGTATACTTTACTCTATAACTGCAACTGCCACAGCGCGACCGCAGCGCGCATCGCAGAGAGGTGTGGAAAGGATGGAACAGAAGACGGTTTTGATTACAGGGGCCAGCCGGGGGATTGGAGCCGCCTGTGCCCGGCGCTTTGCCGGGTCGGGGTACCGGGTGGCGCTGAATTACTGCCGCTCAGAGGAGGCCGCCCAGGCCCTGGCGGAGGAATTGCGCTTGGCCGGCGGTACGGTGGAGCTCTTTCAGGCGGACATGCGGGACACGGGACAAGTAACGCATATGGTTGACAATGTGTTGGATAAATTTTGTCAACTTGACATTTTGGTATGCAACGCCGGGATCGCCCGGCAGCAGCTTTTTACCGACATCTCCGATCAGGACTGGCGGGACCTCTTCAACGTCAACGTGGACGGGACCTTCCGCTGCTGCCGGGCGGTGCTCCCCCATTTTATCCACCGAAAGGCCGGGCGGATCATTACCCTCTCCTCTATATGGGGGATCACCGGAGGGTCCTGTGAAGTGGCCTATTCCGCCACAAAAGCGGCAATTATTGGACTGACAAAGGCGTTAGCAAAGGAAGTCGGGCCCTCAGGCATAACGGTAAACTGTGTGGCGCCCGGAGTCATTGATACCGACATGAACGGGGCCCTCACCGCCGAGGATCTGGAGGCCCTGCGGCTGGAAACGCCCCTGGAGCGCATCGGCCGGCCGGAGGACGTAGCGGAGTGTGTGTACTTTCTGGCCTCCGAGGGGGCGGGTTTCCTCACAGGACAGGTGCTGAGCCCGAACGGCGGCATTCTCATTTAGCAATACTGCTTTTGCGAAAAAAAGCGGGAAATTTGTCCATTTTTTGTGCGCTACTTACAGGAGAGCGAGTATTTTTGCTGGCTGACTTGTTGCTTTTAACTGGTTGACAACTTTCCGCATGGAGCGTATAATGTCAACAACCTGTAAGGAGGTACAATGAAATGAAAAAGATGCGTGTTTTGTCTCTCGCTATGGCGGCGGCCATGAGCGCTTCGCTCCTGGCTGGCTGCGGTGGCGGCACTACTTCCCAGCCCTCTGCGGCGCCTTCCGATGCCGGCACTCAGGCCAGCGACAGCGGCAGCTCCACCGCGACCGGCGCGGCCTTTAAGCTGGGCGGCACCGGCCCCCTGACCGGCGATGCCGCCATCTACGGCCTGGCCGCCTATCCCGGCGCCCAGATCGCGGTGGACGAGATCAATGCCGAGGGCGGCGATATCCAGTTCGAGCTGCGCTACGAGGACGACGTGAACGTTCCCGAGACCGCTGTCAACGCCTATAACACCCTGAAGGAGTGGGGCATGCAGATTTCCCTGGGCTCCGTTACCTCCCAGCCCGGCGTGAGCACTTCCGTGCTGGCCAACGAGGACCGGATCTTTTCTTTGACGCCCTCCGCCTCCTCCCCCGACGTCATCGCGGGCAAGGACAACGTCTATCAGATGTGCTTCTCCGACCCCAACCAGGGTCTGGCCTCCGCCCAGTATATCTATGATCAGAATCTGGGCGAAAATATCTTCGTCATCTGGAAGAACGACGACGTCTACTCCTCCGGTATTTACGAGCAGTTTGTGGCCGAGGCCGAGACGCTGGGCCTGAACATCGTGGGCAACGCCACCTTCACCACCGATACCGCCACTGACTTTACTGTGCAGCTCAACCAAGCTCAGGACGCCGGCGCGGACCTGATTTTCCTGCCCATCTACTATCAGCCCGCCTCCCTGATCCTGAGCCAGGCCAACCAGATGGGCTATGCCCCCACCTTCTTCGGCGTGGACGGCATGGACGGCATCCTGACGGTGGAGGGCTTTGATGCCTCCCTGGCCGAGGGCGTCATGCTCCTGACCCCCTTCAACGCCGATGCCACCGACGAGGCCACCGTCAACTTCGTGACCAAGTACCAGGAGCTCTACGGCGAGACCCCCAACCAGTTTGCCGCCGACGCCTATGACTGCGTCTACGCCTACAAGCTGGCCCTGGAGACCGCCGGCTGCACCCCCGACATGAGCGCCGAGGAAATCTGCGAGGCCATGGTCGCCACCTTCCCCACCATCACCCTCAACGGCCTGACCGGCGACGGCGAGGGCATTACTTGGAATGACCAGGGCGAGGTCTCCAAGAGCCCCAAGGGCATGATCATCGAAAACGGCGCTTACGTGGGCATGGATTAAGCCGCTTCCGCGCCCCGCAAAACAGTTCCATCATCCAACGCAGTGGTTCCGGGAGGGCCTGCCGGTTGGCGGCCCTCCCGCCCGCTTGCTTCCAGAGAACGGTGGATGATTGAGGATGGGCAGCCCCTCTTCCGCCGCCCGTCCTCAATCATCCATGAAACGAGGTGTGTTGTGTCATGAATGTGATGAATTTTCTGAATTACCTGATCAGCGGCATCAGCCTGGGCAGTATCTACGCCATCATTGCCTTGGGCTATACCATGGTCTACGGCATCGCCAAAATGCTCAACTTTGCCCACGGCGACGTGATCATGGTGGGCGCGTATATCTGCTTTTTTGTCATGAGCGGCCTGTCCAGCGCCGCCCTGCCTCCCTTTGCCGCCCCGATCCTGGGCACCCTGGTGGCCATGGTGGTGTGTACGGTCCTGGGCGTGGTCATTGAGCGCCTGGCCTACAAGCCCCTGCGGCAGGCGCCCTCTCTGGCAGTACTCATTACCGCCATCGGCGTGAGCTATTTCCTCCAGAATGCCGCCCAGCTCCTCTGGACCTCCAGCCCCAAGTATTTCACCTCCGTGGTGGGCAATGCCCAGCTCACCCTCTTTGACGGCCGGCTGACCATCTCGGCGGTCACTCTTTTGACCATTGCGGTGTGTATTATCATTATGCTGGCGCTCACCACGTTCACCAATAAGACCAAGATGGGAAAGGCCATGCGGGCCTGCTCTGAGGATAAGGGCGCGGCCCAGCTCATGGGCATCGACGTAAACCGGACCATTTCGGTGACCTTCGCCATCGGTTCGGCGCTGGCGGCGGTGGCCGGCGTGCTCTTTATGTCGGCCTATCCCTCCCTGACTCCCACCACCGGCTCCATGCCGGGCATCAAGGCCTTCACAGCTGCTGTGTTCGGCGGCATCGGCTCCATTCCCGGGGCCCTGCTGGGCGGCCTGCTGCTGGGCATCATTGAGACCTTTGCCCGGGCCTATATCTCCACTGAACTGTCCACCGCCATTGTCTTTGCCGTGCTGATCGTGGTGCTGCTGGTCAAGCCGGCCGGCCTGCTGGGCAAGACTGTCCGCGAGAAAGTGTGAGGTGGAAAAGATGAAACGAATCAGACAGATGAAGCGCTCCACCCGAAACAGCTGGTTTACCTACACGCTGGTAGTGGCCGCCTTTGCGGTGGTACAGCTGCTGCGTACCTTTCAGGACGGCGGCATCGGCGCCATGCTGGAGGGACAGCTCATTCCTATCTGCGCTTACGTCACCATGGCAGTTTCCCTAAACCTGGTGGTAGGCATCTCTGGCGAGTTATCCCTGGGCCATGCGGGATTCATGAGCCTGGGCGCCTTCGCCGGTTCGGCCATGGCCATCGCCCTGCAGGATACGGTGGCCCTCTCTCCCCTGCGCCTGGCCCTGGCCATGGTGTTCGGCGCCATTGTGGCGGCGGTACTGGGCTTCCTGATCGGGATTCCGGTGCTCCGCCTCAACGGCGACTACCTGGCCATCGTCACTCTGGCGTTTGGCGAGATCATCAAGAGCATTGTCACCAACGTCTACCTGGGCGTGGATGCCAACGGACTCCACTTCAGCTTTCTGAGCAATTCCAACGAGCTGGCTGACGGGGGCGCGGAACTGATCCGGGGGCCCATGGGCGTCATGAACTCCCAGCGCATCTCGACCTTTACGGCGGGCTTTATTCTGGTCATGATCGCCCTGATCGTGGTCTTTAATTTGGTCAATAGCCGCTCCGGCCGGGCGATCATGGCCGCCCGGGACAACCGGATCGCCGCTGAAAGCGTCGGCATCAGCGTGACCAAATACAAGATGATGGCCTTTGTGGTCTCCGCTGCCCTGGCCGGCGCCGCTGGTACCCTCTATGGGTGCAGCCAAACCACGTTTGCCGCTACGAAGTTCGACTTCAATACCTCCATTCTGATCCTGGTGTTCGTAGTGCTGGGCGGCCTGGGCAACATGTGGGGCTCGGTCATTGCGGCCACAGCCCTGACCATCCTGCCCGAGGCCCTGCGCCAGTTCTCCAACTACCGGATGCTGGTCTACGCCATCGTCCTCATCCTGGTGATGCTGGCCACCAATAACCCCACTTTGAAGCAGTTCTTTAGCGACCTCTTCGCCCGCCTGGGCGGAAAGCGCGCGGAGAAAGGAGGCGCTGCGGAATGAGCCGTACGGAGAATAAGAAAGCCACCCGCATGGTTCCCGTGCCCAGCCACTCCATTATCCCGGAGCGGGACCTGAACAGCGCGCCCATTCTGGAGTGCCAGCATCTGGGCATTGACTTTGGCGGCCTGACCGCCGTGAACGAGTTCAATATTACCGTGGGCCGCACCGAAATCGCCGGCCTCATCGGCCCCAACGGCGCGGGCAAGACCACTGTTTTCAACCTGCTCACTAAGGTCTACCAGCCCACCCGGGGCACGATCCTCCTGGATGGCAAGGATACCCATGGCATGAACACCGTCCAGGTCAACCGGGCTGGAATCGCCCGGACCTTCCAGAACATCCGTCTCTTCGATAAGCTGAGCGTGGAGGACAATGTCAAGATCGGCCTGCACAATCAGGTGCGCTACCCCATGTGGAGCGGCGTGTTCCGCCTGCCCGGGTATTGGAAGAAAGAAAAACTGGCCCACGAGAGCGCCATGGAGCTTCTGCATATCTTTGACATGGAGGACCTGGCTGGGCACCAGGCGGGGAGCCTGCCCTATGGCGCGCAGCGGCGGCTGGAGATTGTGCGGGCCTTGGCTACCAACCCCTCCCTGCTGCTGCTGGATGAGCCGGCGGCCGGCATGAACCCCTCTGAGACGGCCGACCTGATGGAGAATATCCTGAAGATCCGCGACACCTTCCATATCGCCATCATGCTCATTGAGCACGATATGAATCTGGTCATGGGCATTTGCGAGGGGATCTGCGTGCTCAACTTTGGTCAGATCATTGCCAAGGGCACTCCGGCCGAGATTCAGGCCAACCCCAAGGTCATCGAGGCTTACCTGGGCAGCCAGAAAAAGAAAAAGGAGGGATGACGCCATGCTGAAGGTCAATGATATTAATGTGTATTATGGCGCCATCCACGCCATTAAGGGCGTCTCCTTTGAGGTCAACGACGGAGAAATCGTCACCCTCATTGGTGCCAACGGCGCGGGGAAGTCCACTACGCTTCAGACCATCTCCGGACTGCTGCACACCCGTACCGGCTCCATTGAGTTCATGGGCAAGAACATCGTGGGCGTGCCGCCCCACAAAGTGGTGGCCCATGGCCTGGCCCAGGTGCCGGAGGGCCGCCGGGTCTTCCTCCAAATGACGGTGGAGGAGAACCTGGAGATGGGGGCCTATACCCGCCCCAACAGCGAGATCGAGGCCGGCATTGCCGACGTCTATCAGCGCTTTCCCCGCTTGCAGGAGCGCCGCCGCCAGATTGCCGGCACGCTTTCGGGCGGCGAGCAGCAGATGCTGGCCATGGGCCGGGCGCTCATGTCCAAGCCCAAGCTGCTCATGCTGGACGAACCCTCCATGGGCCTTGCCCCCATTTTGGTAGAGCAGATTTTTGACATCATCCGGGAGCTGAACCGGGCGGGCGTCACCATTCTGCTGGTAGAGCAGAATGCTCAGATGGCCCTGTCCATCGCCCACCGGGGCTATGTGCTGGAGACCGGCAAGATTGTGGCCACCGGCAGCGGTGAGGAGCTGCTGGAGGACGAGGCCGTAAAGAAAGCCTACCTGGGCGGCTGATCTCCGCTCCCACGGCGGACAAATTGGTACGAAAAAACAGGCCCAACCGCATCTGCGGCCGGGCCTGTTTTGCTCTGTGCGGCAAAAGGCTCACTGAACCGTGACGGTGCCGGTGACCGCCTGGACCACTACTCGGTAGGTGGGGAAAGGATCTACATAAGAACCAGCGAAAGAGTAAATATTGTACACGTTGCTGGACCAGCCATCGGAGGAGAGGGTGATGGTGTCCCAGCCGTTCTCCGTGCCCATGGAGCCCCAGTTGGAAGAGGAGGTCTGGAGGGAGAAACGGATGGTAACATTGTCAAACCGGGCGGTCATCCGGGGAGTCGTGGTGACGGTGACGGTTCCGGTGCCGAGCTGATGAAAAGCGTTGCTCTCCACCAGGGCTGCGGCCGAGGCGGTCAGGTTTAAGTAATCCTTCACGTTGTCCACAGTGAGAGCCACTGCCTGGGGGGCGGCGGGGGTGTTGGAGCCAGGAATATCCGAGAGAGGCAGGGTCTGGAGCAGTGTTGTGTCCTGGCCCTTGAGTTTAGCTGAGAGGGCTTGGTAGGAAATCAGGGCCACGTCGCCCCGGGTGAAGGATGTCTGGGCATTATACTGCCCCTGGGTGATGCCCAACTGATCGGTGAGGACCCAGGCCTGGTCCCACTGGAAGTCGGTACCTACCTCATAGCCCAGAGCCCGCAGCACGAAGGTCAGGTACTGCGAGGCGGTGACACTCTCATCGCCGCCGTAGGTGGTGGCAGAGGTGCCGGCGGTCAGACCGTTCTGATAGGCGTAGCCCACAAAAGGACGAGCCCAGCCGGCGACGTCGGTAAAGGGGATGCGCCACTCCTGCTGCTGAGCTTCCTGGCTCTTGCCCAAAAGGGTGACCAGCATTGTGACTGCCTCGCTGCGGGTGGGAGTGCGCTCCAGTTCATAGATGGGCTGCCCGTTGGCATCTTTGCCGGTGCCGTTGAACAGGCCCAGATTGTATAGGGCGTCAGCTGCCTCCTGCGGGGTGGTGGCCTGGGCAGCAAATGCCCCCAGAGGCAGGGTCAGCGCCAAGACCAGCGCCCCGGTGACAATACGGCGAATGTGCTGTTTCATAATAAACCGTGCTCCTTTCGTATTTGTGTTTGGCCGGAGGGGTGGGACGGAATCAGGATAGGTATACTGTACAATGGTTTTGGGACGAATACAATATGCCGGGCGCATAGGCCCCAGGGAGAGCAAACAGGGGCGCCGCGGGGCTTTTTTGAAGCCCCGCGGCGCCTGTATCATCGGAAGAGCTGGCTGCCGGTTACTGCTGCATGGAGTTCTCGTAGGCCTGGATCATCTTCTTGACCATCTGGCCGCCCACGGAGCCGGCCTCACGGCTGGTCAGGTCGCCGTTATAGCCCTGCTTCAGGTTGACGCCGACCTCCTGGGCGGCCTCCATCTTGAACTTGTTCAGAGCAGCGCGGGCGCCGGGGACAGAAGGCTGGTTCGAAGTGGTAGACATAAGAACATCTCCTTTTTCCACAAAAGTGTTGGACGGAAGGTCCGCCCTTATGATTGCCCGGCAAGGCGGTTCTATGTGCGTTGGAAGGCTGCTAATTCATGGCGAAACAGGAAGGAGTCAGGCGCCGGAGCGCAGAGGGGAATCGCCGTCTCCATGGACGCGCCGGTGCGGCCGGCGGCTCCTTCCAAGACGCGGATAAGGGTGCGCTTTCTTCTAATCGAGGAGGAACAGGAATAGAGCAAGCCAAAATGGGGCATGGTTTTGTTAGAGATAGCAAGAAAGAATGTGCCAGAGCGGCTGTGTTTTGAAGAAAATTGCTTTGCTTTTGGAGGGATAGGATGCTATAATATGATTGCATTGGAGCGGGCGCAGTATGACGCCCCCAGGCTGCTTTTATAACGGGAAAATTTGACTGGCCGCGGCGCATCGTCCGGCCGTTATGACTGCCAGGGGCTCTCCCCTGTGTGGAGAATAGAAGGTGCGGTTTTGACAAAATATGTAATCCATGGCGGGAAACCGCTTTACGGTGAGCTCTCGATCAGCGGCGCAAAAAATGCGGCGGTGGCTATCCTGCCCGCCACTCTGTTGGTCAATGGGGTCTGCCGGATTGAAAATATTCCCCAGATCAGCGATGTGACGCTGATTCTGAATATCCTCCAGGAGCTGGGCGCCGATGTGCGCACGGTAAACCGGACAACTGTGGATGTGGACTGTACCCATATCCACAACGCCAAAGTGCCCGAAGGGCTGGCCCGGCGGATTCGGGCCTCCTATTACCTGATCGGCGCCCTGCTCAGCCGCTTCGGCAGCGCGCAGGTGCCGCCGCCGGGCGGATGTGACTTCGGCGGACGGCCCATCGACCAGCATATCAAGGGCTTTGTGGCCATGGGCGCTGATGTGGATGTGCGGGGGGGCTATATCCATGCTAAGGCCCGTAACGGCCGCCTGACTGGCACCCAGGTCTATATGGACATGGTCTCCGTGGGGGCCACCATGAACGTGATGCTGGCGGCCACTCTGGCGGACGGTATGACGGTCATCGAAAACGCCGCCAAAGAGCCCCACATCGTAGATCTGGCCAACTTCCTCAACTCTATGGGGGCCGACATCATGGGCGCGGGTACCGACGTGATCAAGATCCGGGGAGTGGACCGCCTGAACGGCGGGACTTACTCCATCATCCCGGACCAGATCGAGGCGGGCACCTACATGGCCGCCGTGGCCGCCGCCGGGGGCGAGGTGCTCATAAAAAACGTGATTCCCAAGCACCTGGAGTGCATCACCGCCAAGCTGGTGGAGATGGGCGTGGAGGTGGAGGAGCACGACGACTCGGTGCTGGTGCGCCGCACCGGACCCCTCACCCGCACCAACGTGAAGACCCTCCCTTATCCCGGCTTCCCCACCGACATGCAGCCCCAGATTGCCGCCGTGCTGTGCCTGGCCAAGGGCACCAGCGTATTGACCGAGGGCGTGTGGGACAACCGCTACCGCTATGTGGACGAGTTCCGGCGCATGGGCGCGCAGATCCAGGTAGATGGCAAGGTGGCCATTATCGAGGGGGTAGAGCGGCTCTCCGGCGCCCGGGTACAGGCCTGTGACCTTCGGGCGGGCGCGGCCATGGTCATCGCGGCCCTGGCTGCCAGCGGGACCAGCGAGATCAGCAACGTCTATCATATTGAGCGGGGCTATGAGGATATTGTACGCAAGCTCTCCGGCGTGGGGGCCGACATCCGCGTGGTGGTGACCCCCGACGACGAACAGAGCGAGGTGCACGCGGGCTGACCCTGCCCGGTCCCGGCACTGGGGCGGCGGACCTTCCGCCGCTTCTATTTTTGTCTGTGCAGGGGGATATCAGGCATAAAAAGTTTACATAAATAGGAGCGATCCCCTTTGTTGACCTTGACCACCTTGGCCAGCGGCTCCAGCGGCAACTGCGCCCTGGTGTCCGACGGGCACACCCATATCCTGCTGGACGCGGGCATCTCGGCCCGCCGGATCACCACCGCCCTGAAGGGCCTGGGGGTGGACCCGGCGGAGCTCTCGGCAGTGCTGGTGACCCACGAGCACTCCGACCATATTTCGGGCCTGGCGACCCTGACCCGGCGCCTCCCTGTGGCGGTGTACGCCAGCGGCGGCACGGCCCGGCAGCTGTGCGCGAAGCTACCGGCCCTGGAGGACCGGCTGCGGGTCTTCCGGCCGGGGGAGTGCTTCTGCGTAGGGAGAGTGGAAGTAGAGACCTTTCCAACCCCCCACGACGCCGCCGAGAGTACCGGCTATGCCCTCTCAGCCGCCGGACGGAAGGCGGCGGTAGTCACGGACCTGGGCAGCGTCACCCCCGCCGTGGAGGCGGGGATCCGGGGGGCTAACCTATTGCTGGCCGAGGCCAATTATGAGCCGGAGTGGCTGGAGAGCGGCCCCTATCCCTCTTTTTTAAAAGCCCGGATCCGGGGCGAGCGTGGGCACCTGTCCAATGCGGCGGGAGCGGCTCTGGCCTGCGCCGGGGCTGAGCGGGGGGCGGCCACCGTGGTGCTGGCCCATCTCTCCCGGGAGAACAATACCCCCCAGCGGGCCTATGACACCGCCCGGGCCGCCCTGGAGCGCCGGGGAGCGGAGATTGGCCGGGATGTGGTGCTGGCGGTGGCACCACGGGATACGGCCAGCGCCACCTTTCCGGTCTAGGAGGGGCCTTATGATCCGTATTTTTGTCATCTGCGTGGGCAAGTTGAAGGAGAAATTCTACCTGGACGCCTGTGCCGAGTATGCCAAGCGCCTGTCGGCCTACTGCAAGCTGGAGCTGGTGGAGCTGCCCGAGGAGCGCCTGCCGAAGGACCCATCCCGGGCCCAGATCGATGCCGCCCTGGCCCGGGAGGCCGCCGCTATCCGCGTCAAGCTGCCCGCCCGCTGCTGTGTTACCGCCCTGTGCGTGGAGGGAAAGCCCCGCTCCAGCGAGGCTTTTTCGGCCCAGCTGGCTGCCTGGACCGCCGCGGGAGAGGGCACACTGGCCTTTGTGGTGGGCAGCTCCTTCGGCCTGGACGAGACGTTCAAGCGGGAGTGCCGGGACCGGCTCTCCATGTCCCCTATGACCTTCCCCCACCATCTGGCCCGGGTCATGCTCCTGGAGCAGCTCTACCGGGCCTTTAAGATCCAGGAGGGGTCGGGGTACCATAAGTAAGGTTTGGGAAACTCTGCTTTGATTTGACAAAAGAGAGGGTGGATATCGCCCTCTCTTTGTGATATAATCACAACAGCAGTGGCCCTGTTCACGCCAAATCAGAGATATTGGAGGTCATTCCCATGTCCTATCGTGATGAGTATGAAAAGTGGTTAAACAGCAGCGCCCTCTCCGAGGCGGAGAAGGAGGAGCTGCGGGGTATCGCCGGCGACGAGAAGGAGATCGAGAGCCGCTTTTTCGCCCCCCTGGAATTCGGGACCGCCGGCCTGCGGGGAACCATGTGCGTGGGCCTGCATCAGATGAATATCCACGTCATCCGCCACGCCACCCAGGCTTTTGCCGAGGTCATCAAGGCCGAGGGGCCCCAGGCCATGGAGCGGGGCGTAGCCGTGTGCTTTGACTGCCGGAACCACTCCCAGGAGTTCGCCCGGGAGACCGCCTGCGTTATGGCGGGCAACGGCATCAAGGTCCGCCTGTTTGACGCCCTGCGCCCCACCCCGGAGGTGTCCTTCGCCGTGCGGGAATATGGCTGCATTGCCGGCGTGAATGTCACTGCCAGCCACAACCCCAAGGAGTACAACGGCTATAAGGTCTACTGGCAGGATGGCGCCCAGCTGCCTCCCCACCACGCCTCCGCCATTGCCAAGAAGATGGAGGAGCTGGATCTCTTTGACTCTATCCGGCGCATGGACTACGATGAGGCGGTGAAGGCCGGGCTCATCACGCTCATGGGCGAGGAGACCGACGAGAAGTTCCTGGCCAACGTCATGGGCCAGGTCAACGATAAGGCCGCCGTGGAGCAGGTGGCCGATACCTTCAAGATGGTCTATACCCCCTTCCACGGCACCGGCTACAAGCTCATCCCCGAGGCCCTCAAGCGCCTGGGCATGAAGCATGTCATCTGCGTGCCTGAGCAGATGGTGATCGACGGCAACTTCCCCACCGTGGCCGCCCCAAACCCGGAGAACCCGGAGGGCTTCTACCTGGCGGTGGACCTGGCGAAAAAGGAGGGGGCCGATTTCATCCTGGGCTCTGATCCCGACGCCGACCGTGTGGGCATTATGGTCCGCAACGACCAGGGCGAGTACGTCACCATCTCGGGCAACCAGACCGGTGTGATCCTGCTGGACTACCTCATCGGCGCCAAGCGCCGCACGGGCAAGATGCCGGAGAACCCGGTGGCCCTCAAGACCATCGTCACCACCGAGATGGCACGCAAAGTGGCCGAGGACAACGGGCTGAAGTGCTATGACACCTTTACCGGCTTCAAGTTCCTGGCCGAGAAGAAGGACAAGCTGGAGAACGCCGGCGAGGGCAAGGTGATCTTCGCCTATGAGGAGTCCTACGGCTATATGCTGGGCGATTATGTCCGGGATAAGGACGCCGTCACCGCCTCCCTGGCCCTCACCGAGATGGCCGCCTGGTATGCCGGGCAGGGTATGACCCTCTATGATGCGCTCCAGAAGTGCTATGAAAAGTATGGCTATTACGGTGAGAAGACGCTCAACCTGGTTATGCCCGGCCTGGATGGCCTGAAGAAGATGGCCGACCTGATGGCCGGCCTGCGCAAGGACCCGCCCGCCCAGGCGGCGGGGGGGCAGGGGGCCCAGTGGAAGGACTACCAGGACGGCAGCGTGGTAGACGCCGCCACCGGCGCGAAGAGTACGATGGAGCTCTCCGGCTCCAACGTGTTGCGCTATGAGATGAGCGACGGTACCAGCGTCATCGTCCGTCCCTCCGGCACGGAGCCCAAGGTCAAGGTGTACATCCTGGCCAAGGGGGCCTCTCGGGCCGAGTGCGACGAGAAGGTGGCCAAGTACGCCGCCTGGGCCGAGAGCCTGAAGCAGTAACCGCCGTTTGACAGAAGAGAAGAAGGGCCGCCCCAATTTGGGGCGGCCCTTCTTGCCGTCTGAACGTCAAAAAAGCCGGCGGCCCGCCACAAATTTGGCGGTGATGTCCCGGTCCTCGGCCAGATAGACCATCTGCTCCAGCCGCTCTTCCACGGTATGGGGATGGGGACCGGAAAGGCGGGCGTCGTCCAGAACCAGGGCATCCAGTTCATACCCGGGCGCAAAGGAACCCACCTGCCCGAAAAAGGAGCCGCCGCCCAGAGTGCCCATCCAGAAGACCTCCGGCACGGTGAGGGGAGCGAGAGACTGGTCCAGCAGCCGCCAGCGCAGCTTGGAGACCTGGATGGCCAGGGCCATGGCCCGGAAGAGGGACATTTGGGCCCCGCCGGCGATGTCGCTGCCCAGACCGACCCGGAGGCCCCCGTCCAGGAAGGCCCGCACCGGAGCCACGCCGGAGGCGATGTTGGCGTTGGACTCGGGGCAGTGGGCCACCCAGACACCCCGTTCCTTCAGCAGGGCGGCCTCCTCCGGCGAGGAGTGGACGCAGTGGGCCATAATAGTGGGGCAGCCCTCCCCGCCCAGCAGGCCGAAGCGGTCGTAGGCATCGGCGTAGCTCCTGGACCAGGGGCAGAGCTCCTTCACCCAGGCGATCTCGTCAAAATTCTCCGAAAGATGGCTCTGGACGGGCAGCCCGGTCTCCCGCTGGAGCTCCCCCAGCCCGGCGAGGAGTTCGTCAGTGCAGGAGGGGATGAACCGGGGGGTGAGTATCGGGGCGGTCCGGCGGAAGGACCCGCAGCCGGCGAGCCACCGACGGGTCTCGGCCAGGGAGGCGCCGGCGTCCGCTTCCCGGGCGGCGGAGGAGCAGTTGCGGTCCATGTTCACCTTACCCACTTTGGTCACAAGGCCGCTTCTCTCCAGTTTCTCCATGAGCAGGAGGGTGGCGTCGGCGTGGGAGGTGGCAAACAGACAGGAGCGGGTGGTGGGGCTGCGGCGCAGGTCCTCCACAAAGCGGTCGTAGGCCGCCCCGGCAAAGTCCAGGTCAGCGTAGCGGGCTTCCGCGGGGAAGGTGTGGCGCTCCAGCCACTCCAGCAGCTCCAGATCCATGCCCAGGGCCCGGTAGGTGTACTGGGGAGCGTGGGCGTGCAGGTCCACCAGGCCCGGAACGATAAGCTTGCCCCGGAAGTCCAGCAGGGGCAGGGCAGCATAGTTCTCGGGCAGAGACGCAAAGACCCCGGCGGAGCGGCCCTCGACGCAGACTAGGTAACCGTCAGAGACGGCGCACAGGGTCTGGGGGTCCCGGCTGTAGCACAGGTCCCCCCGCAGGACAAAGGAAGATAACATTGGATACACCCTTTCTCTGGATATGCCCCGAGACGCAAAAGGGCCGCCGCAGCCGGCCCCTCCGCGCACTCCAGGCAGGCACTGGAGACGGATAGGGCGGCTGTTTCCGGCAGCCGGTAGAAACGCCCAACCAGATTATGGGCCTATATCGTCCTCATGATACAAACTCATTATACCAGCTCCAGTGAGAAGCCGTCAATGCCCGGGAGAAATTTCCCGCCGCCCTTGCGTATGCGGGAGGGAGACATTATAATAATCATAGCTGGAGTTCTTGACTCCAAATTTACAAACGAAAAGAGGAAGCAGTATGACACACAGCAATTCCCTCTTCCGCCGGGCCGCGGCGGGAGCCATGACTGCCGCCATGCTGGCGGGCTGCGTGGGCGTCACAGCCTCTGCTGCCGAGGCGGAGAGCTTCACCCTGGGCGTCTACTCCACCACCGACATGCACGGCAAGTGCTACAACCTCAACCCCGTGGACGGAAAAGAGGTTGGCAACAGCATGCTGAAAGTAGCCACTGCCATGGAGCAGGAGCGCTCCGCCATGGACGGCGTGCTCCTCATCGACAACGGCGATCTGGTTCAAGGTACCCCCATCACCCGCTACAATGTCAACAGCGAGGCCGGCCGCAATAACCCCATGGCCCTGTGCCTGCGCTACATCGGTTATGACGCCTTTGTGATGGGCAACCACGAGTTTAATTTCACTTTGGAGGTCCAGAACAATATCTACGACCTGCTGGAGAGCACGGAGAGCGACGTGGGTACCCCCGTCTCCGTGGTCTGTGCCAACTACATCAATACCGAGACCCAGGAGACCGATAAGACCCCCTATATCATCAAGGAGTACACCGTGGGGGACAAGACCTTCCGGGTGGGCTTCCTGGGCTTTGAGAATGTGAACGTGCCCAACTGGGACCCCTCCTCCCACTATGAGGGCCACGACTTTGTCCACGCCGACAACACCGAGCGCACCTATGCCTACGAGTGGACCAACTACTGGCAGGAGCAGATGCGCGAGGAGGAGAACTGCGATATCGTCATCCTGGGCGTCCACTCCGGCGAGGAGTCCGGCCTGGTCGGCGCCGGTGAGGATGGCGCCGTCTCTACGGGCAACACCGCCTTTGAGCCGGAGAACCAGGTCCGCCACCTGATTGAGAACACCACCGGGATCGATATGGTCATTGCCGGACACAACCACCAGGCGGGCACCTATACCTTCCAGAACGCCGACGGCCAGGATGTGACTGTGGTCAACGGCGGCGGACAGAATCTGACCAAGACCACCATCACCCTGAACAGCGACGGCACCTTTGCTTTTGGCGAGAGCGAGCTGGTGGACCTGACCACCTATGAGAACGACCCCGGCCTCCAGGCCCTGATGGAGCCCTACTATGAGGACGGTCTGGCCTCTGTAGACGAGGTGGTGGGCACGATCTCCGGCGACTGGGACGACGTGACCGACCTCTTCATTCGCCAGAGCGATACGATGGACCTGGTCCACAAGGCCCAAATCTGGGCGACCGGCGCGGACCTGTCCATTGCCTCCCCTGTAGCGGCCTCCGGCTTCTGCGTGGGCCAGCTCATCCCCGAGGGGGCGGACTCCGCCGAGATCTCCCTGAAAAACTGCTACTCCATCTACCGGTATGACAACAACCTGCTCTATGAGATTGAGATCACCGGCAAGCAGATCAAGGATTGGCTGGAGAGCGTTACCAAGGACTACACCGTGGAAGAGGATGGCACCATCTCGGGCGGCGGCTTCGGCACCGACCAGATCTACGGCGTGGACTATGATATCTACCTGGGCAATCCCGAGGGCAGCCGCGTGGTCAACCTGACCTATCAGGGCCAGCCTGTCACCGACGACCAGGTCTTTACCGCCGCTGTCAACAGCTACCGCCTCTCCGCTACCCCCGGCGCAGACTCCTACGGCTGGTACGCCGCCACCGGCATCACCGCCACCAGCGATGCGGTGATTTGGAAGGCCGAGACCAGCGAGCAGTTCGGTGAAGTGGGCGGTTCGGTGCCCTACATCATCGGCGAGTACTTCAAGGCCATGACCGCCCAGGGCCAGGACGTGACGCCCGGCAGTGAGAGCCACTGGACCCTGAACGCCGGAACCTCCCCGGAGACCGATACGGTCACCCGCCTGGCCTTCGTGGAGAAGCTCTATGAGGCCATGGGTTCCCCCGCCTTGGAGGGCGCCGCTCCGGCATTTAAGGACCTGGAGGACAATGCCGCCATGAACTGGGCGGCGGCCAACGGGATCATCTCCGGCGACGGCGCCGGCAACGTCATGCCCAGCCAGGCCGTCACCCGGGAGCAGGCCGCCGTCATCCTGATGAATGCTGCCACTGCCCTGGAGAAGGGCCCCACCGGCGCCTGGGCCGTGCAGATCCCCTACGCCGATGCGGCGGACATCTCCGCCTGGGCTGGCGACGGCGTCATGTGGAATGTCATTGAGCAGTATATCCCTGTGGGCGAGGACAACCTCTTCCAGCCCCAGGGGACCATCACCTCTGCGGAGGCCGACGCCATGATCGCCGCCCTCCTGGCCGAGTAACGTTTATCCGGAAACACACAGGCCGGGCCGCCCGAGAGGGCGGCCCGGCCCTGTTTTGCACAGGATGATGAAAGTTATCCACATTTTCAACCGAGTTTTCCACAGGATATAGTGCCGTGTGGAAAATGCCCCCCTAGAATTAGTGCCGCTTCGGGGAAAACCGGCGTAGATCCCGCGTATTCCGCAGATACCTGCCGCACTGCGGCGGTCCCGAATAGGAAAAAGCCCGCGCTCAACTGAGCGCGGGCTTTTTGGCGGGGACAGGTAAGAATCGAACTCACCAAGGCGGGAACGCCGCCCTCTACGGTTTTGAAGACCGCGGGGCTCACCAGATACCCTTCTATCCCCAGATGGGTGTATGGACTTTATGGAAAAAGTCCATACACAGCGCCTGATATTATAGCAAAAAAGAGCCGATTCGTCAACGGGTTATACCAATTTTTTCACAGGTTTGGCTCAGAGCCGTTTGGCGAGGGTCCGCACGTCTCCCGCTTTTTTCGTCAGACCCTGGCTGTCCCAGAACTCCAGCAGGGCCAGAGCGTATTTTCGGGAAATGCCCAGGGCATCCCGGAACTCAGCCAGGAGGAGCTCCGGCTTTTGGGCGAAGAGGTCCCGCAAGGCGGAAAGGGCTTTTTCATAGAAGTCCCGGCGCAGCAACAGCTGGGCGTTCAGGGCCACCAAGTCCCCGTCGTAGCACAGGCGGGTGACCACCTGCCGGGCGCCCTCCTGCTTTTTGCCGAAGGAGGCCAGCACGTCGTCCAGGTTCTCGGGGGAGAGTCCCGCCTTGCCGTATAGGTCCAGAATCTGGTCCTTCAGGCCGGTGTAGAAGGAGTTCCACACCACCTGGAAACCGGGCAGGGCGATGGTGGGTCCTTCAATGCGCAGCCCACGGTGCTGGGCGTAGTAATCGATGAGGGCGTCAATAGCGGTGGGGGAGGCAGTGGGCAGCAGCTTGCCACGGAACTCGCCCCGGTTCATGCCGGGCTGGAGGGGCTGCGCCTTGTGGTAGGCCCCTAGGAGCTTGACCGCCTTGTCCCACAGGGCCTCGATGGTGTCGTGGTCCACATAGCGGCCACCCAGTTCCACCACCCGGCCCTCCTCCAGCATCTGGGCGAGAACCTCGTCCAGCTCGGCGTCGGTAAGACCGGCGGCCTTGGCCAGGTCGTGCTTCTTGGGCATGGCGGAGCCCGCCTGGCGCAGGGCCTCCACCACCTGCCGCTCCGAAGAGCCGGAAGCCCGGGCGGCCAGCCCCTCCAGCACGGCGGGGTCGTTGCGCTTATGCCGGCCGGGAGCGGCGTTGAGGATAACCCCGCCCCCCACCGTGACCAGGGGGGAGAAAAAGCGCACCACGTAGTGGTCGCCGTTCTTTACCGCTACATCCTCCTGGAAGCGGAGCTGGGCATAACCCGTCTCCCCGGCCTCCAGGGTATCCTTGCCCAGGATAACGCACTTGCAGACCATCTCATGGGTGTCGTGGTGGAAGTGGAGCCGGGTGTCGTTCTTAATGGCGTAGGGGGAGTCCTTGAGCACTGAGAGCTGCACATCCATCTGGTGGGAGAGGACCATGGAGCCGGGCTTGGCCAGGGTGTCTCCCCGCTTGATGTCGGCCTTGTCAATGCCCGAGAGGTTTACCGCCACCCGCATGCCGGCGCTGGCCCGCTCCTCGGCCTTGTCGTGGGTCTGAAGGCCGCGGATGCGGGCCTTCTTCTCAGCGGGGTAGACGGAGACCTCCTCCCCCAGCTGCATGGAGCCCTCGATGAGGGTGCCGGTGACCACGGTGCCAAAGCCGTCCACCGAGAACACCCGATCCACCGGCAGACGGAAGGGCCGGTCCTGATTGCGTTGGTCGGCCCCCTCCACCAGCTTGACAATGAGCTGCTTGAGCTCCTCGATGCCCTGGCCGGTGTAGGAGGACACGGCGAGAATGGGGGCGTTCTCCAGGAAGGTGCCCTGGACGGTCTCCCGGGCCTCCTCCTCCACGGCCTCCAGCCACTCCTCGTCCACCATGTCGGCCTTGGTGAGGACGATAATGCCGTTCTGCACGCCTAGCAGGGACAAAATGCCCAGATGCTCCCGGGTCTGGGGCATAAATCCCTCGTCGGCGGCCACAACTAGGAGGACCACGTCCATGCCGGCCGCGCCCACCAGCATATTGCGGATAAACTTTTCGTGACCGGGCACATCGATGATGCTGGCGCGCTGGCCGTTGGGGAGGGTGAGCTCGGCAAAACCGATCTCGATGGTGATGCCCCGCTTCTGCTCCTCTTTCAGCCGGTCGGTGTCCACCCCGGTGAGGGCCCGGGTCAGGCAGGTCTTGCCGTGGTCCACATGTCCGGCGGTGCCGATGATGATATGTTTCATGGAGAGCGCTCCTTTACAGCAGAATGGCGTCCAGGGCCCGGAGAATCTCCTCCCAATCCCCTGCGGTGAGGGTCCGGGGGTCCAGGAGATAGCGGTCGTGGCTCACCCGGCCCACAATGGGGGTCTCCCAGCGCCGCAGGGCGGCCTCCAGGGCAGAGACCGACAGGTTTGTGGGCTGGAGCTCCACGACCCAGGTGGGCAGGGGCACGCCGGGGAGGCTTCCGCCCCCCACCTCTCCCACATCGGGGCCGGTCGTGACGGCACACCGGTTCCCCAGACGCTCCTTCAGGCGCTGGGCCTGTTCCAGGGCGCGGGCCTTCAGGGTCTCCTGAGAGGCCCCCAGCATGGAGAGCACCGGGATGCTCTTGGCGGCCAGGGCATGGTCCTGGTAGAAGCGCAGGGTGGTCTCCAGGGCGGAGAGGGTCAGCTTGTCGATGCGCACCACCCGGGCGAATTGATCCTTCTTCATGGCCTGGATGTAAGCCTTCTTGCCCAGGGCAATGCCCGCCTGGGGCCCGCCCAGAAGTTTGTCTCCCGAGAAGCAGACCACGTCGGCCCCGGCCTTGACGCTCTCCTCCACCGTGGGGCCGGCGGGCACACCCAGAGCCGGGTCGTTGAAGAGGGCCCCGCTGCCCAGGTCGTGGAAGACGGGGATGCCCTTCTCCCGGCCCAGGGCCACCAGATCCTCCAGGGAGACCTCTTCCGTAAAGCCAATGAGCTGGAAGTTGCTGGTGTGAACCTTCAGGAGGATCTCAGCCCCCTGCTCCTCCACCGCCCGGCGGTAGTCGGACAGGTGGGTCTTGTTGGTGGTGCCCACCTCGATGAGCTCGGCCCCGCTGCGGGCCATGATCTCAGGCACCCGGAAGGAGCCGCCGATTTCCACCAGCTCTCCCCGGGAGATAGCCACCTTTTTCCCGGCGGCCAGGGCGGAGAGCATGAGAAAGACGGCGGCGGCGTTGTTGTTCACGGCCAGGGCGGCCTCCGCCCCAGTGAGGGAGCAGAGGAGCTGGTCCACGTGGGAGAAGCGGCTTCCCCGCCGGCCCTGCTCCAGGTCATACTCCAGATTGGAGTAGCCCCGGGCGGCCTCGTAAACGGCCAGGGCGGCGGCCTCCCCCAGAGGGGCGCGGCCCAGATTGGTGTGGAGCACCACGCCGGTGGCGTTGATCACCGCGCGCAGGTGGGGGCGGCAGGCCTCCCGGGCCCGGGCCAGGGCGCGCCCGGCGAGCTCCTCCAGGCCGGGCAGGGCGGTGACGGCGCCGTCCAGAATGCCTTGGCGCAGCTCGTCCAGAACGGCCCGGGCGGCCTCTTTCAGGGCGTGGTAGGGCATGCCCTCGTCCTGGGCGGCAACAAAGGCGGGATGGGCCAGCAGCACGTCCATCTTAGGCAGCTGCTGGAAGAGGTTTTTATCCATAGTGGCAGGACCTCCTGCGGGGGAAATGGGCCCCCGGTGATAACCCGCCGGCGGCGGGCGCTGTTTGTCCCATTATAACACAGGAGCCAAAAGGGGGACAAGCGCAAACGGCCCGGGCGGGCAAAACTTTGGCCCCTAGCGCAGTACGGCGGCCAGAGCGGCCCGGAGCTTATCCAAGTCTACCGGCTTGGCCACGTGGCCGTTCATGCCCGCCTGCCGGGCGGCGATCACATCGTCGGCAAAGGCGTTGGCCGTCAGGGCCAGGATGGGCAGCGTCTCCGCATCGGGCCGCTCCAGGGCGCGGATGGCCCGGGCGGCGGCGTAGCCGTCCAGCACGGGCATCTGAATGTCCATCAAGACGGCGTCGAAGGCTCCGGGCGGCGCGTTTTTCACCGCCGCCACCGCCGCCCGACCGTCCTGGACAGCGGTGACCTGAGCCCCTTCCAGCCCCAGAAGCTCTGCGGCGACCTCGCGATTGAGGGGGTTGTCCTCTGCCAGCAGGAGGCGCAGCCCCCGGAGCGAAAAAGCTCCGGCGGCGGGGGATTCCTCCGGCATGCCGGGCACTTGAGCCGCCGGGCACGGCAGGGCCACCGTAAAGCGGGAGCCCTGTCCCTGGATGCTCTCCACGTCGATGCGCCCGCCCATGAGCTGCACCAGGTTCCGGGTGATGGCCATACCCAGCCCCACGCCGGAGACCTGATTGGACATGGAGGTGTCCTCCCGCTCAAAGGGGAGGAAGAGCCGCTCCAAAAAGGCGGGGGACATGCCGATGCCGGTGTCCGAGACAGTGAAGCGGTAGATGTGCCAGTCGGGCCGGTCCCCCGGCTCCTCCCGGGCCGAGAGGCGGATAGAGCCCCCAGGCGGCGTGTACTTGACTGCGTTGGAGAGCAGGTTGTTGAGGATCTGCTCCAACCGCCGCTGGTCGGTCTCCACCACCGGATGGGAGAAGGGGGGCACTTCCAGCTGGAAGTCCTTTCCCTGGGCTTGGGCCTGCATTTGGAAGAGGGAGGCCGTCTCCCGCACCTGGGCGGCCAGGTCCACTGGGGAGAGCTGAAGCTCCATCTTCCCCTGCTCAATTTTGGCGGTGTCCAGCACCTCGTTGATCAGGTGGAGCAGCTGCCGGGAGGCCACCTCCACCTTGTCCAGACAGGCCTCCGCCTTCTCCCGGTCGTCCAGGCTCCGCCGGGCCAGATCAGTAAAGCCGATTACTGCGTTCATGGGCGTGCGCATGTCGTGGCTCATGCGGGAGAGGAAGTCGTCCTTGGCCCGGGCGGCGGTGCGGGCGCTCTCCAGGGACTCCCGCAGCAGGCGGCTGCGCTCCAGCTGGGCTGTCTTGGCCGCGTGGATCAGGCGGAAGGCCATGATGACGTCCTCCCGCCTCCGTTCCCCCGGGACGGCAAAGGCCTCCGCCGCCACCCAGCGCAGTTCATCTCCCCAGTCGCGCTGATACTCCAGATAGCATCGTTCCCGTTCCCCGGCGCACAGGGCGTGGAGGCGCTCCCGGGAGAATTGCCGGGCGAAGTGCTCCCGCTCCCCCGCGTCGGGGATGGAACGGAAGACCAGGCGTAGGAATCCGGCGTAATCCTCCGCCTCCGCCCGCCCTTCGGGGGAGAGCAGGTCGTGTTTGATGACTTCGCAGGAGCCCTCCCGGGCGTTGATGAGGGCCACGGCGTAGTAGGTCCGGCCCAGGGCTTCAAAGCAGTTGACCGCCCGGCGGCCCTGCCGGTCCCGGCGCAGGCTCTGGACAGACAAGAGGAGCAGCAAAAACAGGGACAGGCCCTGGAGGGCGGTCAGGAGCAGCGTCCCCCTGGCCCGGCCCGCCCCCAGCAGAGCCGCGGCACTCAGGGCCAGGAAGAGGACGGCCCAGGGCAGCAGCCAGAGCTTCGGAAGCTGGGATGATACGGATTTGTGTCTCATGGGTACCTCCTAGGATAGGCTGGAGCTTTCATCATATCTAGTTTTTCGCCCAATGGCAAGGAAAAGACGGGGCCTGCGCGGAATTTTCCGTGCAGGCCCACTACAATTAGTTAGGAGATCTGAATGGGATCCCGCCCTGGGAGGATGTGCCAGATGTGTTCCAGCCCGTCGGCCCCGGCGGCGGTGACCATGAGGCCCGCGCTGGTGCCCTGGCTGGAGCGCACCGCCCCCAGGTCAAACGCCCGGGGTTCCCCGCCGTCCCAGGAGACAAAGAAAAGGCCGCTCTCGTTCCAGTAGTAGACCCCATAAAAACAGGTCCAGAGATTGTACCAGCGGCCGGTCCCGCTCAGCGTACGCTGAGTCCCGTCCCGAGTGAGGAAGAACATGGTCTCGCTGTCTCCGTAGAGGAGACACTCCCCCTCCGGGCTGGCGGCGATGAAATAGAGCTCGTCTGCGGGCCGGTCGGACTCCAAGATCCGCTCTGCCCGGCCCTGCCGGTCCAGATAGTAGATGCCGTCGTCCTGAGTGTACCAGGCCCCCGCGTCACCCGCAGGAGTGAGACGGTAGGAGTTATCCTGGGCAACCGAACTCCAGACCCAGACCAATTCCTCCATGTGGTCTCCGCCGTTCCAGCGGTCGAGGGAAAGCGAGCCGTCGCTCTGGTAGTGGAGGAAGAGGCTTCCGGTGAGATCCTCCACATTCAAATAATAGCAGTAATCTCCCATGGTGCGCACCAGCTCATCCCAGCCGGTGGACAGAGCGGCGTAGGAGAGGGGCAGGAGCATTTCGGGCTGGTAAAAAACCTGGTTTCCCTCCACCAAAAAGGCGCCCGCCTCGGTGCAGATGGCGGCCTGAGTACCGTCCCAGTTGAAAAAGCTGGCATAGAGCTGTCCGAAGGCTGCGGGGCGGATATCGTCTCCATCCCAGAGAAGAAGATTTGCCTGTTCGTCCATGGCCTGGGTCAAGTCGTTTCCGCCGGTGGACGCGTCTCCGCCGGGCAGGTAGTAGACGTACCTCCCGCCGTCGCTCACCGCCACCGGAACGCCGCCCCAGGGGGAGACGGTATACACCCGCCCGCCGGAGCGGCACAGGCGCAGTTCCAGCTCGTCCTGCCCGCCATAGGCAGCATAGACGACCGCGTCCCCCGAGGGAGAACATACGGGCCCTGCGGCATCTGTGGCGGCCGCGTCCATGAGGGCGGGCTGACTGCCGTCGTAAGAGAGCTGCCAGAGCCCTTCGTCATTGATGTACCACATGCAGTCCTCGCCCAAGGCCCATTCGGAGGGGGCCACCTCGGGCAGAGGGGTGAGGCCGTCCGCATCCAGATAGTAGTAGTCCTGATAATCGGTGAGGAGCGCTCCATCGAGCCCCAAGTCTTGATAGAGGATAAGTCCCTCCTCCGGGCCGGCCACCAATGCTCCATCGTAGTAGATGTACTGGCCGTCCATAAATTCTGCGTTTGCTCCATAGAGACCGGCTGACCGGGGCGGGCCGATCTCTGGACCGCCTGTCCCCCGGGGCGTAAGGGCCAGCAGGAGCACCAGCAGGATCAGTACCCCGGCGGTGAGGGCCTCTCCCGTCCGGTGGGAGAGACGGCGGAAGGGCCGCCGGGGGCGGAGGGCGCGGCGGGCCGCCTGAGGGGAGGTGAAAGAGGGCTCCTGTGAGAAAACAGGCGCGGGAGGCGGTGCCTGGGGAGGTCCTCCCGGCGGCTCGGACACCATACCGCCCTCCGCCTGGAGGGCGGCGCCGCAGTGGGCGCAAAAGACGGCGTTCTCCGCACAGGGGGTTCCACAGCGGGCACAGAACATGGGCGATCCTCCTTCCCAAAAGGGCGGCGCAGCGCGCCGCCCGGGGTGGTTACTCGGAGCCTTCCCGGGGTTTTTTCTGCCGGAAAGGGGGCGGGAGATAGGCATCTGACTCGGGCCCGGCCACATCCCGCATACGCTCCCGGACCTTAAAAATACAGTCGTCCGCCGAAGCCCGGCCAAGCACCACATCCTCGGCAAAGGCCCGGCAGTTGGGGGCCCCGCAGGAACCGCAGTGGAGGCCGGGCAGAGATGCCTCCAGAGCCTGAATGCGCAGATGCTTGGCCATGGCCTCCGCCCGGTCTGGGTCCAGCCGGAAGGCGGGGCTGTACTGGGGGGTGCGGGAAAACGTAATGATCTCCTGGTCCAGCTCCTCCGGTTCGGCGGGCCAGGAAGAGGTGGGGGACATTTCATCCATCAGCCGCCGCAGACGCATCTTGGCCGCGTATGGGTTTTCCACCGTCAGGCACCCTCCTACGCACCCCTGCGTACAGGCAGCGAGCTCAATAAAATCTACGTCAGGCTGCCGGCCGTCCTCAATTTCCTCCAGCATCTGAATGCAGTTTTCGATACCATCCACCGCCACATAACGCTTGGCCTGGCGGGCGTGAGAGGCTCCGCCGGACATGGCCACGCCCACCCCTGTGGCGCCCGATGCGCTCAGGGGAAGGAGGTTATTCTGCCCCTCCATAGGGCGGAGCAGGCGCAGGTACACGTCCCGAATGGACAGTGCCCCATCCAGCACCGGCTGGGAGAGCCCTTCGGGGCTGTGGGCGGCGGTGACCTTGGCGGGGCAGGGGACAATGGCAAAGACACCGATCTCTTCCGGCGGCAGGCCCGTCTCGGCACAGGCCTCCTTCCGGGCCAGGGTGGCGGCCAGCTCCATGGGCATGACCAGTGGGTCCAGATGGGGGATGAGCCGGGGAAAGCGGATGCGGATCAGGCGCAGGATGGCCGGGCACTGAGGGGAGATGAGGGGAAACTTGGCAGGGGAGCCTTCTATCCGCCGTGCAACATATTCGGCCAAGATTTCGGCGGCCTTGGCGGCCTCAAAGATCTTATGAAAGCCGATATGCAGAAGGCCGTTGAGGACCTGGTCCACCTGCTCCAGATGGCGGAACTGCCCGTACAGCGCGGGCTCCGGCACCGCCACGCAGTAGCGGAAGTCCTTGAGCCGGTCCAGGGAGTCGCTCACCGAGCGGATGGCCCGGTGGGGGCAGACCTGGATGCACCGGCCGCAGTCGATGCACCGGTCAGAGAGGATGGCGGCCTTGCCCTGGCGGACTCGGATGGCCTCGGTGGGGCAGTTTTTGATACAGGTGGTGCAGCCCCGGCAGCGCGTTCCATCCAGGACAACAGCGTGTTTCATAGCTCCTACCCGATCTTGATCTTCATGATCACCGTGGTGCCCTTGCCCAGCTCGGTATCGATGTGCAGCTCGTCGGAGTAGCGCTTCATATTGGGCAGGCCCATGCCCGCGCCGAACCCCAGGCTGCGCACCTCCGGTCCGGCGGTGGAATAGCCCTCCTCCATGGCCCGGGCCACGTCGGGGATGCCGGGGCCCTGGTCCACCATGCGCAGGGTGATCTGATCCATGGTGATCTCCACATCGGCCCGGCCGCCGTTGGCGTGGATGACCATATTGATCTCCCCCTCATACATGCAGATGGCCGCCTTGCGGATCACATCGGCGGGCAGGCCCAGCTTCTTGAGGGTCATTTTCATCTTGCTGGAGGCCTCTCCGGCCTGAATAAAGTCGCCTCCCTCCACGGGATAACTCAGTCTGACAGGTTCCATTCCTTAATTCCCCCTTAGTCCTTTGCTGTATAAGAGCCCGCAGGCGGTATACAGCCGTTCCGGCGAGGCCATAACCACAATGCCCCGCTCCCGCGCCATGCGGATAATGTCCTCCCCCGGGCGCTTGCCCCGGACAAAGACCACACATTTGATATCAGTCATTTCCACCGTACGGATGACCTGTGGGTTGACCATGCCGGTGAGCAGCAGGTTCTGCTCATGGACGTAGGCCAATACGTCGCTGAGAAAGTCGCTGCCGCAGGCACAGGCCACCTCTTCCTCCATACGGTCCTCGCCACAGAGGACCTGGGCGGATAAAATTTCCTTTACCTCCGATAGCCGCATCGTGATCGCTCCTTTGACACACCCATACCGGGCGAAAAAAATAAACTGAGCATTCCAGAATATACGGTCATTTTATCATAGCGGCGGCGGGCGTGTAAAGCAGTTCTTATGGGTGAGAAAAAAAGTTCCCAAAACAGAAAAAGCGGCCCCGGACGCACCCGGGACCGCCGGCTCACTTATCCCCGTCCACCAGCATCAGGCAGCCGTCGGCGTCATATTTCAGGCGCTGGATCTCAGCTTTGGTGTTGCGGACGATCTCATCCATGCGGATGCCCTCGGTGATATTGGCCACAAAGGTGTAGGCCACGCCGTGTTTCTTGGCCCGGCCGGTGCGGCCGATGCGGTGGGTGTAATTCTCCAGTTCATCGGGCACGTCGTAGTTGAAGACGGCGTCCACATCGTCGATGTCCAGGCCCCGGGCGGCCACGTCGGTCGCCACCAGCACCCGCAGCCCGCCATGCTTAAAACGCTCCAGGGTCTTCTCCCGCACCCGCTGCTGGATGTCGCCGTGGATGGCCTCGCAGGAGATGCCCCGCATTTTCAGCAGGCCCGCCAGGCGGTCGGTCATGTTCTTGGTGTTGCAGAAGGCGATGGCCCGCTCGTAGCCGCCGTGGGTGATGAGGGCGGCAATGGTGTCCAGCTTCTGCTCCCGGCTGTCCAGGTCCACCCGGTACTGCTGGATGTCGGGCTTGGACTCCTCCACCGGGCGGACGGTGATCTCCACCGGGTCCCGCTGGTAGACCCAGGAGATATCCATCACCTCCCGGGAGATGGTGGCCGAGAACATGCCCAGGTTTTTCCGGTGCTTGATCTGGTCCAGAATGCGGGTCACATCCCGGATGAAGCCCATGTCCAACATTCGGTCGGCCTCGTCCAGCACCACGGTCTCCACCCCGTCCAGGCGGACGGTGCGCCGCTTCATGTGGTCCATCAGCCGGCCGGGGGTGGCTACCACGATCTGGGGCCGCTTTTT
>CALXCU010000136.1 GCA_944386885.1 uncultured Oscillospiraceae bacterium | reverse complement strand
GACGCCCGGCAGATCAACCAGGCCATCGGCATGGGCTGCGAGTGCTCCACCCTGCCCACCGCCTACCACGCCACCACCATGTCGGACTTCTATCACTATGAGCACGGCTATCGGGCCCGGGACGGCTTCGTCATTGCCAAGGCGGTGGAGAAGGGCATCCACAACAACCGGGACGCCCTGGACTGCCCCCGCTGCTACACCGGTGTCATCTGCGGCGACGACGGCAAGAACGGCTCCGGCGACACCACCATCAAGTCCGAGGAGGCCGACCTCACCTGGCTGACCCGGGACCTGGGCAAGCGGTATCTGATTATGGAGACCTTGATGAAGCACTGGCCGGCCAACATGTGGGTCCAGACGCCCCTGGAGATCCTGGTAGACTTGGCTACGAAACATGGCTTCGGCCCCGACGACATTGAAGAAATCGTGGTGGACCCGCCGGTGAAGGGCCGCATGTGGGCTCCCGACGAGGGCTTTACCTCGGTGACCCACGCTCAGTTCTCCATCCCCTTTGTGATGGCCTCCTGGCTCTATGACCACCAGCCCGGCGCCCACTGGTACACCCCTGAGCGGATGAAGGACCCCAAGCGCATCGCCCTGGCCAAGCGGGTGAAGGCGGGCCCCTCCAAGGAGGAGTCCCCCATGTCCAGCTTCAAGATGTTCCGGGAGGAGAAGGGCTATCCCATGAAGACGGTCACCGTCACCCTGAAGGACGGCACGCAGTATCACGAGCAGATGGACTGCCACCCCGGCCACCCCAAAAACATGATGACCCGCGCGGAATTCGCCGACCGGTTCCGCATCCAGGCCGCCCCGGTGCTCCAGGGCGAGCGTCTGGAGAACGCTCTGGAGGTCCTGTGCAGCATCGAGAACGTGGAGGATATCGCCTCCCTGTCCGGTCTGCTCAGCTGAGGAGCCCCCAAGAGCTGCCGGCCGCTTTGTCTCAGGGACCGGCCCCCGTCTAGGGGGCCGGCCTCTGGCGCGTGAACGGCCGGCGTCCAATCGAGTGAAGTTGGGAGGACTCTATGAAAAAAATTGCCATCATCGGCTTTGGCGGCGCAGGTTACAGCGCGGCCAAAGAGGTGCGTGAGCGGGACCCGGAGGCAGAGATCCACGTCTACTCGGACACGGATCTGGGCCCCTATAACCCGATGCTCACCACCTATTATGTCAAAGGCGCCATCCCTTATGACGCCATGTTCCCCTTCGGAAGCCTGGAGGAGGCCGCGGGGCGGCTGGGTCTGAAGGTACATACCAACACCCCTGTCACCGCCCTGGACCCGGAGAGCAAGACCCTCACCCTGGCCGGCGGTACGAAAGCCCAGTACGACGGCATCCTGATCAGCACCGGCGCTTCGGCGGTGATGCCCCCCATTCCGGGGCTGGATCTGCCCGGTGTGTTCAAAATGCGCACCGTGGAGGACGCGGTGGAGCTGAAGAAAGCCCTGGACGGCGGCCAGATCAAGAGCGGCTTGGTCATCGGCGCATCCTGGGTGGGCATTAAGATCGTGGAGGACCTGGTGGAGCGGGGCATTCCCTGTACCCTGGTGGACGGCGCGCCCTGGATCTTCTATGTGGCGGCCTTTGAGCAGACAGCCGCCCGGGCCCAGAAGGACCTGGAGGCCAAGGGAGTCACCGTCTCCTGCAACCAGATGCTCGACCACATTGAGCGTGCGGAGGACGGCCGCCTCACCGCCGTCATGCAGGGGGGCGGGCGCTTTACCGCCGACACGGTGGCGGTTTGCATCGGCGTGCGCACCAACACCGGCTTTTTGAAGGACAGCGGCCTGGAAATGGGCCGCGGCGTGCGGGTGGACGGACATATGCGCACCAACTACCCCGGCATTTACGCCGCCGGAGACTGCTGCGAGGCGGTGGACATCCAGAGCGGGACCCACCGGAACATCGGCGTATGGCTTAACGCCCAGCAGCAGGGCCGGGTGGCCGGGGCCAACCTGGCCGGCGGGGACGAGACCTTTGAGGCGAATGTGCTGGTGAACCTGGCCCACTACCTGGACTATGACTTCATGTGCATCGGTGATGTGAGCGCCTGCCAGCCCACTGACGAGGTCTACGAGTACGAGGACGGGCGGTATTATATCCGGGCGGTCCGCCGGGGCCGCGCCATCCAGTGCATCAACATCATCGGTTCGGCCGACAGCAACGGCCTGATCAAAAACGCATTTATCAAATCCATTGAAAACCCGGAGGCGGAGCTGGACATCAAGACGGTCTGCTTCCTTCAGGAAAAGGGTTTTCCGGAGCCGTTCATCAAATTTTTGGGAGGGAAAACGCTTGACTGAACTGGAGAAAAAGATCAAAGCCAAGATTCCCGGGGAGGATACGGGGATTGAGGTCCGGCACTCGCTGTGTGCCATTTGCAGCCCCAGCCATCACTGCGGCGTGGACTGCTATGTGAAGGACGGGAAGATCATCAAGGTAGAGGGGACCCCGGAGCACCCCTATAACCACGGGCACCTGTGTACCAAAGGATCCGCCCTGCGCAACTATGTTTACCGGGAGGACCGGATCAAGACCCCCCTGCGCCGGGTGGGCGAGCGGGGTGAAGGCAAGTTCGAGCCTATCAGCTGGGACGAGGCCTACCAGATCATTGCCGAGAAGCTCAACGCGGTGAAGGAGCAGTACTCCCCCCATGCGGTGGCCTTCCTCAGCGGCTACTGCAAGTGGTACCGCCCCATTTTCCACCGCTTTGCCCATGTCTTTGGCAGTGTCAACTTCGGTACCGACGACTGTACCTGCAGCGCCTCCATGGTGATTGCCAACAAGGTCACCGCCGGTACCGGCGCCGGCCCCGATATGGCACACGCCAATACCTTCCTGGGCTGGAATTTCGACGGCTATTACTCCGGCCATCTCTCGGTGCTGGGGGTACAGAAGCTCAAGGAGCGGGGCGGCAAGGTCATCATCATCGATATTCGCCAGACGCCCGCCTCCAAAAACCTGGCCGACATCTTCCTCCAGATCAATCCGGGCACCGACGGCGCCCTGGCTCTGGGCATGGCCAAGCTCATCATTGACAACGGCTGGGCCGATATGGACTATGTGGAGAAGTATACCTACGGCTTTGAGCAGTACAAGGCTCTGGCCGACCAGTATCCCTTGGATAAGGTGGCCCAGATCACCGGACTGGATCCCGAGGACATCTACGAGGCGACTAAGCTCTATGCCACCAACGGCCCTGCCTGCACCAATTTCTCCGCCTCCGCTCTGGTGCACCACATCAACGGCTTCAACGCCCACCGGGCCATCTTCTGCTTGACTGCCCTGACCGGCAACTTCGACCGGGCCGGCGGCAACGTGCCCAACCCCGCCACTTATCTCCATAAACCTGCCGGTTTCAAAATGCGTGAGCACGAGTTCCGCTCCGACCGCTATCCCGGCGGACAGGAGCGCATCGGTGCCGAGCGCTTCCCGCTCTGGAATGCCCAATTCGACGAGATCCAAGGCATGGATCTGCTGCGGCAGCTGGAAGAGGACAAGCCGTACCCCGTGCGGGCTATCTTCGCTCTGGGCATGAACGCCAAGATGTACCCCGAGACCGACAAACTCCTGCGGGCCATGAAGGATAAGCTGGACTTCTTCGTGGACACCGACGTGTTTATGACCCTGACGGCTAAGTACGCCGATATCGTCCTGCCCGCCTGCACGTCGGTGGAGCGCAGTGAGCTCAAGGCCTATCAAGGAGGCTACTTGGTCTACACTAAGCCGGTGATCGAGCCTCTGTACGAGTCCAAATCAGATGTGGATATCCTGTGCGAGCTGGCACGGGTGATGAAGTTGGACGACGAGTACCTCCAGAAGGGCTATGAGGCCAGCCTGGACTGGATGATGGAGGGCTGCGGACTGACGGTGGCCGACCTGAAAAAGAGCGACCTGCCTGTGAAGGTTCCTGCGGCCAAGTGGCCGGTGGAGCCGGGAAAGTGCCTGCGGGATGGCTTCAAAACGCCGACAGGAAAATTTGAGTTCTACTCCACTGCCATCGCCGCCATTGACCCCAAGTACGGCCTGGACCCCCTGCCGTCCTATTATGACTCCCTCGCCGACCAGAACGACGAGGAGACGCGGAAGAACTACCCCTTCTACCTCTGCACCGGCGCCCGCTTGGCCCACGCCATCCACTCCCGCACCCACGAGACCCCCTGGCTGCGCAGCCTGCGTCCCAACCCCACCTGTGAGGTCAATCCCCAGGACGCCGCCCGCCTGGGCCTGAAGGAGGGCGGGGATGTGGAGCTCTACAGCCCCTACGGCTCCATCCGGGTAAAGGTGCGCTTCACCCACAAGATCAAGCCGGGGGTCATCCTGATGCTCCACGGATATACTGAAGCCAACGTGAACGTGCTCATCGGCCGGGACCATTTGGACCCCTATTCGGGCTATCCTGGCTTCAAGGGTATGCGCTGCAATATTCGGAATGTCCAGGAGGGTTAAACTATGAAACATATCTTTGTATTTGATCCGGACAAGTGCAGCGCCTGCTCTTCCTGCGTGATGGGCTGCATGGACCAGAACGACATTGACCTGGCTGCGGGGGACGTGTGCTACCGCAAGACCTTTGACAACGAGATCGAGCTGGCGGACGGGAGCGTGTACTGCGCTTATCTGTCCACCGCCTGTATGCACTGCAACGACGCCCCCTGCATCGACGCCTGCCCGGTGGGCTGCCTGAGCAAGGACCCGGAGACGGGCTTTACCGTCTATGACAACACCAACTGCATCGGCTGCAAGAGCTGCGCCATGGCCTGTCCTTTCGGGGCCCCGCGCTACCGCAAGAGCGACGGGAAGATGGTCAAATGCGACGGCTGCAATGAGCGGGTGAAGAACGGGCTCCAGCCCGCCTGCGTACGGGCGTGCACCTTCGGGGCGCTCACCTGCGTCACCGAGGAGGAGTACCGCCAGAGCGGCAGCAACAAGGCCTGCAACGCCCTCATCGACCAGCTGAACCTGCGGAAAAAGGGATAAGCGCCGCTCTTTTCCAGAGGGGCCGCCGCGAATGCGGCGGCCTCCGATTTTAAACCGGGCGTGAAAAACAGCCTCTGGCATTTCGCCTTTCTCTGAGGTACAATAAAAGCTATTGTATGCCAGCCTTCGGGAAAGGGGGAGAAAGCGCAATGCCATGGACGACAAAGACCTGCGGCGCGGTGATTTTGGCCGGGGGGGCGTCCCGGCGGATGGGGACGTGCAAGGCTCTGCTGAAGATCGGGGGGGAGACACTGCTTGCCCGCCTGGCCCGGCAGCTCGCCACCTTTGAGGAGCGTCTGCTCTCGGCCAACGACCCCGCCCTGGGGGAGGGGCTGCCCCTGCGCCGGGTGGCCGACCAATATCCCGGTGCAGGCCCCCTGGCCGGACTCCAGGCCGCCCTCTCGGCGGCGGAGAAGGAGGCCCTCTTCTGCCTGCCCTGCGATCTGCCCTGCTATTCTCCCCAGCTGGCTCAGCTTCTGTTGGAGCGCTTCCCGGCCGGGGCGCGGGCTATGATCTGCCGGGATTCGACCGGGCGGGTCCACCCTCTGTGCGGGATCTATACGAAAGGAGTCCTGCCCGCCCTGAACGCCCTGCTGGAGAGCGGAGAGCGCCGGGTCATGGCGCTGGTACAGGCGGTGGACGCGGCGGTACTGGATACAGGGGGACTTCTGCCCGACCAGGTCTTCTTTAATATGAACACGCCGGAATCCTTCCAGCATTTGATCCAGGAAACACAAGAGACAGGAGGTCGCTTCTGATGAAGATCCGGGAAGAACTGCTCTTTTTAAACGAATCGGACGTACTGGCCCTGCTCACGCCGGAGGATGCCATCGCCGCGGCGGAGGACACCTTCCGTCACATTGGCCTGGGGGATATCACCGTAGGAGAGATGGCCCTCATGTATGTGGACGAGGAGAAGGGAAACAATTTTCACTCCATGCCCGCGATCCTTCACCACCGGGCGTATGCGGGGGTGAAGTGGATCGACACCTATGCCGCTCCCCAGCCGGGCTATCCCTTCAGCCACGGCAACCTGGTGGTCCTCAGCGACACCCGCACCGGCTCGCCGGTGGCGGTGGTGGGGGCCACGAACATCACCACGATGCGCACCGCCGGCGGCCACGGGGTGGTCCAGGCCAAGTATCTCTCAGCCGAGCCCGAGCCGGAGATTCTGACGGTCATTGGCTGCGGGGCCCAGGCCCGGGCGGGGATCCGGGGCTTTTTGACCCAGTTCCCCAGCCTCAAACAGATCCGGCTCTTCAGCCGCAGCCGGGCGCCCATGGAGCAGGTCCAAAAGGAGCTCGCCGGCCGGATAGAGGTAGTCCTCTGTCAGAGTCCGGAGGAAGCTGTGGCGGGCAGCCGCCTGATCCTCATGGCCTCGGGGGCTGAGAGCACCCTGGTCACCGCCGGGATGATCCGCCCCGGGAGCACCGTTATCGGCATTGAGGGCTTCCGGGATCTGGACCCGCAGCTGGGAAAGCGGGCGGACAAGTGGTACCTGGGTTACAAGAAGCCCGACGCCCACATTCTGCAAAGCCCCAAGCTCAACCCGGGCCACCTGCTCACGGATGCGGACGTGTTCGGCGATATGACCGAGCTGCTCACCGGAAAAGTGCCCGGCCGGGAGCGGGAGGATGAGATCATCGTCTCGACTCACATGGGTATGGGCGCCCACGACGTGAGCTGCGCCGCCACCGTCTATGAGCGGGCCCGGGAGCGGGGCATGGGACAGAAGCTGCTGCTGGACGTGCTGTGACCCGGCGCCGCTGCGGAGAAAGAAAGGAGCCCCCTGCATAGGATTTTCCTATGCAGGGGGCATTTTATCTGGATAGGCGCGGGATGCGCCAGAACTTCCGGGAGCGGGAATTAGGGTTCCACGTTGTCAGGATAAGTCTCGCTCCAGGCGTTGAAGCCCGCCCAGGGCTAGCCCTTTTACCCTCCGGCTCACCTTCTTTTTCCTACTGGCGATGCTGGTCTTGGCGTTCAGGATGCCATGTCTGGATGACGCGGGTGAACTGATGCGGGCGCCGGTCAGGCATGGGTGTCCGCCACGCCGGGGAGCTGAAAGCTTCAGCCGGCCCGGTATATCTCCGCCCGGTAGGCGGCGTCTTTGCAAAGCCCCTCCCCCGGTGGAAGCCGGAGGAGGGGCTCGTTTTTGTGGGGCAGAAAGCGGTCAGGGGTTGGCATGCTCCTCCAACCAGCGCTTGGCCAAATAGGCCATGGCGGCGGTGCCGATGTACAGGGGCTCTTCCCGCATCATGACCTTGGGGTTGTGCATGGGATAGCGGGCCCCCTCCGCCACGCTGTTGACGGCCAGAGAGACCTGAATGCCGGGGGCGTGGGCCATGACATTGGCAAAATCCTCGGAGGACATAATAGGGCCGCCCTCCTTTTCCGCCACGCCGTCCTCACCCACCAGCTCCCGGAAATAGCGCAGAGCATCAGCGCGGACCTCCGGGTCGTTGACCAGGGGGGCGCAGCCGCCGGTGATCTCCACCTCTACATCTGCCTGGAGGGCGGCGCCTACGCCGGCGGCAATTTCCTGGAAACGCTTGAGGCAGCGCTGGCGCACACTCTCGTCCAGGGTGCGCAGGGTGCCCTGAATGACCGCGGTGTCCGGGATGATGTTGGGCGCATCGCCGCTGTGGAACATGCCCTGGGTCAGCACGGCGGCCTCACTGGTAGAGAGCTCCCGGGCGTTAAGCTGTTGCAGTGCCACCAGGATATGGGCGCCCACCGCAATGGGGTCTACCCCCTGGTAGGGCCACGCGCCGTGGCAGCCTTTACCGTGGACGGTGATGCGGTAGTTGTCGCAGGAGGCCAGGGCTACCCCCGCCTCTGCCACCGAAAGGGTGCCCGTAGGGAAGGGGGCCACCGCGTTGACGTGGAGGGTGATGGCCGCGTCTACCTTGGGATTTTCCAGAATGCCGGCCTGTACCATCCGCTCCGCGCCGATGAGGGGCTCCTCGCCGGGCTGGAACATGATCTTCACCGTGCCGCAGAGCTCATCCTCGTGGGCGCGGAGCAGCCGGACGACCCCCAGCATCATGGCCGTGTGCATGTCGTGGCCGCAGGTGTGGGCGGCGCGGTCACAGGTGCTGGCAAAAGGCAGGCCCGACTCCTCCTTCATGGGCAGGGCGTCCATATCCGCCCGCAGCAGAATGCAGGGACCCGGCTTTTTCCCGCCCAGCAGGACCACCAGGCCGCTATCACAGATCTCCTGGCCTGGAGCGCCGATTTCCTCCAGACGCTTCTTCACATAAGCCACGGTATTGGGCAGGCTGCCGCCCACCTCGGGATGGGCGTGAAGCCAGCGCCGGTCTTGAACCAGAGACTCTTGCATTTTCTGAGCTTCGTTCAAAAAGGAATTCATCTTCTCACACCTCCATAGTACGGACAGCGGCGCAGACCGCCCATTTATTTGCCTTTTCCTTCCGCCTCAGCCTTATCTTCCCGATACCCGTTGTACCGGTACACGGCATAGGCGATCAGGACGGTGACGGCGATCGAGCTGGTGGTGCCGAAACGGCTGAGGAAGGGGGCCAGGCCGGCCTGAATGATGATAAAGATCAGCACGCCGGGCAGGATCCAGCGGAGAGTCTTAAGCACGCCGTACTTACTCACGCGGAAGGAGAGCAGGGCGCCGATGAGAGAGGGGATGACGTAATTGAAGGCGTCCAGCACCACAGCGGGGAGCAGGGGAATGAGAATGTTGTTGCCGACCAGGACCACGACCAGCAGCAGGAGCAGATTGACATACACCGATACCGCCACAGCGATGGTGGTTAGGATCTGGCCTCGGGGGGTGGTGATCTCCACATTATAGATATTCTGCACCGAGCGGGCCACGGGAACGCGGATATTTTTCGTGTTGCCGGCAAAGTAGCTCATGTACAGGGAGGCTGCGCCGATGACTGGGAACCAGGTGAAGGGCTCGGCGATCCACATGCCCACAAACATGGAGGCGATGCTGGCCGCAGCGGCGATATAGGTGGAGACCGGCATGCGGAAGCCCATCACAAAATAGAGAAAGAGAATGGGAAGAAACGAGAGGACAAAGGCAATGGCCATGGTAGAGCGCCCAATCACATGGACCTTATTGCTGTAGGCGGTATTAAAGTCCTGTACCACCTCGGCGTCATCCACAGGAGCAGTCTTGGTATTCTGGTTCATTCTGATTCCTCCTTCCAATCAGCCGACCACGAGATGGGTGATTTCGCCGCCGACCATGCCGCATACCATGGCGATGGCCATGGTCCACTCCTTCAGCTTGGGGTGGTTGCTCTTCTGGGCGATGACACCCACGCCCAGCGCGCAGATCAGGCTGACAATGATGGTAGCCGTGTTGGGGATGCTGGCGCTCCCCTGTTCCAGGGCCCAGTAGCCAATAAAGCCCATCTCCGCGCCCATGCTCAGCATGGGGATAAAGGAGCGCTTTTTCTGGGAGGCCTTAATCATGGCCTTATCCAGGGGCTTGCAGGTGAGGATTAGGTGAATCATGTAGGGCGCGCTGGCAAAGGTCATGCCAAAGATGGCCACAGTAAAGGCGGCCTCAGAAAAATCCGGATCACCAAAGGACAGACCCATGGACTCCACGGCGATGTTGGCGTTGAGCAGCTCAAAATCGGCCGCGCCAATGACGCCGCAGCGCATGAAGGTCACCACAGGACCGACAATAGGAATCAGAGACAGGACCACCACCATGGCCGAAAAGGCCGGGCCGATGGTGCCCACGGCGCTGACCTTAGCCACCTCCTTCAGGTCCTGCGTGGTGTACAGGTTGTGCTTGCGGTTGAAACGCAGAGCGTGTACCAGAAAGACAGTGGCCTGCACGATCACGAATCCGATCAGGATCGCCGCAAAAGGCAGAATAAGCATGTTAACTCTGCTGATGGCTTCTGACATGGCTGTTTTTCCTCCTTTTTTCCTTCCCTTAAACAACAAGGTGCAGCAGGGGGAGAGCACTAGGCTGAGGTTGTGGAGGCGCATCCCATTCCCAAAGGGGGATACGCCCCCTCTTTGAAGCGCATGGCCATGCTTTCTGTCATCCTCCGGCGAGAGACGCGCTCCGGACAGGACATGACTCCGGACCGAAGACCGCCGCAAATTTCGCTCAAAAAATGCCGGCAAGAGCGAAAATACCTTTGGATATACAACTATATCAAACCACATGTCTTCTGATTTGTCAAAACGTAAAACCTGATATCCCATGACGAAAAATGAAATAGCCGCGGCGTTATCGAAAAGAAGAACAAACTCTCTTGCAAAACAGCGGCAGTCTGAAAATAGAAGCCGCCGGTTTGAAACTGGGAACCAGCCTGAGGTGAAAGCTGCTCTCCCGGCTTTTGGGGACAGGAAAGCGAAACAGGCCGGAGGACCGCTCTGAGAGACAAGAGCGGCCCTCCGGCCCATTTTTGGGATTCATGGCGTGACGCGCAGTACAGGGTCCCCCGGCTCAACGGCGCCGGATGCCGCCTCCTCTACAGAGGAGAGGTCCTCTGAGTTGGTGACGGCCAGGATCACAGTGGCGGGGTGCCCCGCCTCGTAGACCTTCTTTCGGTCTACGGTCAACAGCAGGTCGCCTTTTCGGACGCGCTGCCCAACCTGGACCGCGGCGGTGAAGCCGTCGCCGTTCATCTCCACCGTGTCCACCCCCACGTGGAGCAGGAGCTCCAGGCCGCCCGACTCCAGGCCAACGGCGTGCCGGGTGTCCGCCACCTGACTGACTGTGCCGTCCACAGGGGCGTAGATGTTCCCGTCCTCCGGCTCCACGCCGCAGCAGGTCCCCAGTACGCCGGTGGAAAATACCTCGTCAGGGATCTGAGACATGGGGACAAACGTGCCTTTGGCAGGCGCGCCCAGCAGCAGGGGAGCGGCTGGGGATGCAGCGGGCGCCGGGGATGCGCCCGGTTCTTTTTTCTTGAGAAAACCAAAGAAGCTCATCAAATCATCATACTCCTTCTTCTAGAAGAATTGCGCCGCATTGCGGCCAAGGGCCCGGGCAACTGCCCGGGCCCCGCTGCCGGATGGAATGTCGCTTGGCCCGGCTTGTATCAAGCCGGTGCTTGGAACAAGATTTCCGCGCTTACTGCCGCTCCAGCAGGGCGCGCAGGCCGGCGTTGAAGTCGCGACCGACACAGCGGCTCTCTACGTCGAAGATCATGGTGTTGGCCTCCTCTGCGGAGCCGAAAGGCTCCCAGGCCAGGCCGTCAATAGAGGGGTCGCCGTCCTCACAGAAGGAGGCCAGCGCGGAGGCCATGGTGTCGGCCACCTGATAGGCGTTCTCCTCATCGCCATGGACCTGATAGGGCGCGGTCTCAATGCTGTGGAAGAAGAAGGCGATGTCGCCGGTATGGGTCATGGTCATGCCGCCGAAATAGGGGGCGGTGTAGGCGGAGAGATAGCTGTACACCTGGCCGTCCTTGGCGTTCAGGGCGCGGGCGGCGCTGCCGGTGGCCAGATCCAGGCCGGCGTTCTGGAGGGAGCGCAGGTCGTAGAAATCGTGGTTGGGATAGGCCTCTTCAAAAGCGGCCTCGGTCTCTTCATAACCGCCCACGCGGCCCTGGAGGTAGGCCTCCATGCGCTCTCTCTGCTCCTCGGGAGTGAGATTGCTCTTAGCCTCATCGGGGGAACCGGAGGTGCTCCAGTTGCCCAGAACGGCGTCGGCGGAATTCCGGCCGCCCATCTCAGCCCAGGCGGAGCCGATCATGTAGGTGTAGTTCTGAGCCGTCTCGTTGAGCTGGCCATCCACCACCAGGGCGCCGGCCTCGTCAAAGTATTCGCCGTCGGCGGTAAAGGTGCCGGTGCTCAGACCGAACTGGCCCAGGGCGTCGTAGCCCACATTCTGAAGGAAGGTGAAGACGATGCCGTCGGAGGCCGTGGCGGCCAGAGCCTCCAGCTCCGCCAGGGTGGTGCTGCCGTCGATGGCGGTGATCTCCCGCTCCTCCGTATCGGTCACGGTGACGGTCTCAGTCTCATAGGTGGGAATATAGCCCTCTTCGCCGGGGTTTACGCCGTTGGCATCGGGCACCTCGACCTGCTGCTCTTCCTGGCGCTCCACCGTAAGCTCCACCGTGGCGGGCAGGAGACCGTCGATCTCGTTGCCGTTGGCGCGCAGGTAGTCCACGAAGAGGCCGCTGCTTCTGACATTGTCGGCCACCTGATAGGCCTGCTGGGCGGTCTGCTCCGGAGTGCGGGCGCTGGCGCCGAAGCCGCTGGCGATGACGACCCGCTCAAACAGGCCCTCTTCCAGGGCCTTGGGGCTGGAGGCCAGGGCGCTGACCTTGGTGCCGCCGCCGGACTGGCCCATGATGGTCACGTTGCTGGGATCGCCGCCGAACCGGGAGATGTTGTCCTGCACCCACTCCAGGGCGAGGATCATATCGCTCAGACCCAGGTTGGACTCGCCGCCGATGGCGGTCAGGTCCGAATAGCCCAGATAATTCAGCCGGGCGTTCACCGAGACGAATACCACGTCGGTGTAGTCGGCAAAGTAGGAGCCGTCGTACATCTTCAATTCGACAGCGGAACCCTCAGTGGTGCCGCCGCCGTGCATGAACACCAGTACGGGCTTTCCGGCGTTCTCGCTCAGGGTGTCGGTCCAGACATTCAGGTTGAGACACCGGTCCTCAATGCTGAACATATCGGAATCGGAGGGCGTCATAAAGGCCGCTGCGGCAAAGGACTTGGAGGATTCGCTGCTGGTGCCGCCCTGGGGGGAGACCGCGCCGTTGGTCAGGCAGTTGGTGGGAGCGCTGGCCGTGCCATAGCGCTCGGTGGGCTCGGCGCGCATGAAACGCTCGGCCGTGCCGTAGGGAATGCCCTTAAAGGCGTAGATGCCGTTGTCCTCATAGCCCATGATGTAGCCCTTGTCGCCCAGCTGCACCACGGAGGGCACAGAGGGCTCGGTCTCCTCCCGCTCAGGGGGAACGGTTACATACACATACTCGGTCTCGGTGTCGTAGATAATCTGGGGCGTGGAGCTGGGCCGGGGATCCAGAGGGGTATCGCCCTCGGCGATGTCATCCTGGAAGAAGAGGTAGAGCCGCTGGGCCAGGTCGGCCCGGGTGACGGTGTCGGAGCCGGTGTCGTAAAAGGCGATGTCCCGGCCGATGCTCTCGGCGTAGCGGTCCAGCATCAGGTTCAGGTGTTCGCTGGTGACCAGGGCGTCGGGCAGGAAGTGGCCGTTGCCGTCGCCCACCACAATGCCGCTCTCGGAGGCCCAGCCCACATACCCGGCATACCAGGCGCCGGGGACCACGTCGGAGAACTCAGCGGTCTCCACCGGGTCCACGCCGGCCATGCGGGCCAGCACCGTGATGGCCTGCGCGCGGGAGACCGCCACGCCGGGGCCGAACAGGCCGCCGCCAATCCCGGCCATGATGCCCTCTTCGGTCAGGCGCTGGACGGCGGGGGCGTAAGAGGCGCCGGGATCCACATCCGAATAGGAGGAGGACCCGGCTGCCGCCGCCGACAGGCCCGGGGCGGAGAGTCCCAGGGCCATGGTCATCGCCAGGGACAGTGCCAGTGCTTGCTTTCTCTTTTTCATGCTTGTCACCTTTCCTTATCTCAATTTCAGGTCGCTGCAAAAGAATGGGGAGCTCAGGCGTCCTTCGGGTCTTCAAAGCCCATGACCCAGGTCAGGACAAAGGTCAGTACAATCGAGATGGCCGCCGTGGCAATGGCCATAACAAAATTGCTGGCGCTCTGGGCGCTGACAAAGATGGGCAGGGCCAGCAGGGAGGGGGAGGCGAAGGAACTGGCGCTCACGTGCATGATGCCGGCGAAGAGGCCGGTGATGCCGCTGGCGATGCAAACAGCGGCCAGGGGGCGGCGCAGGCGCATGGTCACGCCGTAGAGGCCGGGCTCGGTGACGCCGGCGAAGAGGGCGGACACGGCGGAGGAGAAGGCCAGCTGCTTGAGGCCGCCGTTCTTGGACTTGAAGGCCACGGACAGGCAGGCCGCGCCCTGGGCCACGTTGCTGATGAGCATGGCGGGGAGCATCAGGGTTTCGCCGCCGGGAGTCTCAAGGGCGGCAAATACCACCGGGATGAAGGCCCAGTGCATGCCGGTCATGACAATAAAGGGCATGGCCGCCGCCATGATGATATAGGCCGCGATGCTCACATGAGACTGGATCGCCACCAGGATGGAGGCCAGGATATTGCCGATAAAGGAGCCCAGAGGGCCCAGGATCAGGAACGCGATGGGGGTGGAGATGAGGATAATGAGCATGGGCTTGAGGAAGTTTTTGGTGAAAGAGGGCGTGATCCGATCCACCAAGCGCTCAATGTAGCTCATGGCCAGGGCGGTGAGAATGGCGGGGATAATGCTGGAGGAGTAGTCAAAATTGGTCACAGGCAGGCCCAGGAAGTGGATACCCCCTTCCGCCCCGGTGAGCGCCACAAAGTTTGGGTGAATGAGGATGGCTACCACGGCGGTGACTAGGATGGGGTTGGCACCAAACTTCCGTCCGGCGCAGTAGGCCACCAGCACGGGCAGGAAATAGAAGGCGGTATTTCCGATAACCGACATGAGCTGCATGGTCTCGTTCTCTGCCGGGATGAACCAGCCCAGGATAATGTTCAGCACCTGGATCATGCCTGCGCCGATGATGGCGGGGATGACCGGGGCCATGCTCCCGGAGATAGCGTCCAGCACGATGGAGACCGGGTTGCCGCCCTTGGCCGCCGGAGCGGGGGCGGAGCCAGAGCTGCCCGAACCGAAGTCCCCCAGCTTCATCAGCTCCTGGTAGCACTTAGCAACCTCGTTGCCAATGACGATCTGGTACTGGCCGGCCTTTTTCATGATGCCCACCACGCCCTTGATGGATTTGACGGCGTCGTCATTGACGATACTCTCGTCCTTCAGGGTCAGGCGCAGGCGGGTCATGCAGTGGCTGACGCTGACGATGTTGGCTTTTCCGCCCACTTGCGCGAGGATCTCTCTTGCGGTATCTGCGTAGTCCATATGGGTCCCTCCTTGATTCGGTTCTCTCGATGATCTTCTACTCCAAGCGGGGGCGCGGTTCCCCGGCGCCGCGGACACCAGCGGACCGCGCACCCCGCGAAGGATGCAAAAAACAAAAATGACCTCCACCAGGGCGCGGCGGTGCCGCAGCCGTGTTGAAGGTCATGCCCCCGGTTTTACGGGGTTACAATCCAATTTCGTTGTGTGGGGAACTTACCGGTCGTCCTCTTTGCTGCACACCCGGTTGACATGCAGGATGAGGTAGAGTTTTTCCTCGTCGGTCAGGTCCAGCGACCAGGCCGTCCGGTAATAGCGGCTGATCTGATCCACGCAGGCGGAGACCTCCGGGTACTCCTCCCGCATGGAGGCATACATCTGGAGATTGCTGCTGTCAATGGGTTTATGCTCAAAGGCCCGCTTGAGGAGAAACTGCATGTGGGTGGCGAAGCGTGCGTAATTGAAGGTGTCCCGCCGGACCTGAAACCCCATTTCACGCTCAATGATGCGGGTAGTCTGGTCCAGGATTTCCTCATATTTCTCATCAAGGTCCAGGGCCGGCTGCTCCTTCGCTCCGTCTCGGGCGTTGATTAGGTGCATGGCGATACCCTGTACTTCCCCCTTGGGAAGGCGGATCTTGAATTCTTTTTGGATAGCCTCCACCAGCTGCCGGCCGATTTTGACTTCGGCGGGGTAGTTCAGCTCCAGCTCGTAGATATTGGGCATCCGCACATAGATTCCCCGCCGGCACCGCTCAATGGCAAAGGCGATATGGTCGGCCAGGGTCAGCATCAGGTTGGAGCTGGTCTCATAGGGGAGCTGGTCCTGAAGCGCGAGCATCTCCCGGGCGGTAAACTGGATGACCTGGTCCGGGATATCCTTGATCATGGGGATATACTGGCTGCTGACATTGTAAAAGGTCCGGTCGACCTTGCTCAGGTCGGTCAGCTCATAGGGGGTGGGCGGAAAACCAATCCCCCGGCCGAACGCAACCAGCTCCCGCTGGTCTCCATCCCGGCAGAGCGCGGCGTTGTTGTTGATCTTTTTGACCACAAGCATGATCTCGCCCTCCCCTCAGACAAAACAAAAACTCCCACAAAGCACACACCAGGGTATACAACACCCAAATGGTAATGCCTCGTGAGAGTTACAATCCACGCCTTTTATGATACGAGAAACGAGGCATTCCGTCAATTGACGTTTTTGACAGAGAATCGCTTTAAATTTCAGCAGAATAGACAAGATAAATATTTGGCATGAACATGTTCTTTTGAGTTTTGACGGGGACCGACAGCTGCACTAGTCCATCTGTCGATCCCAGAAGGCGGCGGCATCTTGAATCCAGCCCCCCGTCGCCAAAGGCTTCACCGCTATGCAGCCCCCTGCCGAGCCGACCTAGAGGGAGCAGCAGCTGGTGTCTACCTCCAGCTCGCCTACATGGTCAAAGAGGAAGGCGATAGCTTGGGTTTCCGGGCGGTAGATGCGCCGGGTAGATAAGGGCAAAGGCACCGCCTGCATTGCACACGGCAAAATGTGCTCTGAGTTCCCCCTTGAAAAAGAAAAGGCCGGCGTCCTCCTTGGGCCGGGTCGATGGCCTTCTCTTCCTAGGCGTAGATGTCATAAAAATGGTCTCGCCGCTGTGCTGTAATAAAATGCGTCCACGGGGAAGAACAGGCGGCCGTACTTCCCGAAAGCTGGGTCGTCTATGACCTTCTGAATAGGGTATTTTGGATAAAATTCGCTTCCATAGCGGTCTTCCTTCTGAAGAGAAGAGATGGCCTATCAGCCCATGTACTCAAAAGATTAGCGAAAAGGAACGCTTCTACTGCAATTTTCCGCAGCGGCGGAGATGAAAATGGATCTCCTCTTCGATCCGGAGCAAATAAATCAAACTTGGAGGTGCAGCGCGTTCTTTCTGGCCCTAATTCTACTATATTACCGCCTTTTCAGGAAGTTCCAATCCGTTGCCCAGCATAAACAAAAAGGTATAAACTCTAAGTCCCGCTAAAGTCCCGCTTTCGAGGTCACGGAGACAAAGAAAACCCAGTGATCAAAGCTGTAAAGCTTTGCAATCACTGGGTTCTTTCTGGTTGCGGGAGGAGGATTTGAACCTCCGACCTCCGGGTTATGAG
>CALXCU010000135.1 GCA_944386885.1 uncultured Oscillospiraceae bacterium | reverse complement strand
GGCCGTTGACGCCCTGGGTATCCAGAGTGCCGCGGATGATGTGGTAACGCACGCCGGGCAGGTCCTTGACACGGCCGCCGCGGATCATGACCACAGAGTGCTCCTGCAGGTTGTGGCCCACGCCGGGGATATAGGCGGTGACCTCGTAGCCGTTGGTCAGACGCACACGGGCGATCTTACGCAGCGCGGAGTTGGGCTTCTTGGGAGTGGCGGTACGCACCGCGGTGCAGACACCTCTCTTCTGGGGGGAAGGCAGGTTGGTCTCCCGGTTCTTCAGGGTATTCAGGCCGTACTGCATAGCAGGAGAAGTGGACTTGTAGCTCGCCTGCTCGCGGCCCTTGCGGACCAGCTGGTTAAAAGTAGGCATGAAGTGGTTCCTCCTTTCTTTCTAGTCTTGGATTTTATTATTTTAACAGAATATCCGAAGATTATTCCGTTAAAACCAAATGATTCAGTGCAGCAGGGCGGCAACCGCCGCGCCCACCGCGATTCCGCAGGCGGAGCCGAGCTCTTTCATATGCTCCACCCGCTCTACGGCGACGCCCCGCTCCTGGGCCATGGCCTCCACCGGCCCCACCACGCGGGGATCGGCGTCCATGGCCAGATAGATGCGCTGGGCGCTTCCATCGCCCAGGGCCCGCTTGGTCTGCTTGGCACCCACGACCCTGCGTCCCTTTTTCAGCTCGTCCAGCATCGCATGTGCCTCCTTCCGGGCCCTCTTGCCGGCTGTCTTTGCTTTGGCCGCAACGGCCTGCGCAATTTTGGATTATACCATAGGACTTCTCCCCCGTCAAGGAAAAAAACGCTGTTTTCCAGCCTTTTTAGAGGCTTTTTCCCGTCAGGCTATCCAGCCCGGCGGCGGATATGCATTTGCGCCTTCTCCTTATTATAAAAGGATGAGCCCATAGCGGTCCCGCATCCGCTCCAGGAAAGCGCTGTCCAGCTCCTCGGTGCCGTCCCAGAAGGCCCGGCCCTGGAACGCCCGCAGGGCCCCCTCCAGCAGCTCAGGCACATCGGTAGAGATGCACAGAGGGTCTTTGATCACATACTGATTCTCAGCGAAGAGGGCCAGGTCGTCCTCCTCCATAATTTCAATCTTCAGCGCACCCTGTGGAAACTCCTCCTCGGCCTCCAGAATGTCCTCCATCAGATCGGAGGAGCACGCGATCTCCTCCCCCACGTCTACATCCGGGGTAATAAAGCGCGCTTCCGTCTCGCTGGCGCAGGGGATCACGTCCGGGTCCCGTTCCACCGGCGGGAAAGCGGAAAAGTCCACCTTCTTCACCGCATTGGCCAGAGCGGCCAGGTGCTCCGGCCCCGCGCCGCAGCAGCCGCCAAAGATCCGCGCCCCCGCTGCAGCAAACTCCGGGACCCAGCGGGCGAAATCCTCCGGCGGGCAGGGATAACGCAGTCCATCCGGCCCGTGCTCCGGCATCCCGGCGCTGGGCTTGGCCGCCAGGGGGATGGTGGCATAGGGGGTCAGGCGGCGCAGCTGCTCCGCCACCGCCTCCGGCCCGCCGCAGCAGTTCAGGCCAAAGGCGGCCGCCCCCATGCCCTGCATGACGATGAGAGCGGCCAGCACATCGGTGCCCGAGGGGGTGCGGCCGTTCTCATCGCAGGTAAATGTCACCACCGCCGGCTTGTCGGACACGCTGCGCACGGCCAGCAGGGCGGCGCGGGCCTCGGGCATGCTCACCATGGTCTCGATGACAAAGAAGTCCACCCCCGCCCGCTCCAGCGCGGCGGCCTGCTCCATGTAGACCGCCTCCAGCATTTCAAAGGAGAATGCACCGAAGGGCGGAATGCTCTTGCCCGTGGGGCCCAGATCCCCGGCCACCAGGGCCCGTCCCCCCACCGCATCCCGGGAAAGGGCCACGAGGCGGCGGTTGTACTCCTCCACTTTGCCCGTCAAACCCTGCTCCTCCAGCCGGACCGCGTTCGCCCCAAAGGTGGGTGCCAACACCGCGCCCGCGCCCGCATCCACATAGGCCCGCTGGAGCTCCTTCAGCGCCTCCGGGTGTTCCAGCACCCACGCCTCGGTGCACGCTCCGGCCGGCATTCCCCGGCGGAGCAGCTCGCTCCCCGTCGCGCCGTCCAGCAGCAGGGGCAAGGGAATCCGATCCATGATAAGGCATCCTCCTTAACATTCAGCGGTCCCCAGACGGGAGGCCGCGCAATATTCGTATACAGTATAACCACTCCCCTTCTGGAATGCAAGGGATCAGCGCCTCTTGCCTCCAATTTTTTCCCAAAATCCAGTTTAGCCCGCCGCCGCAGGGGCCACAATAGATCCAGACGCAGACGGGGGAGCCTCCCCTTTCTTAAAATCTAGAAGAATTACATACGGATGGTGAACACGATGAAGCACACTTCTTTTACCCACAAACTCCGCCGCTGGGAAGCCGCCCTGCTCCTGGGCGTAGCCCTGGCCGCCCTGCTGGGCGCCGTCCTGGACCGGCAGCAGCAGGACCTGGCCGGGCGTCTGGTCCGTCTCCATGTGCTGGCCAACTCGGACAGCCCCCAGGACCAGGCCCTCAAGCTCCAGGTCCGGGACGCGGTGCTGGCGGAAGCGCAGGGTCTCATCCCGGACTCCGCCACCCCCGGTCAGGCCCAGGCCGCGCTGGCGGAAGCGCTTCCACAGCTGGCCCAGGCAGGGGCAGACGCCGTGGCGGCGGCCGGATACGACTATCCGGTGACCGCCTCCCTGGAGGACGGCGTCTGGTTCCCCACCCGCACCTATTCGGATTTTGCGCTCCCCGCCGGGGCTTACACGGCGCTGCGCCTGTCCATCGGCGCTGGCGAGGGGCAGAATTGGTGGTGCGTGGTCTTTCCCCCTCTGTGCCTGGGTTCTGTGTCGGAGACCGTGAACCAGACCGCCGCCCAGACCGGCCTGGATGAGGAGCAAACCGCCCTTATCATTGGGGACGGCCAGGGCTATGTGGTCAAGTTCAAGCTTATGGAGCTGGTGGAGGAGGCAAAGGCCTGGCTCGCGCAAGCAGCAAAACGAGATTGACTGTTTCAGACAAAAAAGTTCACATTTTCCCTTTTTTCTGCATCATTAATGAAAATTTACTTGGGATCTCCGATTGTTTCCGTCAGATTTCTAAACAGTTTATTAACATTTTATTAATTACTTTGAAAAGGTCTTGTAATCTTTTTAGAAGGTGCTATCATATCTCCCACAGCCACACAGCAATTTCAGGGGCGGGTCTCCCCTTAGGAATGAGGTATGAGAGTATGCTTCGATTCGTGACCTGTTTCAACCTGGCCATTGCGGTCGTCCTGACCCTGGCTTATTTCTACCAGCTGGTCTACCTCCTGGTGGGCCTGGTCCAGCGCAAGCGGGGCAAGCCGGAGCCGGATGCGAAAACGCTCCACCGCTTTGCCGCGGTGATCTCCGCCCGGAATGAGGCCAACGTCATCGCAGACCTGATCCGAAGTCTAAAAGCCCAGCGCTACCCGGCCGAGCTGCTGGATATTTACGTCGTGGCCGACAACTGCACCGACAACACCGCCCAGGTGGCCAAGTCCGCCGGCGCCTTCGTCTACCAGCGGTTCAACCGCTCCCAGGTGGGGAAGGGGTACGCCCTGGACTATCTGTTCCGGCGCCTGCGCACCGAGGGCCGGGATCCGTATGACGGCTATTTTATCTTTGATGCGGACAATTATGTGGACTCCAATTTTGTCGCCGAGATGAACAAGACCTTTGACAGCGGCGACTATGCCGCCATCACCTGTTACCGCAACTCCAAGAATTTCGGTGAAAACTGGATCTCCGCCGGGTATGGGCTCTGGTTCCTGCGGGAGGCCCGTTTCCTCAACGCCCCCCGCATGAAGCTGGGCGCCAGCTGCCATGTCTCCGGCACCGGCTTCCTGGTCTCTGCCCAGGTCATTCGCGCCAACAACGGCTGGCCCTATCATCTGCTCACCGAGGATATTGAGTTCTCCGTCAGCACCGCCCTCCAGGGCGGCACCATCGGCTACTGTGAGAAGGCAGTCATCTACGACGAGCAGCCCGTTACCTTCCGCCAATCCTGGGATCAGCGCCTGCGCTGGTCCAAGGGCTTCTATCAGGTGGACCTGAAATATGGCTGTTCCCTGATCCGGAACTGCTTCCGGGGCGGACGGAAGGGATTCTCCTGTTATGACATGCTCATGACTGTGGCGCCGGGCATGTTCCTCACCCTGGTGGGCCTCCTCTTTAACGCCATCATCCTGTTTGCCTGCCTCAGTGAACCCCCCTACATCGCCAAGCAGGTCATCGACGTGACGCTGGAGTTTCTCAGCATGGCCATCGTCAATTTCTATCTGGGCTTGTTCCTCTTCGGCCTGATCACGACTCTGACCGAGTGGAAGCAGATCCATGTCTCCCCGCTGCGGAAAGTTGCCTACATGTTCACCTTCCCCATCTTTATGTTTACCTATGTGCCCATCTCCATTGCGGCCCTGGTGAAAAAGGTAGAGTGGAAGCCCATCTACCACGGCAGCCGCAACCGCTTGACCACTCCGTAAGACCTCTTTCCCTTTCTCCTGCTGTCCGGCCTCTCTTTGGGAGAGGCCGGACGGCTTTTTTTCCGGAGATCGGTGAGGACGGCCGTCCAAATCAAAAGAGGACGCCAGTCTTAAGACTGGCGTCCTCTTTGGCAGCGGGTGAAGGATTCGAACCCTCACATACAGAGTCAGAGTCTGCTGTGCTACCCTTACACAAACCCGCTATTTTGTTTCGCGCTCTCGCCGAGCGCAGGATTTATTATAACAGAAAGCGGGAAAATGTCAAGCATGAATTTCAAAAATTTTTCCTCTTTTTTTCGCCGGCGGAAGGACCCGCAAAAAGGCGGCCCGGAAAGCGGGCCGCCGCTGCGGTCTGCCTTCCGGGCCGGGGCTCAGTACTGGCTCTGAGGCTGGCTTTTGTTCTGGGCCTCGCCGCCCTGCTTCTTATTCTGGGCGCCCCCCTGCTTCTTGTCCTGCGCGGAGGGGTTCTTGGACTTGTTGGTCTTGTTCAGGTCCTCGTAGTGATTTTGCATGGTATCACCTCCCTTGCAGGGATATTGTAACCGCTCTCCCTGCCGGCCATACGGAAACTGGAAAAATAATAGTACAAAAAATGTCTGTCCCGTGCTATAATGGGTGCGGATAACGGACGGCCCGCTCACAGAGATGGCACAGGGGCCGCGCCCCGTATTGACCAGGAGGTTCCATCGTATGAAATGTCCCTATTGCTCGAACCCCGAGAGCCGGGTGGTGGATTCCCGGCCCTCCGATGAGGGCACCAGCATCCGCCGCCGCCGGGAGTGCCTGGTTTGCCATAAACGCTTCACCACCTACGAGACTATGGAGAGCCTCCCTCTGGTGGTCATCAAAAAGGACGGCAGCCGCCAGACCTTTGACAAGGGCAAGGTCCTGGGCGGCATGGTGCGGGCCTGTGAAAAACGCCCGGTGCCGTTGGACGCCCTACAGTCCATCGCCAACGAGATCGAGCAGTCCCTTCAGACCCAGATGGACCGGGAGGTCCCCACCACCCGCATCGGCGAGATGGTGATGGAGCGGCTCAAGCACGTGGATGAGGTGGCCTATGTACGCTTTGCCTCCGTCTACCGGCAATTCAAGGACGTGAGCACCTTTATGGAAGAGCTCAACAAGCTGATTAAGGAAAAATAAACCGTGGGCCGGAGCGGCATGCTCCGGCCCACGGTTCTCACTATAGCCTATTTCTTCATAAATTTCGCACCGCTGTTCCATGCCTGGCCCACCTTCTCGCCCATGCGGTAATAGCCGCTGCGGAACTGATCAAAGGCAAAGGCGTCCAGCTTAGCCGCGTCTACGTTCCCCTTCTCATCCAGCACCGACTCCTCGGCCAGGACATTGACGATCTCGCCCAGCACCCGGAATCCATAGCTGGTATGCTGGAGCTCAGCCACCTTGCACTCCAGGGTCAGGGGGAACTCCTCTACCACGGGGGCGTCCACCCGGGTGCTCTTAACCGCGTGCAGGCCGCTGCGCTCGAACTTATCGGCCATTTTGTTGCCAGTGGCAATGCCGAAAAAGTCGGCCTCGTCCAGGTGGGCCACGTCAGCCACGCTCAGGGTAAAGGCCCCACGCTCCTTGATGTTCTGGCTGGTCTTGTGATCCTCGTCAAGATTCAGGGCCACCATATTCTCCGCGCATACGCCGCCCCAGGCCATGTTCATCACATCCACCGTCCCGTCGGCATTGTACGTCGCAATCATCAGCACAGGCATGGGGTACACATAGGGCTTGACACCCAGATCCTTTTTCATGACAAAAACCTCCCTGGTGTATCGGGCCGCCGGAGGCGGCCGTTTTTGTGTTTATCATACCCCTCCCAGCAAGCAGATTCAAGTACTGATCTCTTCGTCAGATACTTACTTAGACGAAAGCGTGGGGAGCGCTGTGCACTCCCCACGTCCGCTCCGCCCGGCCCTCAGGCCGTCAGGAACAGTCCCACATAAAACAGCACAATCGCCGCTGCCACAACGGCCAAGGCAATCAGGACCTTTTTCATTCCGCCTTTCCCCTCCCCATCATGCGTTCTCCACGAAGCGCAGCTCGTATTCCTCCAAGTCATAGACGCCGCCGAAGAATCCGGTCAGGATCGCCTCAGCGTTGTCCCGGGCATTCTCAAACAGGCCGTTGGCAATGGCATTTTCCTGGGCCGCCGCCCGCAGCCGGGTCATGGCCTCGTTGTTCTCCTCCAGGGTGATAGGGCGGAAGATGCTCTCCTCCTCGTGGTAGACCTGGAAGGAGTCCAGGTCGATCTCGTTGCTCAGTACCCGCACCTCGGGCAGGCGCACTTCAATGACATGGTCCTGTACGCTCCACTGGATGTCCCCAAAGTCGAAGCCCGCCTTGATGACCACGTCGTAGCTGTAGATATACTTGCTCTGGGTGAACGGGATCGTCAGGCCGAAGAGCTCCCGGGACGCCTCCGTCACATTGACTTCAGTACAGTAGGCCGACTGGGTGGCCAGCTCACCGATGTCCTCAAAGCCGATCCGGGTGGCCTGATGTTCGGAGGAGTGTGTGCTCCGCAGGCCGATAGCCACCGCCGCGATCACCACGGCCACCACCGCGATGCCCGCGGCCGCGCCGGCCACCTTCCCGGTCATGTAGATTTTAAAGAGGGAGAACCGGCCTTTTTTCTTCTCTTCGTTCCGCTCCTTCATAACAAACTGAGCCTCCTTATTCTGATGTCTGCGCCGCCCACCGCTCTGATGTACCAACACTGCCGCTCTGCGAACTTCGTTTGGGCCTGCCAAACATACCTTGTTTTTTCACGCACCTGAGCCGCCGCCCAGCGTGCTATAATAGTCATGATACCATAATCCGCCCTGATCCGCCAACCTTTTTCACAGGCGGTCAGCTATCGAGCGGCAAAAAAGGGCGGCACAGCACAAGCTGTACCGCCCGGGAACGCGGGAACTGTCGGCTCGATTAGGGGAAGAGCAAGTCGGCCATGACCGATTTGCGGATCTTGCTCACATCAGTCTTGCGGATGGCGTTGCGCAGGGGCAGGACCGCGCTGGGGCTGACGCTGAGCTCGTCCACGCCGATGGCCAGGAAAGTCTCGGTCATCTCCAGATCGGCGGCCAGCTCGCCGCAGATGCCCACCCACTTGCCATACCGGTGGGCGTTGTCCGTCACCGTCTTAATGGCCCGCAGGACCGCCGGATGGTGGGGATCGAAAAACTTGCCCAGCACGCTGCTCTGCCGGTCGCAGGCCAGGGTGTACTGCGTCAGATCGTTGGTGCCAATGCTGAAGAAGTCCACATACCGGGCCAGCTGGTCGCTCATGGTGACGGCCGCCGGGGTCTCGACCATGATGCCGATCTGCACATCCTGATCGTAGGGGATTCCCTCATCTTTGAGCTCCTGGACCACGGCCTGGCAGGCCCGCTTACACTCCTGGACCTCCCACAGACTCGTGACCATGGGGAACATGATCCCCAGCTTGCCATAGGCGCTGGCCCGGTAGAGGGCCCGCAGCTGGGTGCGGAAGATCTCGGGCCGGGTCAGGCAGATGCGCAGGGCCCGCATGCCCATGGCCGGGTTCTCCTCTTTGTCCAGGTGGAAGTACTCGATCTGCTTGTCCGCGCCGATGTCCAGGGTGCGGATGATGACCATCTTCCCCTCCATGGCGGAGAGGGCCTCCCGGTAGGCCTGGAACTGGGTCTCCTCATCGGGGTAGTCGTCGCACTTGAGGTAGAGGAACTCGCTGCGGAACAGGCCCACGCCGCCGCCGTCGTTGTTCTTCACTGCGGCGATGTCGTCGGGGCTGCCGATGTTGCAGTAGACCTTCACCTTCTGGCCGTCCAGGGTCACGTTCTCCTGTCCCTTCAGGGACTCCAACAGCCGCTTGAGCTCCAGCTGCTCCTCGCGCTTTTTGAGCATGGCGTCCCGGACCAGGGCGTCAGCCTCCACTACCACCTCGCCGGTGCCGCCGTCCAGAATGACCTCCCGGCCCTCCATCTCGGGCTTGAGGGCGTCCCCCACGCCGATGATGGCGGGGATGCCCATCGTGCGGGCCAGGATGGCGGTGTGGCTGGAGCTGGAGCCCCCCGCGGTGACAAAACCCAGGATCTTGCTCTTGTCCAGCTGCACGGTCTCGCTGGGAGCCAGGTCATCGGCAGCCAGGATGACGGGCACGGGGCTGTCGATCCCCCCCTCCTGAGCGCCCTGGAGGATGGAGAGGATCCGCCGGGACACGTCCTTGACATCGGCAGCCCGGGCCTGCATGTATTCGTCATCCATGTTGGCGAACATCTCGGCAAACTGGACCGAAGTATCGGTAACCGCCGCCTCCGCGTTGAGCGCCTGCTCCTTGATGAGGTCCTGGATAGCCTCCTCAAAGTCCAGGTCCTCGGCCATCATCTGGTGGGTCTCAAAAAGGAGGGCCGCATCGTCGCCGGCCTCTTCCCGGGCCTTCTCTGCCAGCGCCCCCAGCTGCTCAATGGCCGTGCCCTGAGCTTCCTTAAAGCGCCGCCACTCGGCCTCCGTGTCTTCCACCGTATAACGGCGGATATTTCCGCTGACACGGCGGTAAAAGTAGAGCGGGCCAATTGCCACACCGGTAGAGACGCCCTTGCCTTGAATGGTAACCATAGTTCAGTCCTCCTTGCTTGTATCGTCGAGAATCAACAAGCTATATAGGATAGAATAGTGCAAATTGCCGGAAAAGTCAACGTTTAAACGTCTATCTGGTGTAGAAATTAAAGGAAATTTCCTTGCCAGCTCCACGAAGAAAGATGGAAAAAAATCCAAAAACGTCCCAGCCAGAAGGACTATTTCAAAAAATTTCCCAGCATTTGTGCTCAAAAGCGGCCCTTGGGCAGGATCTGTCCCCGGCAGTCCCTGGGCATCTAAAACGGAGGACGCGCCCTGCGCGTCCTCCGTTGCAGTTCCGCTCCGGGCCGGCTCAGCCCTTCAGCAGCCCGGCCAGACCGGGGAAGGGAGCCAGCGTCCGCTTCAAAATTCCATTGAGGTAGGCGATAAGGATGCCGTAATTGGTCACCGGCACCCCCTGGGCCTGGGCGGCGGCCATCCGCCGCCGGACCTCCCGTTCGTTGAGCATGCAGGCCCCGCAGTGGACCACCAGCCGGAACCCGGAGAGGTCCTCCGGGAACTCCACGCCGGAGGTAAAGCGGAATTCCGGCGCGGCGCCGGTGTGGCGGCGGATCCAGTTTGGGAGCTTGACGGTGCCGATGTCGTCGCACTGGCGGTGGTGGGTGCAGCCCTCGGCAATGAGCACCCGGTCCCCGTCCTTCAAGCTGTCCACCGCCGCCGCCCCCGCCACCGTCAGCGGCAGATTCCCCTTGTAGCGGGCCATGAGAATGGAGAAGGAGGTGAGCGGCACTTCGTCCGGCACCATCCGGCTCACCTGGGCGAAGGCCTGGCTGTCAGTCACTACCAGGCGGGGCGGCCGGGAAAGCGCCTCCAGGGCCCGGGGCAGCTCCTCCGGGCAGCAGCACAGGGGCAGCGCCCCCGCCTCCAGAGCGTCCCGGATGGTCTGCTGCTGTGGGAGGATGAGCCGGCCCTTGGGGGCGGCCGAGTCAATGGGGATGACCAGCACCACCCCGTCCCCCGGCTGGAGCAGGTCGGAGATGAGCTTGCGGGGGTTCTCCTGGCCGGCGGCCATGCAGGCGGCCCGCTCCTTGAGCGCCCGGATGTGGATGCCCCGCTCCGCGCTGACCCAGATGGCCTCCGCCGTCTCCTCCGGCGTCTGGGGCAGCAGGTCGCACTTGTTCCAAGCCAGCAGGCAGGGGATCCCCCGGCTGCGGATGAGGGCCAGAAGCTCCTCCTCCACCGGGGTGAGGCCGGCGGAGGCGTCCGCTACCAGAATGGCCAGGTCGGTCTTGCCCAGCACCTGCCGGGTCCGCTGCACCCGCAACGCCCCCAGAGCCCCCTCGTCGTCGATACCGGGGGTGTCGATGATCTGCACCGGCCCCAGGGGAAGCAGCTCCATGGCCTTGGATACCGGGTCGGTGGTGGTGCCCTTCACGTCGGAGACAATGGAGAGCTTCTGGCCGGTAAAGGCGTTGACCAGGCTGGACTTGCCCACGTTCCGCCGGCCGAAGAAGGCGATGTGGACCCGCTCGCCTGCGGGGGTCTGGTTCATACCGCTCATGGCGCGCCCCCTTAGAAGCGGAAATCCCGCTCGCCCTGGGTGATTTTCTCCAGGCGGTCGATGAGCACCTGCCGGGCCTTGGGATTGGTGACGTCGGGGATGTTGGCGGCGATGACCTTCTCCCCCACCGCCCGGGTCTCCGGGGAGGCGTAGTCCTCCAGATACTCTTTTAACGTCATCAGGGCGTTTGGCAGGCAGCAGTTCTGGATCTGGCCGGCCTTGCACAGGGACATGAAGCGGTCGCCGGTGCGGCCCTCCCGGTAACAGGCGGTGCAGAAGGAGGGCACATAGTCCATCTCCATGAGCCAGCGCACCACCTCGTCCAGCGTGCGGTGGTCAGAGACGTCGAATTGGGCGGAGTTGTCCTCCGGCTTCTCCTCCTCCACATAGCCGCCTACGCTGGTGCGGGAGCCGCCGGAGATCTGAGAGATGCCCAGGTGGAGGACCCGCTCCCGGACCTTCTGGCTCTCCCGGGTGGAAATGATCATGCCGGTGTAGGGCACGGCGATGCGGATACAGGCCACAATCTTGGCGAAGATGTCGTCCGAGATGCCGTTGTCGAACTCGCCCGGGTCGATGTCGTCGGCCGGGCACACCCGGGGCACCGAGATGGTGTGGGGCCCCACGCCGAAGACCGCCTCCAGGTGCTCGGCGTGCATGAGCAGGCCGGCGAACTCATACCGGTAGAGCTCCAGGCCGAAGAGGACCCCCAGGCCCACGTCGTCGATGCCCCCCTGCATGGCCCGGTCGTGGGCCTCGGTGTGGTAGGCGTAGTTGCTCTTGGGCCCGGTGGGGTGCAGGCGCTCGTAGGACTCCTTGTGATAGGTCTCCTGGAAGAGAATGTAGGTGCCGATGCCCGCATCCTTGAGCTTTTTATAGTTCTCCACCGTGGTGGCGGCGATGTTCACGTTCACCCGGCGGATGGCGCCATTCTTATGCTTGATGGAATAGATGGTCTGGATGGACTCCAGCACGTACTCCAGGGGGCTGTTCACCGGGTCCTCGCCAGTCTCCAGGGCCAGGCGCTTATGGCCCATGTCCTGGAGGGCGATGACCTCCGCGCGGATCTCATCCTGGGTAAGCTTTTTCCGGGCGATGTGCTTGTTTTTGGCGTGGTAGGGGCAGTAGAGGCAGCCGTTGACGCAGTAATTGGAGAGATACAGCGGGGCGAAAAGGACGATGCGGTTGCCGTAAAAGTCCTTTTTGATCTGCTCAGCCAGGGCGTAGACCTCCTGGTTCTTGTCCTCCAGCTCGCAGGCCAGGAGAACCGAGGCCTCCCGGTGGCTCAGACCTTTGCGGGCCCGGGCCTTGTCCAAAATGGCGTCGATGAGGGCCCGGTCATTCTTATGGGCGTCGGCATAGGCCAGGCTCTCCAGAATCTCCTGGTGGTCAATAAATTCCTCGGCTTTCATGGACTTCGGATCGTACATGTGCAATTCCTTCCTTCCTTTCGGGTCAGCCTTCGCTTCCCCGTCAGCGTGTTTTATGGTCTCCACGGTGGACGGACACGCGGCAGCCGGCGGATGCCAGCCGCCGCTCCAGGTCCCGCAGGTTCTGGGCCGACTCGTCTCCCGTGCAGAGCTTATTGTCATAGAGGGCGTATTTTTCCCGCACGCCCGGCGGGGACAGATTGGGCATACACACGTTGGCCCCCGCTAATATGCCCAGCTCCCGTCCCCTGGGGTGGATGGTGCCAAGGGCCGTGGTGGCGGGCAGGAGCACGTCGGGCAGCATGAGCCGGATGAGCCCCAGCAGAAAGAGGGTCAGCTCCAGGCTCCCCGCCGGCCGATCCCGGAAGGGGGTGTCGCGCTGGGGGATGAAGGGCCCGATGCCCACCATATCCGGCTCCAGGGCCCGCAGGAAGGCCATATCCTCCGCCAGGTGCTCCGCCGTCTGCCCCGGCGAGCCCACCATCATGCCGCAGCCCACCTGATAGCCGATTTCCTTTAAATCCCAGAGGCAGCGCTTCCGGTTCTCCGGGGACATCTCCGGCGGGTGGAGGGAGCGGTAGTGGGCGCCATTGGCTGTCTCGTGGCGGAGCAGATAGCGGTCGGCTCCCGCGTCGAACCAGAGCTGATAGACCTCCCTGGGATGTTCCCCCACCGAGAGGGTCACGGCGCAGTCCGGGTACTCCCCTTTGATGGCGGAAACCAGACGGGCCAGCCGTTCCGGCGTCCAAGCCGGGTCCTCGCCCCCCTGGAGCACAAAGGTGCGGTAGCCCAGGGCGTACCCCTCCCGGCAGCAGGCGAGGATCTCCTCCTCCGTGAGCCGGTAGCGCTCCACGCGCCGGTTGGAGCGGCGCAAGCCGCAGTAGTAACAGTCGTTCTTGCAGCAGTTGGTGAACTCGATCAGGCCCCGGATGTACACGTCGTCCCCGTAGTACCGCCGGCGCGCCGCCCGGGCCCGCGCAAAGAGGTACTGGGCCAGTTCCTCACTGCGGCCCTCCAGCAGCGCGATCCACTCCTCCCGGCTCAGGGTCCCCTCCTGCTCCAGCCGGTCAATCAGCGCCCGCATCCGGATGCTCCGGCAGTTTTGAATAGACGGCCTTGGCAGTCACTCCGGGGAGCATCCCCACCTTCCCCGCCAGGCTGCTGATGGCGTCCCCCGGCGCGTCCAATACAATGCTGATGATATTGACCCCCCGCTTCCGGTAGGGCAGTCCCATCCGCCCGATGATATACTCCTTGTACTGGTGCAGCAACCGGTTCAGCGGCTCCACCGCCTCCGGGTTCTCCACCACAATGCCCAGCAGGGCCACCCGCGTCTCTTCCATTGGCGCTCCTCCTTTTCTCTCCGGCGCAAAAAAGCGCACCCGGAACAGGGTGCGCAAACAAAAGGGCCTGTACGGCCCTCTCCTGTCTGCATCCCTTTCCCGTCAGGGCTGTCCCCTTCCGCGTCAGCGAAGTTTGGTGTATTATACCATTTCTCCATCCAGGTGTAAACCCCCTTTCCCCATTTTTAGACTCTCTAGTTTAAAGCCAGTGGAAATCACGAGTAAACCAATGGTATTCACACCGGTAGCCGGAGTGAGCTGTATGCTTTTCTACATTTTTCACTTGCGTACCCCCTGCTCTTTCGTGATGCGGCTCCCAAACCACCTTGATTGTAGCATAGAGGTTTTCTTTTCCAAGGCTTTTTATTTACCCCTGGTTCAACCAGGGGTTTTATTTCTTGAAAAGATTACAAAACCATGTCAGCCCACGGCATAGGGGAGGTTCGGGTTGGCCTCCTTAGCCAGACGGGCCATGACTCCTATGCCGGCGGTGCCCAGAGAGGACACACAGCGGAGAAACCTCTCCGCCTCTTTGGCAGTGCGGGCGATATGTGCTATGGTTATAAACAGCCCAGCGCTCAAGACCGCGCATTTGTCGGAACCCTGGCCCAGTATGAAACAAATCATTCTGTTTGTAATCTTAACTGCTGCCATGAGGATGATCGCGGTCTGTATAATCAGCTAGCAGGGATCCATACACCATCCTCCAACTATCGCCCACCTCTGTCTGCCATTAGAAGCCGATCTTTGATGAATCAAAAACGCGATCCCGCAGAAGTCCCCGGCAGGATCGCGTTTCTGTTCTGTATTACATGCACTCCATGAAAATTTCATACACCTCGTCGTGGGTGAGCTGCCGGGGCCCGTTGGGCAGGAGATTGACGCTGTCCGCCACCTGACGGAGCAGTTCAGGTGTGATCTCCACCTTGGAGTGGAGCTCAGTCAGCTTGGTGGGCAGGCCGCATTCCTTAATAAAGCCGGCCAAAGCGTCCACCGCGGCCTCGGCCCCCTCTACCTCGAAGACCGCCCGGCCCAGGCGGGCGAACTTCTCTGGGGCGTCCTTCACAATGTGCCGGTAGTAGGCGGGGTGGAGCACCGCCAGCCCTTGGCCGTGGTTGCAGTCGGTATAGGCCCCCAGCTGGTGCTCCATCTGGTGGCACTCAAAGTCAGTGACCCGGCCCACCTTCAGGATGCCGTTCTCCGCCATGGCAGAGGTCCACATGAGGTTGCTGCGGGCGGTGTAGTCGTTGATGTCCTTCAAAAGCGTCCGCATGTTGACTACGGTGCTGTGCATGATGGCCAACGCCACCTCGTCGGACACGTTGTCCCGGTCGGAGCGGCCGAAGTAAGTCTCCATAGCGTGGCTCAGGGTGTCAAAGGCGCCGGAGAGCACCTGCATCCGGGGCAGGCTCATGGTGTATTCCGGATCCAGAATGGCAAACCGGGGTGCGGCGGCGAACATGCCGCCCTTGATCTTGGAATCCTCATTGGTAATAACGGCCCCGCCGTTCATCTCCGCCCCGGTGCCCGAGGCGGTGACCACTGCCCCCAGGGGGATGGGCGCCTTGGAGGGCGCTTTGTGCTGGACCCTCTCCACCTCCCACAGATTCTCGTCGGTGACCGCCTGGGCGCAGACGATCTTGCAGCAGTCCACTACGCTGCCGCCGCCCACGGCCAGCACGAGGTCGATCCTGTTTTCCCGGGCCAGCCTGGCCCCCTCCTGTACCTTGGCCCAGGTGGGATTGGACATGATCTCGGTAAACTCAGTGATCTGTTTGCCCGCTGCGTTCAAAATGCCGGTGATCTCCTCATAGACGCCGTTTTTCTTGATGGAGCCGCCGCCATAGGCGAGAAGGACGTTGGGGCCATAGGCCGCCAGGATGCCGGGCAGATGGGCTGCCGCCGCACCCTTGCCAAAATAAACCTTGGCCGGGTATTCATATACAAAGTTTTCCATAAAAATCTTCCTTTCTCAGGCCCCGCCCTTCGGAGAGGTGCCTGCCATAGTAAGCCCGTCCTGATTTATTACAGATCCAGTGTGTCCAGCCACCCCTCCACATCGGCCTGGGTAGCGCCGGAGGGAAACCGCTGCCCCTCCTGCCAGTTTCCGGTTCCAGCCAGCTCTGCAAGCCGCTGCCCGCTCTCTCCCAGGCCGGAGCTGGAGGAGGTGCAGAAGGGGATCACCGTCTTGCCGGTGAAGTCATTGGCCTCCACAAAGCCCTCCACCGGCCATGCGGCGTCATACCACCAGATGGGGTAGCCGATGAATACCACATCATAATCATCCCAGTTCTCCGGGGTATCAGTGACCAGTTCCGTATCCCGCGCATCCGGGTTTTCGTACTCATATACCACCCGGCTGTCCTCGTCGGTCCAGTTCAGGTCATCGGAGGTGTAGGGATCGGCGGGTGTGATCTCGAACAGGTCGCCGCGGGCGGCCTCTGCGATCTGGTTTGCGACCCGCTCTGTGTTGCCGGTGGCGGAGAAGTAGGCCACCAGCACCCGGCTCCCCTCCGCCGGGACCTCAGGTTCTGTGGGCCGCTCCATGGTCAGATAGTTCTGCAGGATTGCGGCCACTTGGGCGCGGGTGGCGCTGTCCTGGGGCAGGAAACGGTTGCCATCCACACCGCTCACGATCCCATTGGCCCGGGCCCAGTCCACCGCCTGGGCGGCATAATCGGAGATGCTGCCCTCGTCGGCAAAGTCCGTACCAGCTTCCGCCGCGGGGCTGCCGGCATACCTCCAGAGGATGGCCGCAATCTGTTCCCGGCTCACCGGGTCATTGGGGCCAAACTGCCCGTCGGAGTAGCCGCTGACCACGCCGGTCAGCCGGGCCCAGTAGACCCCGCTGGCATACCAGGCGCCGTCCGGCACATCGGAAAAGGGATCGCCCAGAGTTTCATTCTCCAGAGAGGGAGAACCGGCCATGCGGTATAAGGTCGTAACCAGCATCCCCCGGGTCATCGTTCCATCGGGGGAAAACGCGGTCTCAGAGGTGCCGCTCATCAGGCCGTTCTCCCGGACATAGGCCACTGCCCCGGCATACCAGGCATCTGCGGCCACGTCGGAAAAGCCCGTGTCCTCCACGGCGGCAAAGGCCGTGATGCTGAGACTGAGCGTCAAGACCAGGGCCAGTAAGATAGCCCCAGTTCGCTTGCGGATTTTCATAGAGGAAACCTCCTTACCAAGTTCCATGTATGGGGTCAAACCTTCCGCACAAGGCCAGCCAGCATCTCCACAACCGATGGATCGCGGTGGTCGAAGAAGGAGCTCTTCCCGGTATCCAGGGCGGCGATGGCGTCCATATCCGCCTGGGAAAGGGCGAAATCGAACACGTCAAAGTTCTGTTCCATGCGCGCCTTTTTCGTACTCTTGGGGATGCAGGCAATGCCCCGCTGGAGCTGCCAGCGCAGCACCACCTGGGCTGCGCTCTTGCCGTATTTTTCGCCGATGGCCGTCAGAGTCTCGTTATGGAACAGGCCGTTGTGTCCCTCGGCGAAAGGAGCCCAGCTCTCCATCTGCACGCCCTTGGACTGCATATACTTCTGGGCCTCGTGCTGCTGGAAGAACACATTGCACTCCACCTGATTCACAGCGGGAGGCATCTCGTTGAAGGCGATCAGGTCGGCCAGCCGGTCCGGGTAAAAGCTGCACACGCCGATGGCCCGGATGCGGCCCTCCTTACAGAGCTCCGTCATAGCCCGCCAGGCCCCGTAGTAGTCGCCCAGGGGCTGGTGGATCAGATACAGGTCCAGGTAATCCAGACCCAGCCGGCCCATGGAGGCCTGAAAGCCCCGCTTGGCCCCCTCATAGCTGGCGTCGGAGATCCACAGCTTGGTGGTGATGAACAGCTCCTCCCGGGGGAGACCGCACTCCCGCACCGCCTTGCCCACCGCCTCCTCGTTGCCGTAGGAGGCGGCTGTGTCGATGAGCCGGTAGCCCACGTCGATGGCGTCCCGCACGGCCCGTTCGCACTCTGCCGGGTCCTTGATCTGGTATACGCCAAAGCCCAATTGAGGCATGTTCACACCGTTATTCAAGGTCACATAATCCATAAAAAACACCTTCTCCCCCTTTATTTCTGCCCGTCCACCGGGGGGACCATCTCGGCGTACTTCTTCAGCATCTCCGGCGTGCTGTGGTAGTACCGTTTCTGCTGATCCAGGGCAGAGATCCCGGCCATCTCCTCTTGGGTGAGGGCGAAGTCGAACAGGTCCAGGTTGGCCTTGATGTGCTCCGGATTTTTGGAGCCGGGGATGACGATGTTGCCCGCCTGGACGTGCCAGCGGAGGATAATCTGGGCGCTGCTCTTACCGTACTTTTTGCCAAGCTCTGCAAACAGGGGTTCCTGAATCAGGGCCTTGTCCCCGTGGCCCAGGGGATACCAGGCCTGGATGACCATGCCCTCCTTGGCCAGGAACTTCTTGAGATCCTTCTCCTGGGAATAGGGGTGGACTTCCGTCTGAAGGACGGCGGGCTTCACCGTGCAGGTGTCCAGGATCTCCTGAATCTGGGCAGAGGTACAGTTGGACAGGCCGATGGCCCGCACTTTGCCCTCCTGGTAGGCCTTCTCCATGAGCTTGTACCCGGCTGCGTAGTTTCCTGCGGGCTGATGGATGAGCAGCAAGTCGATATAGCCGGTGTCTAGGCGATGAAGGGTCTTGTCCACCGCATCCGCCTGCTCATAGAAGGCGGGCCACAGCTTGGTCTCCAGGAAGATCTCTTCCCGGGGAATGCCGGACCTCCTCATGGCCCGGCCTACGGCCTTTTCATTCAGATAGGCGTTGGCCGTGTCGAGAAGGCGGTAGCCGCACCCCAGGGCGCTGAGAACAGAGGCCTCCGCCTCGTCCGGGGCCAGCAGGAACGTGCCGATACCCGCCATGGGCATCTTTACGCCGTTGTTCAAGGTTGCAAATTCCATACAAAACATCCTTTCTTACGAAACTGGAATCATCTGTCGTGAAAAGGGAACGGGAAACTGTGATGCGCTCAAAAATCCGACTGGCAGCTCGTTTCCGCCCAGTCCTGGACCACCTGCAGGGCGGTCCGGAAGAGCTCATCCACAGCCGCTGCTTCACTCTCCTCTATGGCCGCCCGATAGCCATGGCCGGCGTTGTTCACCAGCACGTCTATGGCGCCAAAGTGCCGGACTGTTTCCCGCACCGCCTGTTCCATACTGGCCCGGCCGCTCAGATCCAGACGAAGAAGGCTCTGTTCCGGATAGGCCTGCTCCAAAGCATTCAGAGCAGCCGGGTCCTGGGCGGTCACCGCTGCGCGGTCACCCCGTACAGCGATCGGTAAAAAATGCCCGACTCAGAAATCCCAGCATAGAGGCCGCCGCTGTGGCGAAGTGGACTGGCGTCCCAAATACAAATCCGTCGTAGTCCTTGGCGGTTTCTAAAAACATGTTAACGCGGTCGCCATAGCAGCAACGGCCCGCCTTCACGCAGAATCCACAGCCTATACAGCCAGCCAGCGGATGATTGCCGCTCCAAAATGCGCCCGTGTCAATTTCTTCATCCTCCAGGGCTTTTCCGACTTCCCACACAGCTTCATTCGTACTTCCTGTCTGATGGGGGCTCCCATTTATCAAAAGCACTTTCATCATGCTACCTCGTTTATTTTTCAGACACGTACTGCGGTATTGGCAGACAAGTGGCGGAACGTAGCCCGGTACATCCCAAAGGAGACCGGGAGCATAATGACCTCCACCACCAGCTGGGTCCAGATCATCCCGTAGAGGCCCACCGTCAAATCCATGAGGATCAGCAGGGGAATATTCAGCAGCCCCTGACGGCAGGAGGTGAGGACGGCGGACCGCACCCCCTTGCCCATGGCCTGAAGGGTGTAACTGATGAGGAAATTGACCGCCGTCAGCGGCACCGCCAGGCAGGCGATGCGCAGAAAGGCGGCCCCCAGGGCGCTGGTCTCCGCCTCCGGGATGAACAGGTGGAGGATTTGGGGTGCGAAGGCCGCGAAGCAGGCCACGCAGCAGGCGGAGAAGATCAGCGCCACTTTCCAGGAGAAGTAGGACACCGCACGCATCCGTTTATAATTCCCTGAGGCATAGTTGTAGCCTACCAGGGGCATAAAGCCCTGGCAAAGGCCCATGGATACATTCAGGGGGAACTGGTCGATGCGCTTGACAATGCCGTAGGCGGCCACCGGGATGTCCCCGTAGGCGGAGGCCAGATGGACCATCACCATGTTGGAGGCATTGCCCAGGGCGGTGGCTAGAGCGGAGGCCAGTCCCACCGAGAAGATGGGGCCCACATACCGAAAGGTGAAATACCGGGGCCGGAAGGACATCGCCGTGCGCCCACGCAGCCGGAGATACGCCGCCGCGAAAAACACCACCGACGCGGCATTGGAGAAGGCCGTTGCGATGGCCGCCCCAGCCACATCCAGGTGAAAGCCGAAAATCAGAACCGGGTCCAGAATCACATTCAGGATGCCGCCAAACATCATGCCCGCACTGGCCTCCCGGGCATGGCCCTCGCTGCGCAGAAGGTGTCCCAGGGCCAGGCTCACCATGGTGGGCACGCCGCCAATCACCACCACCCAGAGCAGGTAGTCCTCTGCATAGCGGTAATTGTCCGCACTGGCCCCCAAAAAGGTGAGCAGGGGTTCCCGGGCCAAAAAGCTGGCCAGAGAAAAACAGGCGGTGACCACTGCCCCCGCCCAGATACTGAAGGCGGAGACATAGCGGATCTCGTCCTCCCGCTTTACCCCAAGCATACGGGAGATCAGGCTGCTGCCCCCCAGGCCGAAGAGGTTTCCAAGGGCGGTAAGCAGATTAAACCAGGGTGATACCAGGGAAACCGCCGCCACCATGTAGGGATTCCCGGTCTGCCCAATAAAAAAGGTGTCAGCCAGGTTATAGATCATAGTCACCACCTGGCTGATCACCGTGGGAATGGCCAAGGTCGCTACTGCCTGGGGAACCGGGACGGTTTCAAATAATTCTTTCTCGCTGAATTCCGCCATGGGGGCAGGTCAGCCTTCTTTCTTCCAGATTTCAAGCCCGCTTTCCCGCCTGATAGGCCTCGTGGGCGGCCCGGGTCTCCAGCACTTCGCCCTTCTGATATACGCCGGAGCCGTAGATCACGCCCTTCACCTGGGCGCCGGGCAGACAGTCGGTGAAGCCGCGCATGGAGTCGATCGTGCGCTCCATGGCCCCCCTGCCCGCGGCGGCAGTGGCGATGAGGTAGATCTCCTTATCCCGGATCTCCGTGTACCGGGGCAGGGTCCGGTCGATAAGAGTCTTGAGCTGGCCGTCCATAGAGTAAAAATACACCGGAGTGGCCAGCACCAGCACATCGGCCTCCACCATTTTCTCCAGAACGGCGGCCATATCGTCCTTCTGGACGCAGACGCCGGTGCCCCGGCAGCCGTAACAGGCCAGGCAGGGGGCGATCTTCTTCTCCTGTACCCGGATCTTCTCCACTTGGTGCCCGGCTTCTTCCGCGCCTTTGGCAAATTGGCCGCACAGCAGGTCTGAATTGCCGCCCTTCCGGGGGCTGGCGGACAGGATTAGAATTTTTTTGGGCATTTCTCTCGTTCCTTTCTGCTCGTAGATTTATAGGCCGGCAGGAGCCGGATCCTCTGCCCCGGCCCCTGCCGTTTTTCGCTCTTATGCGGACAGGCCCAGGCCGTCCACCCACTCGGTCACATCCGCTTGGCTGGCGCTGGAGCGGAAGCGCTGCCCCTCCTGCCAGTCACCGGTGCCGGCCAGGCCGGCCAGCAGCTCCCCGCTCTCCCCCAAGCCGGAGCTGGAAGAGGTGCAGAAGGGGATGACTGTCTTACCGGTAAAATCGTTGGCCTCCACGAAGCTGTCCACCGGCCAGGCGGCAATGCCCCACCAGATGGGATAGCCGATGAAGACGGTGTCATAGGAGTCCCAGTTCTCCACCGTGGTAGTGGTCAACTCTACATCCCGCAGGGACTCGTCCTCGTGCTCCCGGGTCACGCGGCTGCTCTCGTCGGTCCAGTTCAGGTCTTCCTCTGTGTAGGGCTCCACCGGGGTGATCTCAAAGAGGTCGCCTCCCGTGGCCTGCGCAATGTAGTTGGCCACGGTCTCGGTGTGGCCAGAGGCAGAGTAATAGACCACCAGGACATTGCCGCTCTCCGGGGCGGCCGGTTCCGTGGGAGCCGGGGTTGTCTCCGGGGCGGCGGAGGCGCCGGTCACGCTGGAGGGTGTGGCCTCCGCGCTCTGGTCCTGGCCGCAGGCGGCCAGGGAGAGCAGCATGGCCCCGGCCAGCAGGCAGCTGAAAAGTTGCTTCCAAGTCTTCATAGAAGGTTCCTCCTATTTGGTCTATGTTTTATTCCGTCACGTTCTCCTGGATCCATGCCTCGATGTGGTCGGCAATCACATCGTTGTTCAGCTCCTGGAACATAAAGTGGGAATTGCCGGTGATGCCCTCGTCGGGCAGATGAACCACAGTGCTGTTCCCGCCGGCGGCATTGTAGGCCTCGGTGAACGTATCCGCAGTGGAGGCCATCATGGACCACATGGCGGCGGCGGGCACGTCGGTGAACTCCTCGCCGATGTAGTCGCCGTAGTAGAAGGTCACCGGGATGTTCTGCTCCACCAGGGCGTTGTAGGCGTCGCTGTCCACCTGGGGCGCTCCGCCGGGCTCGATGGCCACGATGGCGGCCACATGGTCGGTGTACCGGGGCACTTCCCAGCCGGGCAGGCCGCCCTGGGAGTGGGTCACGAGGATAGAGTCCTGGCCGGTGCGGTCATAGATCTCGTCGATGGCCGCCGCCACCGCCTGGGCCACCACGGCGTTGTCGATGTTCTGGTCGTTGTTCGCATTGTCCATGCCGGTATCCGGGGTCATCTGGCGGAAAAACTGGTCCAGGACGTCCTCCCCCCGGGGGAACTGGGACCCCTCATTGTAGGTAAATTCATCATTGAGATAGGTGCCGATGCGGAATTGGGTGTACCAGGTCTGATCCGAGGGTGTGGTGATCATGGTGCCCGCCACCGAGGTCTGGCCGGCCTCGCCCCGGCGGGGCTGGTCAATGAGCCACACGCTGTGGCCCATGCGCAGGAACATGTCCGACCAGCCCTCCCGGCCGTCGGGGGTGGTCATCCAGCCCATGCGGGACTGGCCATAGCCGTGGAGGAACACCATGGGCAGCCCCGTGTTGTTCTCGGGGATCTGGTAGAGCACGTTGGCGTGGTCCACATGGGAAGTGGAGCCCTCCCGGGAGGTGTAGTAGTTGGCCACGTCAAAGGTGCCGTCGGATTCGATGACCGTGCCGCCGGCGGAGAAGATGCCCTGCTCGGCGATAGCCAGGGCGCCGGAGCTTGTCTGCGCTGTGGTCTCCTGGGTACCGGCAGGGGTTGAGGCGCCGGCGGATGCGCTGGGCGCTTGGTCCTCGGCACATCCGGCCAAGAGGGCGGTCGTCAAGGCTCCGGCCAAAGCCAGAGCCAGCCGTTTGCGGTTGTATTTCATGGTCGTTCATCCTTTCTGATTTTCAAGCGAAATGAATTCTCTTTTTTTGTTGTCTGCATTATAATGCCATTGTCTGATGGCTGGAAGTTCCGATTCGTTTTATGGTATATACCAATTGGTTTTAACCGGCCGGACGCTTCGCCAGCCGTGCCGCCTTTTCCAGGTCCTGAAGATAACAGGTTCGGCTTTTTCAGCAGGGCCTCCAAGGCCTCTGCTCCGGCAGGAGCCAGATTATCCGTGGAGCGGCTTTCGTGGGAGATGTCTCACACCTGGACAGACAGTTTCGCACCAGCCGGAGGGCGCTTGGCGGCAGGATACCGGCCTTGCTTGCCGGCCTTGATCAGATCATTTTCTGCCAGGGCCCCTGTCCACAGTAGATCGTTGCGTACGGCATCGCTCTGGAACTGCTTCCTGTCTTTCGGCAGTATTAAAAAATCGAGACTTCAGCAGAAGTCTCGAAAAATTATGCAATATGTACCTTTTTATAACAGCTAAGTACAAGTCCTCACGGGGAGGCAAACACTTCTTACCGCATTCAGGAAACGTTTGACCGTAGGCGCTGGGTGAGGGGAGTGAAGCAGACCGAAGGGAATGGTGTAGTTCCAGTCCACCGGGATGATCTTCAGCAGCGGATGTACTTGCCGCCAGTTGTCAATGGTCATAAGGACATCTTCGGAGTTCTCACATTGATTGAACACGTTGATATTGAACATCTCGAAGTCTACGATATGGATCTGGGGATGGTCCCGCCATAACTCATCCCGCATCTGATCCAGATACTGATTCCACCCCCGGCGGATCAGCAGAAAATTCTCGTCATGGAGATCTTCCACCGTTAAGCGATCCTTGGCGGCCAGAGGATGATAGATGGACACGGCACAGCGGATGGGTTCCCGGGACAGTTCCAGGGCGGCACACTGTCGAACCTCCAGAAACTTTTGGTCAAAAAGGCCGGCCACAATGTCGATATTCTGCCCCAGGTTGCGCAGAATTTCCACTGAATTTTCCGGAGTATTTTCATAGGGGACCATCTTGAACTTGATATCTGGGCAGTATTTCTTAATACCTGGCCAGAGATCCAATAGAAACTGTCCAGGCGTCATAGGAGACACCCCAATGCGGATGACTTTATCCCCATCCTCAGCGGCGTTCTTGGCCCGAATCACAGAGTCCTTACAATATTGGATGATATACTGGGCGTCCCGGTAGATGGATTTGCCTGCCTCAGTAAGCTTCAGTCCCCGGGGGCTACGGATGAAGAGCTTGAGATTCAGGCCGGCCTCTAAGGAGGTGATCTGCTTGATGACTGCGGGCGGCGTGATGAACAGCTCCTCAGCCGCCTTATTGAAACTCCCCGCGTCCGCCACACGGAGAAATGTCTCGAGTTGGGGGTTGTACATAGAACACCGCCTTTCCGGAGATCGTGTCAAACTATATTAGTTTTATTTTACTTCTCATCTCTCCAGAAAGCAAGATAAACAAGTTCAGGAATCACTGTTGGCTCTCCATGGCGTATGCTCTATATTATGAAAGCGCATTGTCCTGTTTTCAGTCCAATGAACGTCAAGAGAACATAAAACAGCGGCGGCCGCTGTCTTGGGATAAGCTAATAAGCCGTTTTATTTTTCATTTATGCTCATTCTTAAATATATAAATTTGAATCCGTCTTTCTGGAAATATCAGTTTGTTCTACACATCTGCCGCTCCCAGAACCGGGCGGCAAGATCCAGCCAGCCATCTGCGGCGGTACCAGTCCCCAGGCCAAAGCCATGGCCCAAGCCTGGATAGCAGTGGAATTCTGTCGGAATACCCCGGACGGACATAGCGTCTACACGGGCCTTCATGATCCGCCAGGGGGCAATCCAGTCCGAGTCTCCCACACATACAAAGGTAGGTGGATCTCCGGGGCTGTACTCATCCAGGCTGGTGTACTGCATGACCACCGTACCAGGACAGGGCAGGTCGCCGCCACCAAAGGCCGCCGGGCCGTAGGTACCCAGCCAGGCCGCCATTCGTGCCCCCGCCGAGCCGCCCCACAGGGAGTAGCAACTGGTGTCCACCTCCAGCTCGTTAGGGTGATTGAAGAGAAAGGTAATGGCTCGAGCCAGATCCTCACAAGCAGTATGTGCTCCAGGACGGTAAATCAGGGCGAAGGTGTTGTACCTTCGCTTGGACAGCTCCAGAGCGTGGGGAAAACTGTCGTGGATAGCGGCCACATAGGCAAAGGCGCCGCCGGCATTGCAGACGGCAAAGGGAGCCCCCGGCCTGCCCCGGAAGAAAAACAGTCCGGTATTTCTCTTGGCCGGGTCAGCGGCTTTTTCCTGATCTGTATAGATGTCATAGAAGATGGTCTCCCCGGCCAAGGCCCGTTCCCGCAGGTTGTTGATAATCTCCACCGTCTTGTTGGGGTCGATATGGCTGTACCAGGTCAATTTCAGATTCCCCAGCGTCGTTCCGCTCCAGTAGCTGGCGTTTACCGGAAAGAGCAGGCGGCCAAAGGAGCCGAAGGCTGGGTCATGGATCACCGCTTGTACCGGCGTTTCTGTTGTAAATTTATCGTTCAAAGAAATCCCCCCATTTGGCAGGCCGATTGGGCGCTGTTATTTTTCATTCACAAGGCCCGGCTGCCTGAAAAATAGATCGATTTTATTCTGATGCGGCTTTTGCGGCTGACCAGCGCCGCAGAACGGTCCCGCCATAGTGGGCAATGGCCAGGAACAACCCCATGATTGCCCCGTAGTCCGCCAGAAACCGCGCCTTGGTCTGGTCCGGCAGGAAGAGCGCAAAATGGGTCCGCAGAAGCAGGTAGTCCGGCAAATCATTGCGGAAAAAGGCATAGAGCCCATAGCAAGAGACAGCCACAGTCAGAAGCCGGAGTTGTGCAGTCCGGCATTTGGACGGGACGCGCAGCCCCGTGATTCGGCGGGCCATTCCCATCATCGTGCCCCAATGGAGGCCCAAGTGCAAGCTCATCAGGAGAAATCCCCAGTAGGCACAGGGCAGATGGAACGCTCTGGCCAACTCGCTACTCTCATGCAGAGGGAGGAAGTCCAATACATACCTGGAGAAAACCAGACCACTGAGTACAGAGCCCAGCACTGTAAAAAGGAGCAGAATGGTCAGCACAACCTGCACACAGCGATAGAGTGTGTATCTTCTCTCTTTTAAATTTCGATACCACGGCACATTGACGGCATGGTGGAAGATCAGCAGGAGTAACATACCAATTCCCAGCCACTCATGGATCTCCTCGCCGATCAGGGAATACCCCATCAGAAACAGAAGAACTGCTGTCAGGGCCAGATCCGCCGCCCACTTTTTTCCCATCTTCTTCCTCCAGTTATCCTTACCTGGCCATACTCCGAACGTTCCTTACCTCAACCTCTGGGAAAACAGCCAACCCATGATCTCAGGATCTCGTGCAAACAGATTTCCGCCGCCGTGCTGGTTGGGGGTGCCGCCCTCCCGAAAGTAGTCCGCGTCCTTGATGTCCAGCACCAGCAACTGGTCGATCTCGTCCTCAGTCAGTCCTGACTCTATGTAGGCGTCATGGAGCTGGTCGTATGCTTCACGGCTTGGCTCAGAGCCATAATATTCATCGCTCTCCCCGATCACAAAATACACCGGTACCCGGGCCTCTACCACCGGAGCATAGGCTCCGTCCCACTGGGAGGAACATTGGAGATAGGCGGTAAACAGATCGGGCCGCATCCCTATTACCTGGGACATAGTCTCTCCGCCGCCGGAGTACCCCTCGGCATAGACCTGATCCGGGTCAATGTTATAGGCGTACAGCAGGTACTCGGTCAGGACAATGGTCTGCTCTGCGGAAGTTTCTCCCCAGTCGCTCAGCTGAGGGGCGGCTACGATCATATGGTCGTTGTAATTCAATGCCTCGAAGGCAAAATCTTCATGGTACAGGTTCTCTCCCACGCCCTGGAAGTACAGGCCCTCATAGCCGGGAAGGGTAAGGAACAGGGCGTAAGCTTCACTGCCGTCGTAGCTGTCCGGGATGTAGATGTGATAGTGGATGTCCCCCGCCGGGGCGTGTATCACATTGTCCATTAGAAAGCCATGGTAGATCTCTGTTCCCTCGGTGACCTTCAGTTCTGAAGCCGAAGATTCTGAGGATGGGCTGGGCGATTCCGGCAGTTCCTGTACCTGGGCCGGCGGTCCGGATGTTTCCTTGGCGGGCTGTACCACAGTCTCTACCCCGCAAGCAGTGAGACTCAGCTCCATGGTAAGCGTCAAAAAAAGAGTTAGAATCTGTTGCATGGAAAACATAGCGGCACCTTCTTTCATTTTTATTGTAGCCCCAGTACTCCGCTTACGGAAGTTCCGATCTGTTACCCGGTATAAACAAAAAGGTAAAAGCAAATTTTAGGCAGCTCTGTACCTGCGGAACCGCCTAAACGAAGAGAAGAAGCCGTTTTGGTTTAACAGAATCGATTGGAGGCATTCAATGAAGGAAATTGGGTCATTACTTGCTTTTATGCAAGATCATATTTCTTCTATGAAAACAACCCGGGCGGTGCTAACCTGTTGTTAGGGACCATCGTGCTGCCGCTGTATTCCATGCGGCACACGAAGTTCTCCATCACTCAGCGCTACATCCACCCTGATCGTGAGGCCGCGCTGAACGCGGTGAACTCGCGAACGCTAACTGTAATGCTAACTATAGATTTGTTTTGACGTAATTTGAGGCCGTCGGCGCACTGTTTTTCTAAAAGCTTAAAAAGTTAGTAAAAACAAAAAGGACTTAAATCAGCCTTTTTCAAGCTAATTTAAGTCCTTTTTGGCGCAGAAGGAGGGATTTGAACCCTCGCACGGTTTAACCCGTCTACTCCCTTAGCAGGGGAGCCCCTTCGGCCACTTGGGTACTTCTGCATGCCGAATGATGGGAAAATTCCCTTGTCAAGCGGAGTGAAGGAGATTGTGGCGGAGAGAGTGGGATTCGAACCCACGGCTCTTGCGAGTCACCGGTTTTCAAGACCGGCTCCTTAAACCACTCGGACATCTCTCCACGTCCGACTCAATCACAGCGCGTAAAATATATTAGCATGGGAGGTGGAATTTGTCAAGGCAGATTTGCAAAACTCGAAAAATTTTCTTTTCCAGGCATAGCGGCCCCCGCAGGCCGGGGGCGCTCTACATCACATATTCTTGCGGATTTGACGAATGGCATTTTTCTCCAGTCGGGAAACCTGCGCCTGGGAGATGCCTACCTCAGCTGAGACCTCCATTTGGGTACGTCCCTCAAAGAAGCGCAGGCTTAAAATATGCCGCTCACGCTGGGAGAGGCGGGAGATGGCGTCTTTGAGCGCGATGTGCTCCAGCCAGCTCTCATCGGTATTTTTGGAGTCTTTGACCTGATCCATGATGCAGATGGCCTCTCCGCCGTCGGAGTAAACCGGCTCATAGAGCGAGACGGGGTCTACAATGGCGTCTAGGGCAAAGACAACTTCCTCCCGCTTGAGCCCGAGGGTTTTCGCCACTTCCTCCACAGAGGGCTCCCGCTGGTGCTCCGATACAAAGCGCTCCTTCGCCTGGAGGACCTTATAGGCGGTGTCCCGCATAGAGCGGGACACCCGTACCGCGCTGTTGTCCCGCAGATAGCGCCGGATCTCGCCTACGATCATCGGTACGCCGTAGGTGGAAAAGCGCACGTCCAGTCCGATGTTAAAGTTATCAATGGCCTTGATGAGGCCGATACAGCCCACTTGAAACAGATCGTCGGCGTTTTCTCCCCGGCCGCTGAATTTTTGGATCACGGAGAGCACCAGACGCAGGTTGCCGGCGATGAGCTCCTCGCGCGCGGCTTGGTCTCCCTGCTTGGTCCGTTTGAGGAGTTCCATGGTCTCCTCGTTTCTCAAGACCTTCAGCTTGGACGTGTTAACGCCGCAGATCTCCACTTTTCCCTGCATAAAACCACCCCCGGACCGGCGTTCTGTGTTCAGTATCTCCCTGGCCTGGGGGTTCATACAATCCTTGAACGGGCTATTTTTTTTATCGTAGGACGCCTTTCGATGGACTTTGCGCCGGTCCAGGCGGGTGAAAAAAACTTTCTGAAACTGCGCAAATTTTTCTTGCAAATCCCTGCTATCTATGCTATACTGACTAAGCAATTTAAGTGCAGGTGTAGTTCAATGGTAGAATGTCAGCTTCCCAAGCTGAACACGGGGGTTCGATTCCCCTCACCTGCTCCAAAAAGAAGCATCTGCTAAGCAGGTGCTTCTTTTATTTTCTCCTGCCTTGCAGCCAGAGCCGGTGATGGAGAGTGTTTACGCCGGGAGTACCGTGACCTCTCATAGTAGAATTCCATGAGCCGAGCGCATATCCAGCAGCAATTGCGCTTCCTCCCCGATACAGCGTGACATATAAAAAGCAGTATCTGCCCCCGCAAGCAGACTTCCCGGCTGGGATCCCGCCTGCAACTCAGGCTGGAGGGACAATCCCTTTTTTCAGCAAATGAGAGAATGATTGATTTTATTCTCCATTTCTCCTATAATAGAATTAGTTTTGTCTTCCGTTTCATGGTCGGCGGCTTTTCTTCGGAACGGTTCATCTTGTTGCAGGGGGGATATTTCAAATGAAACGATTCAACAAAATTCTTGCTTGTTTATTATGTGCGTCCATTGCGATCGTGCAGCTGCCGTGTATGCATGCAGAAGCTGCGGAGCAGAGCAATTATGTTTACTTCGGCAGCTATCCGCAGACGGAAGTTCCAGAAAGCCAAGCTTTATTAAATGCCCAATACAAAGACGGCGTGGCGGAAGTAAACGGCGAAACCTATTGCAGGGTTTCTGTGGATGGAGCATACCATTATTACAAATACGAGCCGATATGCTGGGAGATCGTATCGGAAGAAAACGGCGTGACCACGCTGCTATCGCGCTATGTAATCGACTGCAAACCGTTTGATGAACAGGAAGATAAAATCGTTGGGTATGATGTACACTATGCGGATGAATGCGTCTGGGCGGACAGCTCCCTGCGGATATTCCTGAACGGCAGTACGGGATTCCTCTATTCGGCCTTCTCCGAAAGCGAGCGGAATGGAATCATTCTCACAGAGACATCCGGCGCAAGCGATAACGTGTTCCTCGCCTCCTCCGATGATATCGAGGCGTTTTATCCCAACGAGGGAGACCGGCGGAAGGCAAGCACGGACTATGCCAAGCAGCTTGGGGCAAACGAGTCCGGCGGATATTCCACTTACTCGCTGATCGATAATTGGCGCTTATACAGCGGCAACGAATGGACGGTATATGAGGGATATGTCAATACCGTCACCTATACCGGAAGCATGAGCCGTGAGCGCGTCAACGCCGAAGATCTGGGCGTTGTGCCGTGCATCAAGGTATCCTCGGAAGTCCTCGGGACAAGTTTTACCGAGGAGAACACCGCCGTCCTATATTCCCCGTATAACAGCGTCATCTCTGTGCCGGTCAGCGAGACGGCGGATTACTTGGCTGCGGGTTGGTATCAAACCTACGCGGAAGCCGCAGAACACACCGCCCAGGTGGCGGATACGAATTTTTCGAAATTCAACCTTGGCGCGCGGCTTTCGGGCTGGAGCGGCAGGACCTACACCTCACCGGTTAGAAATGCCGGTTTTGAGCAGATCATAAGCGATATTTATACGCTGCAAAAAGATATCGCCACCGGAAGACAACAGGATTACGTCAGCTTCACGCTGCATTATGACTATGACGCGGATACGTCGCCGGACTATATCGACGAATTGTGCGAAAAAATTAATATCGCATGGTCCATGCACGGCGAGTTGATCAGTTCCCAATGTTCTCCCCATTGGGTGGAGGATTCCAGCGGCAGCGTGGTGAGCAGAAGTTTGAATATCAAGATAGAGGCCAACGGCCGGACCGGCAGTCCGGAAAATTCCACACTCTACTTTGAGCAGCTGAATGAACTTGTTGCCGAAGCCCGCGAGGCTTCTTTCACTCAGCGCGGGCAGCTGGACTACTTCAAGCGCTGGCTTGCAAACAATGTGGAATATCTGGGCAATAACATTGCAAATACTCCGATCAATGTGCTCGTCACCAAGAAAGCGGTCTGCGGCAGCTATGCCAATGCGGTCAATGAGTTCTGCCGCCTGATCGGTATCCCGTGTTTTGTCGTGAGCAATACAGAGATGGGCCATGCATGGAACTATCTCTATCTGGACGGAGAGTGGTATGAATACGATGCCACCGGCATCTCCGATGAAAACGGGGACCCCATCCTTGTGGACGGTATCAAACATGTGATTGGCTCCAGCGGAATGAAAATATATCATGCTTACGGAACGAACAGCGGGGACGTTCTGAATTCGGAAGAGCTGGAATTTCTCAAGAGCACGCTGCTTCAGGACCGCATATTTGTATATTTGAATGGCACTGCGCTTGCGTTTGACCAAGAGCCGGTTGCCGAGAACGGAACCACGCTTGTGCCGCTGCGCGTTATCTTTGAAGCTCTCGGCGCAACGGTGGATTGGGGCAATGACACACAAACCGTTACTGCGGTAAAAGACAATACGACGGTCAAGCTCACAATTGGAAGTAATGTTTTAACGAAAAATGGTGAAGCCATTGCTCTGAATGCGCCGGCGCGCATCGAAGGCGGCCGAACGATGGTTCCCGTACGCGCCATTGCGGAGGCCTTTGGATGTGATGTGGATTGGGATTCGGTGACGAGAAGCGTTATCATTTTAAGTGATTAAAATCTCATTTCCTTCTTCTTTGTGTCGGATAATGAAACAATCGGCATAGCTCTTCTGAAGGATGGCATATACTTTTCCTATCTTCGTCGTCTTTAGTCCGGGCCTTTGGCCACCTGGGCAGTCAGATAGCCGTTCTGCAAGTCTGCACACTGATCTCGCCCTTTTGGAAGCCGGACAGGTCCACTTCCATCTCATAGATGCTCTCGGTTTTCCGCATGCCGGTCTTTATCACGTTCCCGGCATACTTGCCATAAAGGCCGAACAGGGAAGCGCATAAAATCATCCGGGTCTGTCCCGGGACCTGTAAGCCCCCTTGCCTCCAGGTCCTATCTGCGGTAGAATAGGGCCATCCTGAACGAGCAGAGGAGTGGGAGCATGGAACACTTTGTACTCGCCAACGGCGTGGAAATTCCCAAGATGGGCTTTGGGTGCTACAATCTAGACCAGGAGCGGCAGAAGGAACTGCTCCTGGAAGCCATCGCGGCGGGCTACCGCCACTTCGATACCGCCTCGGTCTATCACACGGAGGAGGCTCTGGGGGCCGCCATCCGGGAGAGCGGCCTCCCCCGGGAGGCGTTTTTCCTCACCTCCAAGGTCTGGCGTACCCAGATGGACCGCCCGCAGGCGGCCTTTGAGGCCTCGCTAAAGGCCCTGGGGACCAGTTATCTGGACCTGTACCTCATCCACTGGCCCCGGCCCGACCTGGCGGTGGAGCATTGGAAGGAGCTGGACGTACAGGTCTGGGCTTTCTTGGAAGACTGTTACCGCCAGGGGCGAGTCCGGGCCATTGGGGTGAGCAATTTTCTCCCCCACCACCTGATGAACCTCTTTGACCACTGCACGGTGCGCCCCATGGTGGACCAACTGGAGTACCACCCGGGTTACCTCCAGGAGGCGGCGGTGCGCTACTGCCAGGAGCAGGGCATCCTGGTGGAGGCCTGGGCCCCGCTGGGCCGGATGAAACTGGCGGAGGATCCCCAGCTGGTGGCGATCGCCGCCCGGCACGGCGTTTCCGTCCCCCAGCTCTGCCTGGCCTTCGCCCTCCAGAACGGGGTGCTCCCCCTGCCCAAGTCCTCCAGCCCCGCGCGGATGCGGGAAAATCTGGAGGCCGGGCGCATCTCCCTCACCGAGGAAGAGCTCTCCCAGATCCGCACCATGCCCCAGGTGGCCTGGCTGGGCGAGCATCCGGACCGGGAGCGGGTCCGCTTTTAGTCCTCCCGCAGGCAAAAAAGCCGGAGCGGGCGAAATTCGCCCGCGCCGGCCCTCTTCTCTTTTAGACTACTAGACTATGATCTCCGCACGGCTGCCGCCGGTGCGGTCTTTTTTGACCACAATCTGCTTATCGATCCGGTCCTTGAGCTCTCCCACGTGGGAGATGATGCCCACGAGGCGGCGGCCCTCACTCAACTCCCCCAGGGCTCGCAGGGCCTGCTGGAGCGCCTCCTCGTCCAGGGAGCCAAAGCCCTCATCCACAAACATGGTGTCCAGCTGCACGCCCCCCGCCGCCGACTGGATCACGTCGGCCATACCCAGGGCCAGGGAGAGGGAGGCCTGGAAGGACTCCCCGCCCGACAGGGTCCGCACTGAGCGCACTGAGCCGTTGTAGTGGTCGATCACATCCAGCTCCAGGCCGCTCTGGCTGCGCTTGTCCGCCGCCCCAGAGCGGCGGATCAGGTCGTACTGCCCGCCGGACATCGTCAAAAACCGGGCGCTGGCCCGCCCCAGGATCTGGTCAAAATAGGCCATCTGGGCAAAGGCCTCCAGCATGATCTTCTCCCGGCCGGGGACCGTCCCGTTGGCCGTATTGGACAGGGCCAGGAGCCATTGCAGCCGCCCCTCCTGCTCTGCCAGGGCCCCACTCTCCCGCTCCAGCCCCGTCAGGGTCTCCCGGTTCCGCTCCAGGCGGACATGGACCGCCCGGTCCTCCCGGTTCAGCTCCTCCAGGGCGGCGGAGAGCTCTCTCTGTTCCCCCTCCAGCGCGGGGAGCTCCTCCTGGACCGCCCCCGCCAGCTGGCCGGCGAGCGTACCAATTTGACCCTCCAGGCTGCTGCGCCGCCGCGCCAGAGCCTCGGCGCGCTCCTCTGCCCCCCGGCGGGCTTTCCGGTGGGCCTGCACGGCCTCTGTCCAGGTCTGGAGCGCTCCCTCCGCCGCCTGGCGGCTCTCATAGGCCAGCTGGGCCCGCTGCCGCGCCTCCTGGGCCGCCAGGGCCTCTCCCTGGGCCGCCCACTTGGCCCGCTGGGCCTGCGCCTCCTGGAGGCGCTCCCGCTGGGCGGACACCGCCCGCTCCCGCTCCTGGATCGCCCGGCGGAGGGTCTCCACCCGCCCGGCCCGGGCCGTCCAGGTCTGGAAGGCCGCCTGGGCGGCGTCCAGGTCCGCCCGCTGGCTCCGGCGCGCCTCTTCCAGGGCGGCGGGAAGGGCCTCCAGAGTGTCGGTCCCCAGCAGCTTCTCCCCGCTGGAGAGCACCGCCCGCCTCTTCTCCTCCCGCTCGCCCTTCCGCTCCCGGGCCTCTTCCCCGGCGGCCTGCTCCGCCCGGCGGGCCCGGGCAGCGGCGGCCTCAGCCCGGTCCAGCTCCTCCTCGCTGGGGATTCCCTCCACCCTGGGAGCCGGGCTGGGGTGCTCCAGGGCTCCGCACACCGGGCAGGGCGCCCCGTCCCGGAGCTTGGAGGCCAGGACCCCGGCCTGTCCCAGCAGGAACGCGCTGTTCTTCCCCCGCCAGTCCTCCTCCAGTGCCCGGGCCCGGTCCGCCGCCGCCTGGTAGGTCTGGAGCGCTTTCTGGAACTGGGCGTGGACCTGCTTGAGCTGCGCCATCTCCCGCTCCAGGGCGGAGAGCTCCCGCCCCCGCTCCCGCTGCTTTTCCAGCGTATTCTGCGCGGCCACCAGCTCGGCCTGGGCCTCACCCAGGCCATCCAGCTCGGCCTTGGCCCGGTCCAGCTCCTCCTGGAGCTCTTCCAGGGCCTGCTGCGCCTGCTCTCCCGCCCGGGTGTGCTCCTCCAGGCGCCGCCGGGCCTGATCCCGCTCCCGGCGCAGCCCCTCCAGCTGGTCGTACTGGGGCAGCTGCTCTCCCAGGGCGGCGGCCTGGGCGGCGAGGGCCTCCATCTCCCCCTCCTTGGCCTGGAGGGCCTCCAACGCCTGGGCGGCCTGGGCGGCCTGGGGTCCCAGCGCCTCCAACGTTCCTCGGGCCCGCTCCAAGGCCCGCCGGTTCTCCTGGTCCGTGCGGGCCCGGGCGATGCGCCCGGCCAGGGCGGCGTTCTCCCCCTCCAGCTCCTTCCGGCGCGCCTCCAGGGCGCTCTGCCGGGCCTCATCCCCTTCCAGCACAGCGGCGAGCAGGGCGGTCACCTCCCCCACGGGCAGTTCTCCCGCCCGGGCTTGGGCGGCGAGGGCTTCGCAGGGGTCCCCCGGAGGGCAGGCCACCCCGGCGGCATACTGCCGGATGTGGTCCCGCAGCTGCTCACAGCTCCGGCTCAGGGCGGCCGACTCCTCCCGCAGGCGGTTTTGGACCACCCGGTACCGCTCGGTGTGGAAGAGCTTGCGGAAGATGTCAATGCGCTGATCAGTGGTGGCCAGCAGCAGCTTCAAAAAATCCCCCTGGGCGATCATCGCCACCTGGGTAAACTGGTCCCGGTTCACCCCCACGATCTCCTCCACCGCCCGGGTGACCTCCCGGACCTTGGTGAGAATGTGGCCGTCAGGGTAACGGAGAAGGGCGTCGGCGCTCTGCTTCACCGTGCCCTCCCCCCGCTTTTTGGGGCGCTCGTAGTCGGGGCTGCGGCGGACAATGTAGTCCTCCCCCCGGCACTGAAATTCCAGCTCTACAAAGGTCTCGGTCTCCGGCCGGGCGTACTTGCTGCGGAAAAGGCCCGCCTCCCGCGTGGTTCCGCTGGGCTCCCCATAGAGGGCGAAGGTGATGGCGTCGAAGAGGGTGGTCTTGCCCGCGCCGGTGTCCCCGGTGATCAGGTAGAGCCCCTCCCGGCCCAGGCGGCTGAGCTCCAGCACCGTCTCCCCCGCATAGGGGCCGAAGGCGGACAGGGTCAATTTCATCGGTCTCACCGTTCTTCCTCCTCCCACACGTCCTCCATCAGGGCGGCCAGATACGCCCGCTGCTCCCGGGACATGGGCCCGCCGTTCTGCTGCTCGTAGAGCTCCTCGAAGAGCTCCAGAGGCGACTTCCGGGCGGTCGTTACGGCCTCCACCTCCCGCGATGCGCTCCGGGTGCGGCGGTTGTCGTAGTCCAGGCGCATCAGGTTGGGGTAGATGACCCGCAGCCTGCCCACCGCGTCGGGCACGTCCTCCTCATCGGCGAGGATGACGCGCACATAGGCCTCCCGATCCAGGTCCTGGTAGAAGGACCGCCCGGTCACCTCCTGATAGCTCCCACGCAGCTCCAAGAGGTCCCGCCGGGGGGTGAGAGGCAGGGTGCGCACCCTCCGCTCCCCCTTCTCCCCCAGCTCTACTACGGTCACCGATTTCTGGTGGCGCACCTCCGAGAAGGAGTACTTCAGGGGCGTGCCGCAGTAGCGCACCCGGTCCCCGTCCACGTTTTGTGGGCCGTGGAGGTGGCCCAGGGCCACATAGTCGAAGGGGGCGAAGACCGCCGCATCCACGTTGTCGCTCCCTCCCACCGACAGCTCCTCCGAGTCACAGCGCGCCGCGCCGGTGACGAACTGGTGCGTGACCAGCACGTTCCGCCGCGCCGGGTCCAGGTCCATGTGCCGGATGGCGCAGGCCAGGGCGTCGGTATAGCTCTCGATGGGCTCGTCGGGAAAGCAGCGGCGCAGGTGCGCCGGCTTGAGGAAGGGCAGGAGAAACACGTCCACCGCGCCCCAGCGGTCGGTGAGGGTCACCGGCCTCACCGTGCCGTCGTAGACCGGCGCCAGGTAGATCTTCCGCTCCTCCATCAGCCGCCCGGCGAAGGAGAGCCGCTCAGGGGAGTCATGGTTGCCGCTGATGAGGAAGACCGGTGTGCCCAGGCCGGAGAGCCGGACCAAAAAATCGTCCAGCAGGGTCACCGCCTCAGCAGGCGGCACCGGCCGGTCGTACACGTCCCCGGCGATGAGCACCCCGTCGGGCGCCTCCCGCCGGACCAGCTCCAAAATCTGTTCCAGGATGTACTTCTGATCTTCCAGCATGGAGAACTCGTTGACCCGCTTCCCCAGATGGAGGTCCGACAAATGGATGAATTTCATGGGTATGTTCCTTTCTCTGTCCCCGCGCCGTCCCCGGCCCTTTTCTTTTCCGGCCGTTTCGCCTATACTGTCATTAGAGTGTACCCCATGGCGGGGCGCAAAGCAAGATGCGCCCTGCATACCCAGATCACAGAAAGGCAGGGAACGGTTGTTATGGCAAATCTGCGCATGATGCTCGGCCGGGTGGACGACCCGCCCGTGGTGGAGCTGATGAACCGGATCGAGACCCAGAGCGCGCCCACCCTGGCCCGCTGGGCCCTCCAGGTGGTGAAGGAGCGGTGTCTGCCGGTCTATGAAAAAGCCGCCCCCCAGGACGGCCGGCTCCGGGCGCTGCTGGAGGACGTGGAGGCCCACCTGCGGGGCGAGCTGCCCCAGAAGGAGCTCAAAACCCGGCTGAGGGAGGGCCGCGCCCTCCTCAAGGAGGTGGAGGAGCCCGCCTCCCGGGCGGCCGCCCGGGCCATTGTCACCGCCGCCGGGGTGATCCAGACCCCTACCAACGCCCTGGGGTTCACCTTTTATGCAACGGCGGCCGCCGCCTATGACCAGCTTGGCCTCCAGGCCGGACGGGCGGAGTATGACGCCTTTGCCCTCCGCGAGCTGGAGAGGTACGCCGCCGCCCTCCGCGCCGTCCAGGTCCCCGATGAACCCAACCCGGTCCGGGTGAACTGGAACTGCTGAACGGCGCAAAAACCGCCGCCCCGGCGCCTCTGCGGTGCGCTGGGACGGCGGCCTTTTCCATTCATGACATGCGTGCAAAGCCCAGGTAGCGGGTGCCCTGGAAGGTGAGCTCCCCCCGGTCCCCCTCCACCAGCATGCCGTACTCCCGGTCGGGAACGTGCAGCTCCATCCGGTCGCCGCTCTCCACCTGGAACGTGGCGTAGTAGGTGGTGCTGGTCGTGTAGTGGTCCACCCCGTCCCCGTGGTGATGATGGTGGTGCGACACATCGGCCCGCTTGGAGACCACCTGGGCCTCCACCGTCAGGCGCGGGGATTGGTTGTTGCGGTTCCACTGGGAGATCCCCCGCACCGCCGTCACCACAAACGTGCCCACGACGAGGACGAAAATCACAAGAAAAAAGACGGGGAATAGATTGAAAATCAAGTCAAAGCCCATGCCGCTCCCTCCTCTCATTTTTATTCTACCATAGAGGGCCGCCGGAAGGCAAGGGGCCTTACAGGAAGCGCTCTTCTCCAGGCAGGTTCTGCACCGGCTCCGGCTTTCCAGCGCGCAGGGCCACGTTCTCCTTCCCCAGCAGGGCCTGGAGCTCCCCCACCAGGGCCGGATGGACGGCGCAGCGGTAGGCCGGGCTCCAGCGGCCGGTGTCGGCAAACTTGGCCTTCAGCAGCTCCCCGCCGGGGAACATGAGCAGCATGCGCAGGATACGCTCCCACCGGGGGTCCCCCTCCCCGGGCAGGCGCAGGTAGATCTTCCGCACCCGGGCGGGGGCGGCGGAGGCGTCCTCCTCCCCCAGGGCCCAGGCCCGGTCGCACATGAGCTGGGGCGCCTTCTCATCCCGCACCGAGATCCGCCCTTCCGCGGCGATGGGGGTGTTCTCCTTCAGGTAGGGCCCGCACTCGGCCAGGGTCTTGGAGAAGACCAGCAGCTCCATGGAGCCGGTGTCGTCCTCCAGATTCACATAGGCCATCGGGCTGTTGTTCCGGGTGGTGCGGGTCTTGGAGGTGAGCACCACCCCCGCCAGCACCACCTTCTGTCCGTCGTAGAACTGCTCCGGGCCGCCCTCCCGGCTGAAATCGCCTAAAATCGCCCCGATGGGCACCGCGTGGCAGCGCTGGGCGGCCTCCCGGTACTCGTCCATGGGGTGGCCGGTCAGGTAGAGGCCGGTGGTCTCCTTCTCCATGACCATCTTCTCCCGGCGGCTGAACTCCGGGATATCCCGGACAACCAGCTCCGGGGCGCGCTCCTCCCCGCCGCCGCCAAAGAGGTCGAACTGTCCGGCCAGATTCTTGCGCTTGTTCTGGGCGATGGTGTCCAGGAGCTGTTCATAGGCATCCAGCAGCTGGGAACGGCGCACCCCCATGGAGTCGAAGGCCCCGCAGCGGATCAAATTCTCCACCACCCGCTTATTCAGGTCGTGGTCGAACAGCCGCAGGCAGAAGTCGGGGAAATCCCGGAAGGGGCCCTTGGCCCGCTGCTCCAGCACATCCTGCACAAAGCCCCAGCCCACCCCCTTTACCGCGGCCAGGCCAAAGCGGATGTCCTTCCCCGAGACGGTGAAGGACGCCTCCGACTCGTTGATGTCGGGGGGCAGCAGGGCGATGCCGCACTCCTTACACTCGGCAATGTACTCCGCCACCTTCTCGCTGGAATCCAGCACTGAAGTGAGCAGGGCGGCCATGTACTCCTGGGTGCAGTGGCACTTAAACCAGGCCGTCTGGTAGCAGACGATGGCGTAGGAGACGGCATGTGCCTTATTGAAGGCGTAGTTGGCAAAATCGTAGATCTCGCCATAGATGTCCTGGCCCACCTGCTCGGGGATCCCCCGGGCAATGCAGCCGTCGATGCCCCGCTCCGGGTCGCCGTAGATGAAGGCCTTCCGCTCCCGCTCGATGTCCTTGACCTTCTTCTTGCTCATGGCCCGGCGGACCATGTCGGCCTGGCCCAGGGAGTAGCCGCCCAGGTCCTGGAAGATACGGATGACCTGCTCCTGGTAGACGATGCACCCGTAAGTCACGGACAGGATGGGCTCCAGGGCGGGGTGCTTGTAGGTGATCTTCTCCGGATTGTGCTTGCAGGCGATGAAGCGGGGGATGGAGTCCATGGGCCCCGGGCGGTAGAGGGCGATGATGGCGGTGATGTCCTCAATATTCTGGGGCTTGAGGCCCACGCACACCCCCGTCATGCCCGCCGACTCCATCTGAAACACGCCGGAGGTCTTTCCCTCCGAGAGCATCTGGTAGACCGCCGGGCCGTCCTCCGGGACGCCCGCCAGGGAGGAGCCGGGCCGGCGGCGGCGGACCAGCTTCACCGCGTCGTCCAGCACCGTCAGGTTCCGCAGGCCCAGAAAGTCCATCTTCAGCAGGCCCAGCTCCTCCAGAGTGGTCATGGTGTACTGGGTGACCACCGACTCGTCGTTCTTGGCCAGGGGGACGTACTCATGGACGGGCCGCTTGGTGATCACCACCCCTGCGGCGTGGGTGGAGGCGTGGCGGGGCATGCCCTCGATGGCCTTGGCAGTGTCGATGAGGGTATGGATGGTTGGGTTTTCCTCATAAGTGTCCCGCAGGGGCTTGGAGAGCTTCAGCGCCTCGTCCAGGGTGATGTGCAGGGCCCCGGGGCCGCTTGGGACCTGCTTGGCCACCGTATCCACCTCGGCATAGGGCACGTTCATGGCCCGGCCCACGTCCCGGATGGCGTTGCGGGCGGCCATGGTGCCGAAGGTGACGATCTGGGCCACATGGTCGGCGCCGTATTTCCGCTGGACATACTCAATGACCTCCTGCCGGCGGCGGATGCAGAAGTCCACGTCGATGTCGGGCATGGTCACCCGCTCCGGGTTCAGGAAGCGCTCGAAGTAGAGGGAGTACTTCATGGGGTCCACCTCGGTGATGCGCAGGCAGTAGGCCACCATGCTCCCCGCCGCCGAGCCCCGGCCCGGCCCCACGGGGATCTCCCGGCTCTTGGCGTAGCCGATAAAATCGGAGACGATGAGGAAGTACTCCACAAAGCCCATCTGCCGGATGACCCCCATCTCGTACTCCAGCCGCTGCCGGTAGCCCTCCGGCGCGTCCGGATAGCGCAGGCGGAAGCCCTCGTCGCAGAGTTTCTGGAAATAGGCGTCCCCGTCGGTGTAGCCCTCGGGGAGCTTGAACTCGGGCAGATGGTACTTCCCGAACTCAAACTCCACGCTGCACCGCGCCGCGATCCGGGCGGTGTTCTCCACCGCCTCAGGCCACTCGGGGAAGAGGGCGGCCATCTCCTCCTCCGACTTGATGTAGAACTCCGCCGTCTCAAAGCGCAGCCGCCCCGGGTCGTCCACCGTCTTGCCCATCTGGATGCACATGAGGGTGTCCTGCATGGCCGCGTCCTCCCGGGTCAGGTAGTGGGCGTCGTTGGTGACCACCAGCGGGACCCCCGTCTCCCGGTGCAGGCGCAGGATGCCCTGGGAGACCTCCTTCTGGCTGGGGATGCCGTGGTCCTGGAGCTCCAGGTAGTACCGCTCCGGCCCGAAGAGCTCCGCCATCTCCAGTACATGGGCCTTGGCCCCCTGGTAGTCCCCGGCCAGCAGCAGCCGGGGCACCGCCCCCGCCAGGCAGGCCGAGAGGGCGATGAGCCCCTCGCTGTGCGCGCGCAGCAGATCCAGGTCGATGCGGGGCTTGATGTAAAAGCCCTCCAGGAAGGCCTGGGAGACGAGATAGCTCAGGTTGCGGTAGCCCGTCTCATTCTCGCACAGGAGGACCAGGTGCCGGGCGGAGGCGTCGTACTCGTGGACCTTATCAAAGCGGGTGCGGGGGGCCACATAGACCTCGCAGCCGATGATAGGCTTTACCCCCGCCGCCTTGCAGGCCTTGTAGAAGTCGATGACCCCGTACATCACCCCGTGGTCGGTGATGGCCACCGCCTCCTGCCCCAGGTCCTTTACCCGCTGCACCAGCTTGGGGATGCGGCAGGCCCCGTCCAAGAGGCTGTACTCCGTATGGACATGTAAGTGGACAAAGGACATTTGGGTCCCTCCTTCTGGTGTTTCTGTGGCAACCGCCTCCCCGCGGCCTATCCCTTTGCGCGCTCCATGAGCTTGCGCAGGCGGTGGTTGAAGGCCGACTTGCTCACCGGCGGTGAGCACAGCTGGGCCAGCTGGGCCAGGGTGAGCT
>CALXCU010000134.1 GCA_944386885.1 uncultured Oscillospiraceae bacterium | reverse complement strand
GGCATCAGGCCTCCGGCGATGACCTTGTGGCCCATGCCGCAGCCCCACTCCACCCGGGGGATGCGCACATAGTCGCCGGAGCCCAGGTAGTTGACGTTGCCGATCCGCCCGCCGGGCTTGAGCATGGTGATGGCCTGGATGAAGGTGTCCTCGGCGGTGCCGCCCGCCACCACGACCCGGTCGACGCCCTTGCCGTGGGTCTTTTCCATGATCTGCTCGACGATATCGCCGTCCCGGTAGTTGATGACATCGGTGGCGCCGTATTCCTTGGCCAGGGCAGCGCAGTTGGGCCGGGAGCCCACGGCGTACAGGTGGGAGGCGCCCCGCAGGGCGGCCCCGGCCACCGCCATCAGGCCCACCGGGCCGATGCCGATGACGCACACGTCGTCGCCGAACTGCACGTCGGCCAGCTCCACGCCGTGGAAGCCGGTGGGGACCATGTCGCTGAGCATGACGGCGGCGGCCATGTCCAGATCGCCGGGGAGAAGGGCCAGGTTGGCGTCGGCCTCGTTGACGTGGAAGAGCTCTCCGAAGACGCCGTCCTTAAAGTTGGAGAACTTCCAGCCGGCCAGCATGCCGCCCGAGTGCATGGAGTAGCCGCCCTGGGACTCCAGCGCGCCCCAATCGGGGGTGATGGCGGGGACAATCACCTTGTCGCCGGGCTTGAAGTCCTTCACCAGCGCGCCGACTTCCACCACCTCGCCCACGGCCTCATGGCCCAGGATCATGTCGTGGCGGTCGCCGATGGCGCCCTCCCACACGGTGTGGATGTCCGAGGTGCAGGGAGACACGGCCAGAGGCTTGACCAGCGCGTCCAACGGACCGCAGGCCGGGGCGTCCTTCTCGATCCAGCCCACTTTTCCAATGCCCAGCATCGCGAAACCTTTCATAGAAGTTCTCCTCCTTTTTGTTGATGTAGGATTGCCGTTTCTTGGGGTAAGGACAGGGTATCATATCCGATTGCCGGCTGTCAAGAGAAAAGTAAAATAATACGTTTATTTTTTATTCTAATTGATTAGAAAATGAAAATCACGATTATAAATTTTGTATTTTAGAAACTCACATAATAGGATGTCCCGGGCGCGGCGGATTCATTCCCGGCGGGGCGCATAGACTTCCCCAGGCGGGACTGCCCGCCGGAGAGGAGGGGCGGGGATGCGCTTTTGCATCTACACCCGCAAGTCGGTGTCCACCGGAAAAGGCGAGTCGGTGGAAAACCAGGCGGAGCTCTGCCGCCGCTATATCCTGGAGCACTATCCCGGCAGCCGGGAGGAGGACATGGCCCTCTATGAGGACGAGGGCTTTTCGGGCAAAAGTCTGGACCGGCCGGAATTCCGCCGCCTGATGCGGGATCTGGAGGCGGGGCGGGGGGAGTGCCTGGTGTGCTACCGGCTGGACCGGGTGAGCCGGAACGTGGGGGACTTTGCCCGGCTCATCGAGGACCTCAACGCCAGGGGGGTGGCCTTTGTGTGCATCCGGGAAAAATTCGACACCGGCACCCCCATGGGAAAGGCCATGCTCTACATCGCCAGCGTCTTTGCCCAGCTGGAGCGGGAGACCATCGCCCAGCGGGTGCGGGACAATATGCTCCTGCTGGCCCGGACGGGGCGCTGGCTGGGCGGCACGCCCCCCACCGGCTACGCCGCAGAGCAGACCCGGGAGCTCCTCCTGGACGGCAGGGTCCGGACGGCCAGCCGCCTGACAGCCTGTCCCGGGGAGCGGGAGACGGTGCGGGAGATCTTCCGGGCTTTCTTGGCGCTGGAGAGCCTGAACGGCGTGCAGAAACACCTCCACCGCCGGGGCATCCGCGCCCGGACGGGCCGGGACTTCTCTCTCCCCGGCCTGCGGGAGATGCTGCGCAACCCGGTCTACTGCGTGGCCGGACCGGCGGTCTGGACCTACTTTCGCCAGCGGGGGGCCGACGTGTGCTTCTCCCCGGAGGACTGCGGCGGGGGAAGGGGGCTGCTGGCCTACAACAAGCGGGACTATACCGGGGGGCGCTCCCCCCGCAACCCGGTGGAGGAGTGGATCATCGCCCTGGGGCGGCACGAGGGGTTGGTCTCCGGGGAGGACTGGGTGGCGGTCCAGGGCCTGCTGGAGCGGCGGAGGGGACCGGCGGCGGCCCACAACAGCTACGCCCTGCTCTCGGGACTGGTGCGCTGCGGGGAATGCGGCGGGCCCATGCTGGCCAAGCGGCGGCAGGGCGGGTCGGGCCGGTTTGACTACATCTGTCAGAAGAAGCTCCGCTATGGCGCGGGGGAGTGTCCCGGGCCCAATCTGCCTGGACCGGAGGCCGACGCTCTGGTGTGGGCGGCCCTGCTGCCCCGGGCCCAGCCCCGGACAGAGGGACTGCGCCGGGCGCTGGCCAAGGCGCTCTCAGCGGCGGGAGGGGCCGGCGGGGAGGAGGAAGCGCGCCGCCGCCTGCGGGAGATCGGCCGGGAGCTGGACCATTTGGCCGCCGCCCTGGGGCGGGAGGGGCCCTTTGCCCAGGCGGTGGCCGGGCGGGTGCGCGGGCTGGAGGACGAGGCGCGCCGCCTGCAAGAGCAGCTGGCAGTGGAGGAGGGCGGCCCCCGGGCGGCCGAAGATGGGACGGAGCTGCTGGACCTGGAGGGGGCGGCGCAGGCGCTGACACCGCCGGAGCGGCGGGCGCTGGTGCGCCTGCTGGCGGCGGAATGCCGGTGGGACGGGGAGCGGCTGCACCTGGCGCTCTATGACCCGGGGGGCGCCCTCTTTGCCCTGCCGGTGGAGGGGGATTCCCCACCCTCATCGCCCTGATCGCCATGTTCTTTGCGGGGGCGGGGGGCGGACTCTGGCGCAGCGCCCGGGAGGCGGTCTTTCTGCTGCTGGCGGTGCTGCTGGGGGTGGGGGCCACTCTGCTGGCCTCCCGGCTGCTCTCGGCCACGGTGCTGCGGGGGATGCCCTCCGCGTTCGTGCTGGAGCTGCCCCCCTACCGCCGGCCCCGGGTGGGGCAGGTGCTCCTGCGTTCGGCGCTGGACCGGACCCTCTTTGTGCTGGGCCGGGCGGCGGCGGTGGCCGCCCCGGCGGGGCTTCTGCTCTGGGTGCTGGCCAATGTGGAGGCGGGCGGCGCCTCCCTGCTGGATCATTTGACGGCCTTTCTGGACCCCTTCGCCCGGCTGCTGGGGCTGGACGGGGTCATTTTGGCGGCCTTCCTGCTGGGCTTTCCCGCCAACGAGATTGTGGTGCCCGTGATGCTCATGGCCTATCTCTCCGCCGGGAGCCTGCTGGAGGTCCAGGACCTGGGGACCCTCCGGGCCCTGCTGGAGGAGCAGGGCTGGACCGGGGTGACGGCGGCATGCACCCTTCTCTTCACCCTCTTCCACTGGCCCTGTTCCACCACCTGCCTGACCATCCGCGCGGAGACGGGCTCCTGGCGCTGGACCGCCCTGGGAATCGCCCTGCCCACGGCGGTGGGGATGTCCCTGTGCGCCCTGACCGCCGCGGCGGGACGGCTGCTGGGATTTTAGGGGTGGCGTACCGGCGGGGCGGTGTGATACAATCAAAATAAGACTGGCGGGCGGCGCCCCGGGGGGCGGCCGCCCTGCCAAAAGCGCGGATGGTATGCCCACTACCCACCCCGCGGCCCCCGAAGGGGCCTATGCCAAGACCGTTCTCATGCCCGGCGACCCCCTCCGGGCCAAATTTATCGCTGAGACCTTCCTCACCGGCGCCGTGCAGGTCAACGGCGTGCGGGGAATGCTGGGCTTTACCGGGACCTACAAGGGCCGCCCCGTCTCCGTCCAGGGCAGCGGCATGGGCTGCCCCTCCATGGGCATCTACTCCTACGAGCTTTTCCACTTCTACGGCGTGGAGCACATCATCCGGGTGGGCACCGCCGGGACCATCCAGGAGGGGCTGCACATCGGCGACCTGGTGATCGCCCTGGGGGCCTGCGGCAACTCCCACTTTGCCGGGCAGTACCAGCTTCCCGGCCTCTTCGCCCCCACGGCCTCCTTCCGCCTGGTGCGGGAGGCAGAGGCCATCGCCCGGGAGAAGGGCTGCCGGGTGGCGGTGGGCAATGTGGCCTGCAACGACACCTTTTATGACGACATCTCCCCGGTGGAGGCCTGGAGAAAGATGGGGGTGCTGGCCCTGGAGATGGAGAGCACCGCCCTGTACTGCAACGCGGCCCGGGCGGGAAAGGAGGCCATGACCCTCCTGACGGTCTCCGACGAGCTGCTGACCCACAAGGCCGCCACCGTCCAGGAGCGCCAGAGCGCCTTCACCGCCATGATGGAGGTGGCCCTGGAGACCGCCCTGGCCCTGTAAGGGGGCGGGGACATGCTCCAGATCAGCAATGTAAACCTGCCGGTGGGGGCCGGGGAGGAGGAGCTGCGCGCCCGCTGCGCCAAGCTCCTGCGGGTATCGCCCCGGGCGCTGGGGGAGCTGCGGCTGGTGCGGCAGTCCATCGACGCCCGGAGAAAGGACCAGGTCCACCTGGTCTGCACCGTCCAGGTGGCGGTGGAGGGGGAGAAGAAGCTCCTCGCCCGGGGCCTGCCCAGGCAGGCGGCCCAGGTGGAGCGCAAGCCCTACCGCTTCCCGCAGGCAGCGCGCCGGCCGGACAAGCCCCCGGTGGTGGTGGGCATGGGCCCCGCCCGGCTCTTGGCCGGGCTCTATCTGGCGCGGTCGGCAATCCCCTCCATCGTGCTGGAGCGGGGCCGGCCGGTGGAGGAGCGCGCCGAAGATGTGGAGCACTTC
>CALXCU010000133.1 GCA_944386885.1 uncultured Oscillospiraceae bacterium | reverse complement strand
GGGGACGGCCCTGCACCTGGCCATGCAATACCTGGACTTTGCCCGCACCGGCTCGCCGGAGGAGATCGCCGGGGAACTGCGGCGGCTGGTGGAGGGCGCCTACCTCACCCCCGAACAGGGAGAGGCGGTGGACCCCGCCGCCATTGCGGCCTTTTTCGCCTCCCCGCTGGGGCAGGAAGTGCGAAGGGCGCGGCGCCTGCGCCGGGAGTTTAAATTCTCCCTCCTGGTCCCCGCCCGGCGGTACTGGAGCGGAGCCGGGGAGGGGGAGCAGATCCTCCTCCAGGGCGTGGTGGACTGCTGCTTCGAGACGGAGGCGGGCCTCACCGTGGTGGACTTCAAGACCGACCGGGTGGGGGAAGCGGACCTCTTGGCGCGGGCCGAGGCCTACCGCCCCCAGCTTGCGGCCTACAGCCAGGCCCTGGAAGAGATCTTTGAAAAGCCCGTAGCCCGCCGGGTCCTCTGGTTCTTCCATCTGGGCAGAGCGGTGGAGCTGTGAGCCCGGGCGGGGAAATCTCCAGAAAAAAACAGCGGAGAAAAAAAGGATTTTCGCCGGGAAGGATGTATATAAGAGTGTAACCGCCGGAATATCCAGAGGAGGGAGCGCCTATGACCGTACGGGAACGGACCGAGCAGTGGGAGCGGGAATGCCTCTCGCCCCACGCCTGCCGCGCGTGCGAGAGCCGGGGCCGGGCCCGGCCGGTGGAGGAGTGCCCCATGCGCACCGCCTTCCAGCGGGACGTGGACCGGGTGGTCCACTCCAAGGCCTTCCGGCGGCTGATGCACAAGACCCAGGTTTTTCTCTCCCCGGAGGGGGACCACTACCGTACCCGCATGACCCACACCCTGGAGGTCTCCCGCATCGCCCGGACCATGGCCCGGGGGCTGGGGCTCAACGAGGACCTGACAGAGGCCGCCGCCCTGGGGCACGATCTGGGGCACACCCCCTTCGGCCACGCCGGGGAGCGGGCCCTGAGCGAGATCATGCCCGGGGGATTCGAGCACAATGTGCAGTCAGTGCGGGTAGTGGAGCGGCTGGAAAACGGCGGGGCGGGGCTCAACCTGACCTGGGAGGTGCGCAACGCCATCCTCTGCCACACCGGCGAGGGGCGTGCCGCGACCCTGGAGGGCCGGCTGCTGAAGCTGGCCGACCGGATCGCCTACATCAACCACGACATCGACGACGCCATTCGGGCCCAGATCCTCACCCCCATGGACATCCCGGTGGCCCTCTCCCAGGTGCTGGGCTTCACTCACGGCGCCCGGATCGACACTTTGGTGGGAGACGTGATCCGGGAGAGCCGGGGCACCGGAGAGATCCGGCAGTCGGAGCCCTGCCGGAAGGCCATGGACGAGCTGCGGGAGTTCCTCTTTGAGGCGGTCTACCGCAACCCCGTGGCCAAGGGGGAGGAGCACAAGGCCCAGGACATGCTCCACCGCCTGTTTGCCTATTACCGCGCCGACCCGGACCGCCTCCCCGGGGAGTTTCAGGATATCCGCTGGAGCGAGGGGGAGGACCGGGCCGTATGCGACTACATCGCGGGGATGACCGACCAGTACGCCGTGGAGCAGTTCGCGGACCTGGCCATTCCCAAGGCCTGGAGCGTCAAATAACATCCGGGAGCGCCGGAACGGAGGTGAGGCCATGGCCATACCGGAGAGCTTCCTGGACGAACTGGTGGCCCGGAGCGAGATCTCCGAGGTGGTCGCCTCCTATGTCCACCTGACCCGGAAGGGCAATAACCTCTGGGGCCTGTGCCCCTTTCACAACGAAAAGACCCCCTCCTTCTCTGTCTCGCCGGAGAAGCAGATCTATAAATGCTTCGGCTGCGGCAAGGGGGGCGGGGTCATCAACTTCATCATGGAGATCGAGCACCTGCCTTTTGTGGAGGCGGTGCGCCTGCTGGCCCAGCGGGCCGGCATGGAAGTGCCCGAAACCGGGGAGAATGAGAGCTACCGGCGCAAAAAGGAGCGGCTGCTGGCCCTGAATAAGGAGGCCGCCCGCTTCTATCACGCCTGCCTCCACAGCCCCCGGGGGGCGGCGGGGGCGGAGTACCTCTTCCGAAAACGGGGCCTCTCCCGGAACATCGTCACCCGCTTCGGCCTGGGGGTGGCCCCGGAGGGGTGGGACAACCTCCTCTCCGCCATGCAGGAGAAGGGCTACACCAAGGCCGAGCTTTTGGAGGCGGGCCTGGCGGTGGACAGCAAGAAGGGACGCATCTACGACCGCTTCCGCAACCGGGTCATGTTCCCCATCATTGACCTGCGGGGGGATGTGATCGGCTTCGGCGGCCGGGTGCTGGACGACTCCACCCCCAAATACCTCAACTCGCCCGACACCATCATCTACAATAAAAGCCGCAACCTCTTCGCCCTGAACCTGGCCCGGAAGAGCAAGCTGGGGCGCATCATCCTCACCGAGGGGTATATGGACACTATCTCCCTCCACCAGGCGGGGTTTGACTGCGCCGTGGCCAGCCTGGGCACCTCCCTCACCCAGGAGCACGCCCACCTTCTCTCCCGCTACACCAAGGAGGCGGTCATCGCCTACGACGGGGACAGCGCCGGGGTGAAGGCGGCCCAGCGGGCCATCCCCATTCTGGAACAGACGGGCATCCAGGTGAAGGTGCTCCAGGTCCGGGGGGCCAAGGACCCGGACGAGTTCATCAAAAAATACGGCCCGGAGGCCTTCAACCGCCTTATCAACGAGAGCGAGAACCATATCGAGTACCGCCTGGGTCAGATCCAGCGGAATTACGACCTGAGCGACGACGCCCAGCGGGTGGATTTCCTGCGGGAGGCGGCCAACATGCTCTCCACCCTGCCCAGCCCGGTGGAGCGGGAGGTCTACGGCGCCCGGGCCGCCCAGGCCGCCGGCATCACGCCGGAGGTCATGGCCCAGGAGGTCAAGCGGGCCTATGAGCGCCGCCTGCGCCAGGCCAAGAAGCAGCAGGAGCGCCGGGACCTGACCCCGGCGGTGCAGCTCCAGCCCCGCAGCTACGGCATCCGCTATGAAAACCTGCGCTCAGCCCGGGCGGAGGAGGGGGTGCTGCGGCTGATGCTGGTGGAGCCCGAGCTCTTTCGGGAGGCCGGGGCGCTGGAGCCGGAGCACTTTTCCAGCGGCGTGCTGGGGAAGGTGTACGCCCTGCTGCGCCGGCGCTTCCAGGAGGGGCACAGCGTACAGCTGGCCGCCCTGGCGGGGGAGCTGGAGCCGGAGGAGATGAGCTACTTGGCCGACGTGCTGGGCCGGCCCGTCTCCCTGCCCAACAGCCGCCAGGCCCTGCGGGATTACATAGACGTGATCGAGACCGAGTCCCTCAAACGGGGCGGCGGGGAGGGGCAGGACCCCCTGCTGGCCGCCCGGGACAAATTCAGAGAAAAAAAAGCCTACGGAGGATGAGCACATGAGTGAAAAGAAAGTGACCGCACCCCAGAACGACAGGCCGTCCGGGCCCAGCGAAGCGCAGCTGGAGGCTGGACGCCAGGAAATCATGAAGGTGGTGGAGGGCGTCCCCGGCGCAGAGAAGCTCAGCGAGCTCATCGAGCGGGGCAAGAAGAAGGGCAAGCTCTCCGCCAGCGAGCTCATGGACGTGCTGGAGAATCTGAACCTGGAGAGCGACCAGATGGACAAGATCTACGATACCCTGGAGAACCTGGGCATCGACACCGCCGGAGACGACTACCTGCCGGAGCTCAGCGACGACGTGGTCCCCCCCATGGAGGAGCTGGAGGATCTCCCCGAGGAGGAGATGGTGGATCCCAACACCCTGGTGGACTCCTTCGGCATTGACGACCCGGTGCGCATGTACCTCAAGGAGATCGGCAAGGTCAACCTCCTCTCCCCCGACGAGGAGGTGCAGCTGGCCCAGGACATGGGGGCGGGGGCCGCCGCTGAGGAGCAGTGGGCCGAAGTCCAGAAGGCCCGGGAGAAGGGGGAGGACTACCCACTCACTGCCGAGGAGGAGGCCGCCATCCAGAAGGCCATCAAGCGGGGCAAGGCCGCCAAGCAGCGCCTGGCCGAGGCCAACCTGCGCCTGGTGGTCTCCATCGCCAAACGGTATGTGGGCCGGGGAATGCTCTTCCTGGACCTGATCCAGGAGGGCAACCTGGGCCTCATCAAGGCGGTGGAGAAGTTCGACTACACCAAGGGCTATAAGTGCTCCACCTATGCCACCTGGTGGATCCGTCAGGCCATCACCCGGGCCATCGCCGACCAGGCCCGGACCATCCGTATCCCCGTCCATATGGTGGAGACCATCAACAAGGTCATTCGGGTCTCCCGCCAGCTTCTCCAGGAGCTGGGCCACGACCCCACCCCCGAGGAGATCGCCGAGGAGATGAACATGCCGGTAGACAAGGTGCGGGAGATCCTGAAAATCGCCCAGGAGCCCGTGAGCCTGGAGACCCCCATCGGCGAGGAGGAGGACTCCCACCTGGGGGACTTTATCCCCGACGAGGACGCCTCCGAGCCCTCGGAGGCCGCCAGCTTCACCCTCCTGAAGGAGCAGTTGGTGGAGGTCCTCTCCACCCTCCCCCCCCGGGAGGAGAAGGTGCTCAAGCTCCGCTTCGGCATCGAGGACGGCCGCACCCGCACGCTGGAAGAGGTGGGCAAGGAGTTTAACGTCACCCGGGAGCGCATCCGCCAGATCGAGGCCAAGGCCCTGCGGAAGCTGCGCCACCCCTCCCGCTCCAAGAAGCTCAAGGATTTTCTGAACTGATGCATTGGTCAGAAACGGCCCGGGCGCCCTTTTGGGGGCGCCCGGGCCGTTCTGCTGTCTTGTAAAACGGGATTACAGGACCTGGAACAGGTCGGACTCAGAGATGATCCGCAGGTCTTTCCCCTCGGCCTGGAGGTCTTTGGCCCTCTGGATCTTCTTATCCCCCGCGCCGCCGGCATCGCCCAAAACTAGGTAGTTGGTCTTGCCGCTAACGGAACCGGTGCAGCGGCCGCCTTTCTCCTCAATGAGCGCTTTGACTGTGTCCCGGTCGCCGCCGCAGTGGGTGAAATCCCCGGTGAGGGCGAAGGTCTTTCCGGCGATGGTCAGACTGGCGGGGTCGGCCGCGGGGAGCTGGAGCGAAACGTTCTCCCAGTTGGCCTTGGCAAAGCCGTAGGCCGCCGAGCTGGGCTCTACGCACAGGGTCAGGTCGGCCCGGTCGGGGATGGCCTGGAGGTGGAAATAGGTCACGCTGGGCGGGATGGTCAGCTTATGGAGGGCATCGCAGCCGTCAAAGACACCCTGGGAGAGCTCCTCCAGGGTGTCGGGAAGGACAACTTCCTCCAGATGCTTGCAGTCCTTGAAGGTCAAGGGGTACAGCTCCCGAATGCCGTGGGGGAGAACCACCCGCCGCAGCTGGGCGCAGCTCTCGCTGGTATAGCCCGCGAAGGCCTCCGGCGCGATGCGCGCGATGGGCTTGCCCGCCACCTCGCTGGGGACGGTGATGTCGGTGCTCGGGCCGTGATAGCCGGTGATGGTCCAGGTGTGCCAGCTCCCGTCCCGCAGATCGTAGGAGGCGGAGATGTCGTAGTCAGTCGTCCCGCTCAGGTCCAGGAGGCCGGAGAACAGAGCGTTGCAGCCCAAGAACGCGGCCTCGCCCACAAACTTCACGCCGGCGGGAATGGCGATGGCGGGCAGGGCGGTGCAGCGGGCGAAGGCCCCGTCCTCGATGCGCCGCAGGCTCTCGGGCAGGCGGACCCGGGTCAGGTCGGAGCAGAAGGCGAAGGCCCCGCCGCCCACGGCCTCAATGCCCTCGCAAAGGGTCGCCGACTTCAGGCCGCAGCGCTGGAAGGCCCTGGTGAAATTCTGGACCGAGCCGGGGAGGACCACCTCGGCGAGGGAGAAACACTCCTGAAAGGCCTCGGAGCAATCCCGGAGCTTCTCCCCCAGGGTCAGGCGCTCCAGAGCGGTACAGCGGAAGAAGGCGTTTTGCCCGACCTCCAGGACCTGACCGGGGATGGTGACCTCTGTGAGGGCGGTGCAGTCGGCGAAGGCGCTGCTTTCAATCTTGACCAGCCCCCGGGGCAGCTCCACTGACGGGAGGGAGGTACAGCCCTGGAAGGCAAGCTGGGGGAGCGTTTTCAGCCGCTTGCTGAGGGAGACCCGCCGCAGGGCGGTGCAGGTGGAAAAACACCCCCAGTCCAGCTTGGTCGCAGTGGAGGGCAGGTCCAGCTCCTCCAGGGCGGTGCAGCCCTGGAAGGCCATGGAGCCGATTGACGTTAACCCCTCGGGGAGCGTGACGGAGGTCAGGGCGGTGCAGCCCCGGAAGGCCTGCTCTCCGATGGCCTGGAGACCCTCGGGCAGGACCACGGCGGTCACGTCGGTCCGGTTCCGGAAGGCCCCGTTGCGCCACTGTACAGAGGTGGACCAGCGGCTCTCCAGGGTGATGGTCCCCT
>CALXCU010000132.1 GCA_944386885.1 uncultured Oscillospiraceae bacterium | reverse complement strand
TTTTCAAACTTGCCGCTGCAAATGCGGATAAAGGCAATCCGGTCCCGGTGGGCTTTGTTCATGTTGGCCTGGATCTTAAAGACAAAGGCGGAGAAGTCGTCTCCCATGGAGTCAATGATCTCGTCGCCCGCCCGCCGGGGCAGCGGGGGGGTGGTCATGCGCAGGAAGTGCTCCAGGAAGGGCTCCACGCCGAAGTTCGTCAGAGCCGAGCCGAAGAACACCGGCGAGAGCTTGCCGTGGCGCACCCGGTCCAGGTCGAACTCGGCGGCGGCGCCGTCCAGCAGCTCGATCTCCTCGGCCAGCTTCCGGTGCAGGGCCTCCCCAATGAGGCCGTCCAGATTGGGGTCGCCCAGCTCCACCTCGGTGGCGGTAGCGGCCTTGGCCCCGCCGTTGCTGGTGAAGTGGATGATCTTCTGGGTGGTCCGGTCGTAAACCCCCTGGAACTCCTTGCCGCAGCCAATGGGCCAGTTTACCGGGTAGGTCTCAATGCCCAGCTCCTTCTCCAGCTCCTCCAGCAGTTCAAAGGAGTCCCGGGCCTCCCGGTCCATTTTGTTGATAAAGGTAAAAATGGGAATGTCCCGCATGGCGCAGACCTTGAAGAGCTTGCGGGTCTGGGCCTCCACGCCCTTGGCGCCGTCAATGACCATCACGGCGCTGTCCGCCGCCATGAGGGTGCGGTAGGTGTCCTCCGAGAAGGCCTGGGGGCCGGGCGTGTCCAGAATGTTGATGCAGTAGCCCTCGTACTGGAACTGCATCACCGAACTGGTCACCGAGATGCCGCGCTGCTTCTCGATCTCCATCCAGTCGGAGGTGGCCGCCCGGGTGTTCTTCTTGCCCTTGACCTGCCCGGCCTGGGCGATCGCCCCGCCGTAAAGGAGGAATTTCTCCGTCAAGGTGGTCTTGCCCGCGTCCGGGTGGGAGATGATGGCGAAGGTCCGCCGGCGGTTGATCTCTGCTTCGTATTTTGACATTGGATAACCCTCTCTTAAGTGTTGTGGATTTCAGATCAAACGGCTCCCGCTCCGAACTGCGGCGGGCTAATGATCTGGATGGCGGCGGGGAGCTGGTCAAAGGAGGCAATGGCCCCCTCCGCCCCCTGTGCCGCCCCAAAGCCGTAGGCGGCGTGGAGAAAGGGGACCCCTGCGGCATGGGCGGCGTCGCAGTCCCCCTGGGTGTCACCCACATAGACCGGGTGGGAGAGCCGGTGCCGCCGCACCAGGGCAGCGATGTTTTCTGCCTTGGCCTGGCCGCTCTGGCCGGGGCAGAGGAAATCCCGAATCACGCTTTCCAGGTGGTAGTACTTCAAAAAACACTGGATATACCCGTCCTGGCAGTTGCTGACGATGAAGAGGGGGAGGCGCTCAGACAGCTCCCTCAAGGTCTCCGCCACGGCGGGGTAGAGCGCTCCGCCGTGCGCCGAGAGATAGGCCAGCTGATGGCGGTAGCACACCTCCATGATTGCCATGCGCGCCTCTCCTGTGGGGAGCTGGGGCAGAATACGCGCGGCGATGTCCTCCATAAGTAGGCCCATGCACCCCCGCAGCCGGGGCACGGTCAGATTGGGTTCCAGCCCGCACTCCGCAAAGCCCTCATTCCAGCCCTTGCAAATCCCCTCCACAGCGTCCCAGAGCGTGCCGTCCAAATCCAATAAGATGCCGTCCGCGGGGATCCCGTTCACCATGCCAACGCCTCCTTGTTCTGTCTCCATCCATGGAAAAAGCCGGCAGACACCGGCTTCCCCCCTCCGCCCGTCCGGGCCCTGGCTCAATTCCGCTCGGCCTCTTCCTTGGCCTCGTCGATGTAGCTGTACAGGGTATATTTCGAAATTCCGAAAAATTTGCACACCTTGTCGCCGCTCTTGGTAATCAGGAAGGCCCCCGTGTTGTTGAGGAACTGGATCGCCCGCACCTTGTCCTCCTTGTTCATCAGGGCCACCGGTTTGCCTACCACCCGGACACTCTGCTCGATGAGCTCGTCCAGCAGGTCGCTGACATTGCGTGCGATGGGCTCCGGCTCCTTGCTCTTGTCCCCAGTCTCGGTGCTGGTGAACTTTTTCAGCGTATCCTCCATGGCCAGCAGGAGCGTTATGTCGTAATTAATGCCAAAGATCCCCACCGCCCGGCCGTCGTCATCCCGGATATAGAAGGTGCTGGATTTCAGGACCTTCCCGTCCCGCGTGCGGGTCAGATAGCACACATGGTCCTCCAGCGCTTCGCTTCCGTGGTTCAGAGCCTCCAGCACCACATGAGAGGGGCCGTCCCCCACCTTCCGTCCAGTGACATGCCCGTTCTCAATGGCTACGATGGAGCTGTCCGGGTCGTTGGAGACCAAGTCGTGGACCACAACCTCGCAGTTAGGCCCGAACTGCTGAGCCACACCCTTGGCCAGGCGGAATAAAAATTGGATCATAGACGCTTCGGACATAGTCTCCCTCCTGCTGCTCCGTCCGTTTTTGGTTCCCGCGATCTCTAATATTTTACCACAAAGCCGCACGATTACAAGAAAAATGTTTGAGCTAAAAATTTTTTTGGTATTCTAAAGAAGGATTGATTTTTTGAAAAAACCATGTTATACTGAGCTTGTAACATGTGATTTGACTGTGCAAATCCACCAATTTTCAAGTGCATACTGCTGTGGCTGCAACGGAGTGCTATCGCGCACGGGCTGAGAGAACTTTTGAGGGGATCTGTCTGCTGCGGCCGCCGCAACAGACAGGCACCCAGAATGGGTGTCTGTTTTTTATTCCCGCCCGGCCCGTCCAGACTGCTGTAAGGAGGAATCGCCATGCTGCTTGTTGGAAATGGAAAACTCATCACCCGTGACAGCGCCCTGCCCTATGTGGCCGACGGCGCGGTGGTCCTGGACGGTGAGGCCGTCCTGGAGGTAGGCGCCTGCCCAGACCTAAAGGCAAAATATCCCCAGGCCCAGTTCGTGGATGCCAAGGGCGGGGTCATCATGCCCGGTCTCATCAACGCCCACACCCACATCTATTCCGGCCTGGCCCGGGGGCTGTCTATTGACGGCTTTCATCCCACCAATTTCTTTGAGGTGCTGGACGGGCAGTGGTGGTACATCGACCGGCATCTGACTCTGGACGGCACCCGCGCCTGTGCCTACGCCACCGTGCTGGACTGCATCCGGGACGGCGTGACTACCATCTTCGACCATCACGCCTCCTTCTGCCAGATTACCGGCTCTCTCTTCGCCATCAAGGACGTGTGCCAGGAGCTGGGCATCCGGGCCAACCTGTGCTATGAGGTCAGCGAGCGGGACGGCATGGACAAGTGCCGGGAGGCCATCCAGGAGAACGCCGACTTCGCCCGCTGGTGTAAGGAGCAGGATAACGACATGATCCGGGCCATGTTCGGCGGCCACGCCCTGTTCACCATCTCGGACCGGACCTTTGAGGAGATGGTCAAGGCCAACGACGGCATGACCGGCTTCCACATCCATGTCGCCGAGGGGATGAACGACGTGTATGACTCTCTGCACAACTACGGCTGCCGCCCGGTCAACCGCCTGCTCTACAACGGCGTCCTGGGCGAGAAGACCATGCTGGGCCACTGCATCCACGTCTCTCCCGCCGAAATGGACATCATCCGGGACACGGGCACCATGGCGGTAAACAACCCGGAGTCCAATATGGGCAATGCGGTGGGCTGCGCCCCGGTGCTCCAGATGTATCAGAGGGGTATCCTCATCGGCCTGGGTACCGACGCCTACACCCACGACATGCTGGAGAGCCTGAAGGTCCTCCTGCCCATGCAGCGCCACAACCTGGCCCAGCCCAACGTGGGCTGGCAGGAGGCCACCGGAATGCTCTTTGAGAACAACGCCAAGATTGCCGCCCGCTATTTCAAAAAACCCCTGGGCGTCCTCAAGCCCGGCGCCGCGGCCGACGTGATCGTGATGGACTATAAGCCCTTTACCCCCTTCTCCGCCGAGAACGTGGATGGCCACATGCTCTTCGGCATGATGGGCAAGAACTGCCGCACGACCATCATCAACGGCAAAGTGGTCTACCAGGACCGGGAATTCGTGGGCATTGACGAAGAGGAGATCAACGCCTTCTGCATGGAGCAGTCCAAGAAGCTCTGGGGGGAGCTGAACCACCGCGCCTATTGATTTCGTGCATGAAACCGGGTAGCAAGCCCCCGTCCGGGCCTTTTTTGATTTGTGTGAGTGACTGAAGAGGAGGTAACATTTTATGAGCGATATTATGCGCCCCATGCCCTTTGCCCAATTGATGGACTGGATTTTGACCGAATACCACAACCAAGGTTCTATTTTTGGCGTATCCAAGCTGGTCCGCCACACCGATGGGCAGGCCCTTCCCATCTTCCGGGAAAAGATCGAGTCCCCCTACGGCCCCGCCGCCGGCCCCCACACCCAGTTGGCCCAGAATATTGTGGCGGCCTATGCCGCGGGCAGCCGCTTCTTTGAGGTCAAGACCGTCCAGGTCGTGGACGGGGAGGCGCTCTCCAAGTGCGTCAATAAACCCTGTATCACCGCCGGCGATGAGTGCTATAACTGCGAGTGGTCCACCGAGCTCACCGTGCCCCAGGCCTTCGGGGAGTATGTGAAGGCCTGGTTTGCCTGCAAGCTTCTGGCCAGGGAGTTGGACCTGGGCGACCCGGACGGCTTTGTCTTCAACATGAGCGTGGGCTACGACCTCGCCGGCATCCAGAGCGAGAAGGTGGACCGGTATATCGAGGGGATGAAGGATGCCTCCCGGACAGAGGCCTGGCAGGCATGCGTAGACTGGTCCCTCTCCCATTTAGACCGTTTCCAGAAGGTGGACGGGGCCTATGTGAGGAGTATCTCCCCCAACCTCTCCAACTCTATCACCGAGTCCACCCTCCACGGCTGCCCCCCCGACGAAATCGAGCGGATTGCCACTTACCTAATCACCGAAAAAAATCTAAATACCTACATCAAGTGCAATCCCACCCTTCTGGGCTACGATTTCGCCCGCAAAACTCTGGACCGCCTGGGCTTTGACTATATCCAGTTTGATGACCACCACTTCCTGGAAGACCTCCAGTGGGCCGACGCCATTCCCATGTTCCGCCGCCTGATGGACCTGTGCGCCCGGCGGGGGCTGTCGTTTGGTGTGAAGATTACCAACACCTTCCCGGTGGACGTGGCCGCCGGGGAGCTGCCCAGCCAGGAGATGTACATGTCCGGCCGGTCTCTCTACCCCCTCTCCCTGTCCCTGGCCGGAATGCTCACCCGGGAGTTTGGCGGCAAACTGCGCATCTCCTACTCGGGCGGCGCTGACCACCACACGGTCCAGCGGCTCTTTGACGCGGGCATCTGGCCCATTACCATGGCCACCACCCTTCTCAAACCCGGCGGTTACCAGCGCCTGAGCCAGATTGCCGAAGATCTGAAGGACTGCGGCAGCGCCCCCTGGTCCGGCGTGGACGAAGCCAAGCTGGAGGCCCTGGTAACGGAAGTTACCGCCGACGCCCACTATCAGAAGCCCATGAAGCCCATCCCCAGCCGCAAGCTCGCCGAGCAGGTCCCCCTCATCGACTGCTTTACCGCCCCCTGCCGCTCCGGCTGCCCCATCCGCCAGGACATCCCCGCCTATCTCATGCGGGTCAACGCCGGCAAGTATGAGGAGGCCCTGGAGATCATCACCCACCGCAACGCCCTTCCTTTTATTACCGGAACTATCTGCTCCCACCGCTGCCAGGACAAGTGCATGCGCAACGCCTACGACGAGAGCGTGTACATCCGCACCCAGAAGCTTCGGGCCGCACAGGGGGGCTTTGCCGCACTGCTGCCCAAGCTCAAGCCCGGCGCTCCCGTGGCGGGCAAGAAGGTGGCCGTGGTGGGCGGCGGTCCTGCCGGCCTGTCGGCGGCCTACTTCCTGGGCCGCGCAGGGGTGGACGTGACCCTCTTCGAGCGCAGGGATGCCCTGGGCGGCATTGTGCGCCATGTGATCCCCGCCTTCCGAATCGGGGATGAGGCCATTGACAACGACGTGAAGCTTATGGAGGCCATGGGGGCCAAGGTGGTGCTGAACACCGAGATCCGGGATGTGAACGCCCTCTTTGCCCAGGGCTACACCCATGTGATTCTGGCCACCGGCGCGTGGAACAAGGGCAGTGCAGGCCTTGCATACGGCGAGGCCCTCAACGTCATCGCGTTCCTGGAGCAGGCCAAAAAGGCCCCAGACACCCTCGCCCTGGGGGAGCATGTCGTCATCATCGGCGGCGGCAACACCGCCATGGATGCCGCCCGGGCCGCCAAACGCCTCCCCGGCGTGAAGAGCGTCTCTCTGGTCTACCGGCGCACCAAGCGCTATATGCCCGCCGATCAGGAGGAGCTGGAGCTGGCTTTGGCCGACGGTGTGGAGTTCCGGGAGCTGCTCGCCCCCGTGGGGGTGAAGGACGGCGTCCTCACCTGCCACGCCATGGAGCTTGGCGCCCCCGACGCCACCGGCCGCCGTTCTCCCGTGGATACCGGCCGGGTGGTGGAGCTCCCCGCCAGCACCGTCATCACCGCCGTGGGCGAGCAGGTGGACACCGCCCTTTACACCGAAAACGGCCTGGCGGTGGACAGCCGCGGCAAGGCCGTGGTGGATCCTGAGACTCTGGAGTCCAGCGTGAAGCACGTCTATGTCATCGGCGACGGCCAGAAGGGCCCCGGCACCGTGGTGGAGGCCATTGCGGGGGCTACCAAGGCCGCCCAGGCCATCGAGCCTTTCGACCTGGACCGCTATGTGGAGAAAAATGTGAACCCCGACTACCAGGCCCCTCTGGGCAAGCGGGGCGAGCTGTGCGACGAGTGCGCCAGCTGCGGCGAGATCCGCTGCCTGGGCTGCGCCACCGTATGCGAGACCTGTACCGAGGTCTGCCCCAACCGGGCCAATGTGGCTGTCTGGGTCCCTGGTAAGCGCATGCGCCAGATCGTCCATGTGGACGGCCTGTGCAACGAGTGCGGCAACTGCGCCACCTTCTGCCCCTACGATTCCCGGCCCTATCGGGATAAGTTCACCCTCTTCTGGAGCCAGGAGGACTTCCAGAACAGCGAAAACGACGGCTTCCTCCGCCTAGAGGGCGGGCTCACCCGGGTGCGCCTGGCCGGGCAGGTGAAGGACTACAACGTCTTTAGCGCCTCCTGCGGCCTGTACGAGGACCTGCGGCGGCTTATCTGCGCCGTCTATGCCAATTACGCCTATCTGCTGCCCTGAGCTGCCATTCTGCAAGGAAAAGAGGAACGCTGAGATGAGCGAGACCTATACCTTTACCGTCAACGGCGTGGAACGGACCACCCGGGAGGATAAGCCCCTGCTACGCTACCTGCGGGACGATTTGCGCCTGACCTCCGTCAAGGACGGGTGCAGCGAGGGGGCCTGCGGCACCTGCACCATCCTGGTGGACGGGCGGGCCATGCGCTCCTGCGTGCTGACCACCCGCCGGGCGGTGGGCAAGCGCATCGTCACAGTGGAGGGCCTCTCCCCCGCTGAGCAGGAGGCCTTTGTCTACGCCTTTGGCGCGGTAGGGGCGGTACAGTGCGGCTTCTGCATCCCGGGCATGGTCCTCTCAGGAAAGGCCCTGCTGGACAAGGAGCCCAACCCCTCGGTCTCCCAGATCAAGAAGGCCATCCGGGGCAACGTGTGCCGGTGCACCGGCTATAAGAAGATCATTGAGGGCATCTCCCTGGCCGGGGCCATCCTCCGGGGGGAGCGGCAGATCGACCCGGGACTGGAACAGGGCCGCGCGTACGGCGTGGGGGACGGGGCCTTCCGCACCGACGTGCGGGACAAGGTCCTGGGGACGGGGGAATACTGCGACGACCTCTACCTGGACGGGATGGTCCACGCCTCCGCCGTCCGCTCTCAGTATCCCCGGGCCCGGGTGCGGAAGATTGACACGAGCGCCGCCCTGGCCCTGCCCGGGGTGCTGGCCGTCCTCACCGCCCGGGACGTGCCGCACAACAAGGTGGGCCACATCCAGCAGGACTGGGACGTGATGATCGCCCAGGGGGACATCACCCGCTGCGTAGGGGATGCCATCTGCCTGGTCGTGGCCGAGACGGAGGACATTTTAAAGCAGGCCAAGGCGCTGGTACAGATCGACTATGAGCCGCTGGACCCCGTGCGCAACATCCATGAGGCCATGGCCCCCGGCGCGCCCAGGCTTCACCCTGGGGGGAACCTGTGCCAGGAGCGCCACGTCACCCGGGGCAACGCCAGGGCGGCTCTGGCCCGGTCTAAGTATGTGGTCAGCCAGTCCTACCGCACCCCCTTCACAGAGCACGCCTTCCTGGAACCCGAATGCGCCGTGGCCTTCCCCTACAAGGACGGCGTGAAGGTCTACACCAGCGACCAGGGGGTCTACGACACCCGGAAGGAGATCTCCATCATGCTGGGCTGGGCGCCCGAGCGCATCGTGGTGGAGAACAAGCTGGTGGGGGGCGGCTTTGGCGGCAAGGAGGACGTTTCCGTGCAGCATTTGGCGGTGCTGGCCGCCCTGAAGGTGGGCCGTCCGGTAAAGGTAAAGTTCTCCCGGCAGGAGTCCATCCGCTTCCATCCCAAGCGCCACTACATGGAGGGCACCTTCACTCTGGGCTGTGACGAGAACGGCATCTTCACCGGCCTGGACTGTGAGATCTACTTTGACACCGGGGCCTACGCCTCCCTGTGCGGGCCAGTGCTGGAGCGGGCCTGCACCCACTCGGTGGGGCCCTACTGCTACCAGAACACCGACATCCGGGGCTACGGCTACTACACCAACAACCCGCCCGCCGGGGCCTTCCGGGGCTTCGGCGTGTGCCAGAGCGAGTTCGCCCTGGAGTCCAACATCAACCTGCTGGCTGAGAAGGTGGGCATCTCCCCCTGGGAGATCCGCTACCGCAACGCCATTGAACCGGGGAAGGTCCTCCCCAACGGGCAGATCGCCGACTGTTCCACCGCCCTGAAGGAGACCCTTCTGGCAGTCAAGGAGGCCTACGAGGCCAACCCCGGCCGGGCGGGCATCGCCTGCGCCATGAAAAACGCCGGCGTCGGGGTGGGTCTGCCCGACAAGGGCCGGGCCAGGCTCCGGGTCCACGGCGGCGTGGTGGAGCTTTACTCGGCGGCCTCCGACATCGGACAGGGCTGCGCCACCGTCTTTGTACAGATCATGGCCCAGACCCTGGGCCTGCCCCGGGAAAACCTGCGCAATATGGGCAGCAGCTCGGAGTTCGCCCCCGACTCGGGCACCACCTCCGGCTCCCGGCAGACCCTCATTACCGGCGAGGCGGTGCGCATGGCCTGCGCCGATCTGAAAAAAGACCTGGAAGCCGCCGGCGGGGATCTCTCTGCTCTGGAAGATAAGGAGTATTTTGCCGAGTTCTTTGACCCGACCGACAAGCTGGGCGCCGATAAGCCCTACCCCAAGAGCCATGTGGCCTATGGCTTTGCCACTCATGTGGTCATCCTGGACGACGAGGGCCGGGTAAAAGAGGTCTGGGCCGCCCACGACTCGGGAAAGGTGGTCAACCCCATTTCCATCCAGGGCCAGATCGAGGGAGGCGTGCTCATGGGTCTTGGCTACGCCCTCACCGAGGATTTCCCCCTGAAGGACTGCGTACCCCAGGCCAAGTTCGGCACCCTGGGCCTCCTGCGGGCCGACCAGATCCCCGACATCCACGCCATTTATGTGGAGAAGGAGGAACTCCTCCCCTTTGCCTATGGCGCCAAGGGCATCGGAGAGATCGCCACCATCCCAACCGCCCCGGCGGCTCAAGGGGCCTACTACGCCCGGGACCATATGCTGCGCACCAGCCTGCCCATGGAAAACACCTTTTACCGCCCAGCAAAACCGTGAACGCTGCGTGCAAGCGGGGCGGCCCTTTTGGAAAGGGCCGCCCCGCTTTTTTGTCTGTACAGCTCTCCCCGTTCCCGCCCTCGCCCCGGCGCCGGGCCGGCATGTAGTGGTAAAAAGTGAGCATCCCAAAGGACATAATCGGTCACATGTGAGCGTCTGGAGCTTCCGGTGTCACTACGGATTCGAACCGCATGGCTGCTCCGCCGCCGCCAACCTGTTTGTATCTGAGAATACAGTTCATGCCCGCTCCCGCTCCGCCGGGGCTACCGTCTCCCTTTACTCCAACAGCTCGCAGGTCCAATTGAGGCCCTGGATCCGGGTATCCAGCTCCCGGTAGGCCTTGGACAGGGCATCAATCTCTTTCTGAAGCGCCCCCAAATCCAGAGTGAGGCGCATCTTCACCTCGCTGTGGGTCAGGCGGTAGTCCCGCTCCCGGGCCGACTGGGCCAGGCTGGAGAGGAACTGCCGCCGCTGCCGGAGCATGTCCCGCCGGGCCAGGGCATCGGAGAGGGTGACCCCCTCCTCCAGCTCTAGGGCCTGGTTGGTGCGGTTGATCCGCTGAACTAGGGTGCAAAGGCGCTCGCTGACCTCTGCAGCCTCCCGCAGGAGAGCCTGGGGGTCCTCGTGGGGCGCGTCTCCCTCCTGGACCTTCAAATTGGCCTGGATGCGGCTCTCCAGCACATGGAGCCGCTCCTGGCACTCGCTACGCTCCAAAAGGGCCTCTGCCAGTTTCATGGCCCTCCTCCTTTCTCTTACAGGCGCCTGTCCAGCTCTGCCCGGACAGCTTCCAGGAAGGCCCGGCTGTCCACGGCGTTAGCGGGCGCGTCCCCCTCCCAGAGGCCGGCCAGGTCCTTGGTCATGGTGCCCCCCTCAATGGTAGCGATGCAGGCCTCCTCCAGGGCCCCGGCAAAGTGCTCCAGGGCGTCCAGGCCGTCCAGCTCGCCCCGCTTGCGCAGGGCCCCGGTCCAGGCAAAGATGGTGGCCATAGGGTTGGTGGAGGTGCTCTCCCCCTTCAGATGCTTGTAGTAGTGGCGGGTAACCGTGCCGTGGGCGGCCTCGTACTCGTAATTCCCGTCGGGGGAGACCAGCACCGAGGTCATCATGGCCAGGCTGCCAAAAGCGGTGGAGACCATGTCGCTCATCACGTCGCCGTCGTAGTTCTTGCAGGCCCAGATATAGCCGCCCTCCGAGCGGATGACCCGGGCCACCGCATCGTCGATGAGGGTATAGAAGTAGGTCAGCCCCAGCTCCTCAAACCGGGCCTGGTACTCCTTTTCATAGGTCTCCTGGAAGATGTCCTTAAAGGTGTGGTCGTACTTCTTGGAGATGGTGTCCTTGGTGGCAAACCACAGGTCCTGCTTGGTGTCGATGGCGTACTGAAAGCAGGAGCGGGCAAACGAGCGGATGGAGGTGTCCTTGTTGTACTGGCCCTGGAGCACGCCGGGGCACTCGAAGTCGTAGATGGTCTGCCGCAGCTCCGTACCATCCTCCCCGTGGAAGAGGAGCTCAGCCTTGCCGGGGCCGGGCACCCGGTATTCCGTGCACTTGTACACGTCGCCATAGGCGTGACGGGCGATGGTAATGGGCTTCTTCCAGTTCTTCACCACCGGGGAGATCCCCTTGACCATGATGGGGGCCCGGAAGACGGTGCCGTCCAGGATGGCCCGGATGGTGCCGTTGGGGGACTTCCACATCTCGTGGAGGTGGTACTCCTCCATGCGCTGGGCGTTGGGGGTGATGGTGGCGCACTTGACGGCCACGCCGTACTTTTTGGTGGCCTCGGCGGCATCCACGGTGACTTGATCCCCGGTCTTGTCCCGCTCCGGGAGGCCCAGATCGTAATACTCGGTCTTCAGGTCAATATAGGGCGTGAGCAAAATATCCTTGATGTCCTGCCACAGGATGCGGGTCATCTCGTCCCCGTCCATCTCCACCAGAGGCGTCTTCATCTGAATTTTGGCCATTGGAATCGTTCCCTCCATCTCCGCGGGCCCTCCCGCGGCGTTTTTCCCTTTTAGTATACCGATTTTTCCCGGCCAATGCAACGGGCAATGCGTGTTTCCCCTTGACAGGCGCCCCCACATGTGTTATAGTTCATTACACAAGTAATGAACCAATGAACAGGAGAGGAGGCGGGGCCATGCGGGGAACCCTCAATGACCAGTCCCTGATCTATCTGCAAATTGCCGCCGGCCTGGAGGATGACATTCTCCGGGGCGTCTACCGGGAGGAGGAGCAGGTGCCCTCCACCAATGAGCTGGCCCGGGTCTACCACATCAACCCGGCCACGGCGGGCAAAGGCCTCAATCTGCTGGTCGCCGGCGGAGTCCTCTATAAGCGCCGGGGACTTGGGATGTTTGTGGCCCCGGGAGCGGCAGAGAAGGTAAAGGAAAAACGGCGCTCCGCCTTTTTGGACGGCTACGTCCGCCCCATGGTCCGGGAGGGGCGCTCCCTGGGCCTGAACCGGGGAGAGTTGCTGGCGATGGTGGAGCGTGCCATCGGGGAAGGAGAATCGGAATGAACGCTGCCGTATTGCAGGCCGCCGGCCTGAACAAATCGTATGGGAAAAACCACGTCCTGCGGGACCTGGATGTGACGGTGGAGCCGGGGAAAATCTACGGCCTCATCGGCCGCAACGGGGCGGGCAAGACCACCCTGCTGGGCATCCTCACCGGGCAGAACACCCACGAGAGCGGTTCTGTCACCTACGGCGGACAGCCGGTGTGGGAAAATCAGACGGTGCTGGGGGAGCTTTGCTTCTCCCGGGAGCTGTCCGAAACCCTGGTGGGCGGGCGCAACAGCCTGAAGGTGGCCCACTATCTGAACGCCGCCTCCCTCTTCCTCCCCCACTGGGACCGGGACTATGCCCAGCGGCTGCTGGAGGAATTTTCCCTGGACCCCGGGAAGCGGATCTACGCCCTCTCCAAGGGGCAGCGCTCCATGGTAACGGTGCTCATCGGCCTGGCCAGCCGGGCCCCTGTGACAATCCTGGACGAGCCGGCGGCGGGGTTGGACGTGGTGATGCGGGAGCGGTTCTATCAGCTGTTGCTGGAGGACTTTGGGGAGACCGGGCGGACCTTCCTCCTCTCCACCCATATCATCGAGGAGGCCGCCGCCGTCTTTGAGGACGTGCTCTTCCTGGACCGGGGAAAAATCATCGAGCAGGGTCCCGCCGAGGATTTAGTGGCCCAGTTCCACACCATCTCCGGCCGGGCAGACGAGGTGGACCGGGTCTGCCGTGGGCTGGAGGTGCTCTCCACTGAGACGTTGGGGCGGCACAAGACGGCGGCAGTCCGCTGTGGAGAAGAGGCCCTTTCCCCCGCCCGGGCGGCCGACGTGGATATCGCCCCCATGAATCTGCAAAAGGTCTTTGTGGCTCTGTGCGGCCACGAGCCGGCGCGTTAGGGGGTGGCGGCATGAACGCGGTGATGCGCTTCCTCTGGCGGCAGTACGCCCCCGCCACGGCCGTCTTTTTTCTCTACGCCCTGCTGATGACCCTCCTCCACTCCCTCTTCCCCGCCGGGCTGGCCGATACCACTCTGGGGAGCTACTACTACATGTTCCCCATTGTACCCGCCCTGTTCCTGCTCGTCTTCAACTTCGGCGTCCACAGTACCTTTCTGGATATCGCCCTCTCCATGGGCTGCACCCGGCGGACCTTTTTGTGGGGGCACCAGCTGATGCTGCTCCTCCTCACCCTGGGGCTGACCGCCCTGACCGCCCTGTTCCTCTTTGTCCCGGGGCTTTTGGGCCTGCCGGAGGCCGATTTTATGACCCCCAGGGGACTCCCGTACCTGCTCCCCTTCACCCTGGCCGCGGCGGAAGCCGCATCCGCCGGGGGCGCTCTCCGGCGGACCCGCCCGGGGCTGTCTCTGGCCTTCTATGTGCTCTGCCTGCTGGCCCTCATCTTTCTGGCCGTACAGATGCAAGTGGTTGACGAACCCTGGCTGTGGGGAGACCTGGCCTGGATTCTGACGCTGGTGAGCCTGGTCCTGATCGCCGTCTGCCTGGGCGTGTGCGCCTGCTGCATCCGCCGGGCTGTTGTGAGGTGAGTGATATGACAATCATCCGTTTTCTCCGCTGTAACCGGGAGGATTTCCTCCTCTACGTGGGGGCCCCTCTGGCGGCGTTCCTGCTGGGCCTGCTGGTGAATGCCGCGGCTGTCTTCCTCTTCCAGGCGGAGAGTACCTTCGTGTTCCTGCCCGTTCTGCTGGCCGTGCTGTGCGCCCTCTTCGCCCTGACCGCCGGGGCCAACGCAGTGCTCCAGGCCTTCCCCATGGCAGTATCCTTCAGCGTCACCCGCCGCAGCGCCCTTTTGGGGGTGGTCAGCTACACCCTCCTGGCGGCGCTGGTGCTGGCTCTCCTCTCCCTTCTGGCCGCCTGGGCCGACCGGGCCCTCGTCTATCAGCTCTTCCCTCTGCTGCGTCCCGGCCTGGAGGTGCTGGGCGATCCTCTCTATGAGCTGGGGCCCCTCGCCATTCTGTCCGCCGCCCTGGGAGGCGCCCTGGCGGGCTTTGTGGGGGGCGCAGCCATCCAGCGCTTTGGCCGGAAGGCCGGCTGGGTCCTGTGGGGGATCTACATGGCGGTCTTCCTCCTGCGGGACCTCCTGCCCCTGTCCGCGATGGCGGCCGCCTGGCCGTTGTGGATCGGGGTGACCCTCCTGTTGGTGGCCCTTTCCGTCTGGAGCCTGCTGCGTGCGGTTGTCCGCAGCTGAACGCTTCCTATCACCAGTCTGTAAAAAGAACCCCGCAGTCCTGTTCCCAGGGCTGCGGGGCAATTTTATGTTCCAGTCAGTATGGAACCTCGGGATGGTTTGTCAGACCTAAAATATAATCTGTCGTCGTGTGGTGGACTTTGGCCAGCCGAATTAGGATCTCGGTGGGAATATCTCTTTGTCCCAATTCATAATTGCTGTAAACTTGCTGAGAGCAGTTCAGAAGCCGGGCCATTTCTTTCTGTGATAGATCTGCATCTTCCCGTAAATCTCGTATTCTATGATATACCATACCATCACCCATGTAAGCATATTCATGTGTGATTGGTTTTCTTTTATGATACCGCAAAATGCAGTATTTACTGCATTTTGCGGTATCATGCTCCTGAGTGGGCGCTCCAAGCTCCTAACGCAGCGCGCCGGGCTGTCAGATCACTCTGACAGCCCGGCGCAATTCGTTTTTTGGTTCTCTTACTTCACGCTCTCGCCGGCGGCCTTCTTGGCCTTGATCTCTTTGAGGGCGTCCTTATAGGAGAGGTTCAAGCGGCCCTTCTCGTCAATATCGGTGACCTTGACCCAGATCATATCGCCGATGTTGACCACGTCCTCCACCTTGTTGACCCGGTGGCCGGCCAGCTTGGAGATGTGGACCATGCCGTCCTTACCGGGGGCGTGCTCCACAAAGGCGCCGAACGGGAGGATGCGCACCACCTTGCCATAGTAGAGCTGCCCCACCTGGGGCACGAAGACGATGGTCTCGATCATCTTCTTGGCGGCGTCACAGCTCTCGGCATTCTCGCCGGCGATGTAGATGGTGCCGTCGTCCTCAATGTCGATCTTGGCGCCGGTGTCGGCGCAGATCTTCTGGATGACCTTGCCGCCGGAGCCGATGACCTCGCGGATCTTGTCCACGTCGATCTTCATCTTGACCATCTTGGGGGCGGTGGGGGCCACCTCGGGCCGGGGCTCGGCGATACAGG
>CALXCU010000131.1 GCA_944386885.1 uncultured Oscillospiraceae bacterium | reverse complement strand
GGAAACGCTCCTTTGTCTGATGTACTGCGGGCGCGGGCTTACCGCCCCGCGGCCCGGTCGGCCCGAATGAGGTTCTTGATGCCCTCGATGCCCACCTCGATGGCGGCGGAGAGGTCGTGGCTCTCGGCCTGGTCCAGGCCGGCGGCCTCCCGCTCCTGGTTCCAGATCACATGGAAGCAGGAGCCGCAGCGCACGCCCAAGGCGGCGGCGCAACAGAAGAGGGCGGCCGACTCCATCTCAGAGGCCAGGACGCCCAGGCGCTTCCATGCCTCCCATTTGTTCAAAAGCTCATAGGACACCGGCATCCGTCCGGGGGCGTGCTGGCCGTAAAAGGAGTCCTTGCACTGCACGACGCCGGCGTGCCAGGGTTTGCCCAGGGCTTTGGCGGCGGCCACCAGGGCCTCCTGCACCTCGTAGTCGGACACGGCGGGGAACTCGATGGGGGCGTACTCCCGGCTGGCCCCCTCGTGGCGGACGGCGCCGGTGGCGATGATCACATCATCGCTCTTGACCTTCAGGGCGATGCCGCCGCAGGTACCCACCCGCACGAAGGTATCCGCGCCGATGTTGTGCAGTTCCTCCATGGCGATGACGGCGGAGGGACCGCCGATGCCGGTGGAGCAGACACTGACCTTTTCGCCCAGGAGGGTGCCGGTGTAGGTGGTGTACTCCCGGTTGGACTGAATTTTCACCGGGTTGTCGAAATAGGCGGCGATCTTCTCGCAGCGCCCCGGGTCGCCGGGGAGGATGCAGTAGCGCCCCACCTCGCCCTCACGGCACTGGATATGGAACTGGCGTTCATGCTCATGCATAGAATATTTCACCTCATTTTGAACTCTGACCGGGCGGCGCCCGGTGCAACAGGGCGGGAAGACTCTCCCGCGGGCGCGGAAAGGGTTCCCCGAATACCCACATTATAATCAAAAAATGGCACATATGCAAGGAAAATTGTGCAGATAGACGAGAACGGCTGGTTTTGTAACCATTTGTGGTTGTTTTTTTTGTCAAGATACAGTAAAATGGAAGCGGCATTCCACGGCGAAAGCGAGGTGTCCTATGAAGAAACCTGTGTGGATCGGCCTGTTGATCGTACTCGCCTGTGCCGTGGCCTGGGCCGTCTATGCGCTCACGTCTATGTTTGTACAGCGTGTGCCGGTGCGCAACACCCTCAGCGCCACGGCCACCGCCGCGGTGGTTCCCAGCTATGATCCCACCCTGTCCGGGGCGGCCGGTACAGCGGCGCCGCTGGATCTCCAAGATGATGAACGCCTTCTGGCGCGTGCGGAAGAGGTGCTTGCGGCGCTCTCAGAGCGGGATTATTCGGTTCTGGGCGGGCTGGTCCATCCCACCCGGGGCGTGACATTTACGCCCTACTCCACAGTGGACCCGGAAAACGACCTGTGCTTCCTGCCCGAACAGCTGACTAAGGCGGCGGAGAGCGGGGAGACCTACCTCTGGGGGTTTACGGACGGGAAGGGGGACCACATCAACCTGACCTTGCCGGACTATGTGGACCGGTATGTCTACAATGAAGATTACCGGGAGGCGCCGGTGGTGACGGTGGACGGGGTCCAGGCCTCCGGAAACGCGCTGGAAAACGTGCAGGAGGTCTTTTCCGACTGCCGGTTTGTAGAGTACTACTTTCCCGGCATTAAGCCGGAGAATGAGAGCTTCGACTGGTGCGCGCTGAAAGTTGTGCTGGCGCCCTATCAGGAGGAGTGGTATTTAGTGGGTCTTATCCACAGCGAGTGGACGATTTAACGCCTGATACAACTGCATTAAGAAAAGGGAAAAGGAGGACGGGGGTTCTCCTTTTCCTGCATTTTGGGGGTGAACAAGGAGAAATAAACAGAGGAATGTAGGTTTTAGGGGAGAAGGTGGGATAAAATTTGTGAAATCTATATAAAATTTAGACCAAAAAACACCGCACTTTATGTAAAAAAGGAAAAAGAATGGTTTTTCTTCATAAGAAGCAAAGAACTACTTGCAAAATTATCTAATCAATTATAATATTAGATTGTCCACAAGACATGGAAGCTGAATCTTAAAATGGCTTCCGAGCAAGTAAAGGAGTTGGTTGCATGTCGAGCGCGTATAACATGGAGAATCTGTTCTGGATCGGACTGCTGGGGGCTGTCATAGCCCTTGTTTTTGCGTGGACGCAGCGCTGTAAGGTGCTCAAGTTCTCAGAGGGTACCGACCAGATGAAAAAAATCGCCGCCTCCATCCGCCAAGGTGCCAACGCCTATCTGAAGCGGCAGTATACCACAGTCGCCAAAATCTTTGCCATTGTTTTCGTCGTGCTGCTGGTCCTGGTGGCGGCGGGGCAGCTGGATAACTGGTTTATCCCCTTCGCCTTCGTGACGGGCGGATGCTACTCGGCCCTGGCGGGCTTCATCGGCATGCGGATTGCCACGGCCTCCAACGCCCGCACCGCCCACGCCGCCCATGAGAGCCTGAACCGGGGCCTGAGCGTGGCCTTCTCCTCGGGCGCGGTAATGGGCTTTACCGTGGTGGGCCTGGGCCTGCTGGACATCTCGGTCTGGTTCCACATTTTGAAGTACATCGCCGGGTACTCTGCCGCACAGATCGCCAATACTATGGTGATGTTCGGCATGGGCGCGTCCTTTATGGCCCTCTTCGCCCGTGTGGGGGGAGGCATCTTCACCAAGGCCGCCGATGTGGGCGCCGACCTGGTGGGCAAGGTGGAGGCCGGCATCCCCGAGGACGACCCCCGCAACCCCGCCACCATCGCCGACAACGTGGGCGACAATGTGGGCGACGTAGCCGGTATGGGGGCCGACCTGTATGAGTCCTATGTGGGCTCCATCCTGGCCACCTTTGCTCTGGGCGCCACGGCCTATTCCGGCGACTGGGGCGCGCTGCTTCTGCCTCTGGCCATCGCGGTGCTGGGCGTCGTGTGCTCAGTCCTGGGCACCTTCCTGATCCGTACCAAAGAGGGCGCCTCGCAGCGGGAGCTGTTGGGTACCCTGCGCAAGGGTACCTACACTGCCGCCATCCTGGCCGCCATCCTGGCCGCACCGCTGACCTATTTCATTCTGGGAAACATGGGGGTCTATGTGGCCATCCTCTCCGGTCTGGTGGCCGGCTGTGCCATTGGCTATTTCACCGAGTACTACACCTCCGACACCTATAAGCCTACCCAGAACCTGGCAAATTCCACGGAGACCGGTGCGGCCACGACTATCATCGGCGGCATCTCCCTGGGCATGCTCTCCACCGCCGCGCCGGTGATCATCGTGGGCATCGCCATTATCCTCTCCTTCGTGGCGGCGGGCGGGTCCCTGGACACGGGCAATGCCGCGCTCTATGAGGCCAGCTTCAGCAAAGGCCTCTACGGCATCGGCATCGCCGCCGTGGGGATGCTCTCCACCCTGGGTATTACGCTGGCGACCGACGCTTACGGCCCCGTGGCCGACAATGCCGGCGGCATCGCCGAGATGAGCGGCTTGGGCGAGGAGGTGCGCAAGCGCACCGACGCGCTGGATTCCCTAGGGAATACGACCGCCGCCACCGGCAAGGGTTTCGCCATCGGCTCGGCTGCCCTGACTGCCCTGGCCCTGATGGTCTCTTATGTGGATGTGGTGAAGACCAAGGTGGCCATCGACCTCTCTCTGACCAATCCCGCGGTGCTAGTGGGCGTGTTCGTGGGCGCCATGATGACCTTTGTCTTCGGCGCGCTGACCATGAGCGGCGTGCAGCGGGCGGCCCAGTCCATCGTGGTGGAGGTCCGCCGCCAGTTCCGGGAGATCAAGGGAATCATGGACGGCAGGGCCGACCCGGACTACGCCTCCTGCGTGGACCTGTGCACCCGGGGCGCTCTGCGGGAGATGGTGGTGCCCTCCCTGCTGGCCATCGTGGTGCCCATCGTCACCGGCTGCATCCTGGGCGTAGAGGCCGTGGTAGGCCTGCTGGGCGGCGGGACAGTCACCGGCTTTGCCATGGCGGTGTTCATGTCCAACTCCGGCGGCGCCTGGGACAACGCCAAGAAGTACATCGAGTCCGGAGAGCACGGCGGCAAGGGCTCCGAGTGCCACAAGGCTGCCGTCATCGGCGACACGGTGGGCGACCCCTTCAAGGACACCTCCGGCCCCTCGCTGAATATCCTCATCAAGCTGGTTTCCACCGTCTCCATTGTCTTCTCGGGGCTGGTGGTCACCGTCAGCCAGTTCTTCCTGGGCTGATTGCAGATCCCTCTCAAAGCGGATTCGGGCGCGCCGGCATGGCGCGCCCGAACCGCGTTTGGGAGAACTTGTTTCCGCGTTAATGCGGAAGGTGTTGACAGATTCCGTGAAAATAGCGTATCCTATTTCTAGGTCGATGAATTGTAATGGCGCGCCCGGCGCGCATGAGCGGAGGTTGAATTATGAAATTGGAAGAGCTGGCTCAGGCGATTGCCATGGACTTGGACGGGACACTGGCCCGCTTTGGCGGCAGTCGGGCGCTCCTGTTGCGCTTTTTAAAGAAATTTCCCCAGGACGCCACCTATGCCGCCCTAAGAACGGCGGTAGAATCAGGAAGCTGGACGGAGGTGGAGCGCACCGCCCATACCCTGAAAGGGGTGGCGGCTAACTTGGGCCTGGAGCGGATCAGCTCCGGCAGCGGCGCGCTGGTCCAGGCGGTACGGAGCGGGGCGCAGGAGGATGTGCCACGGCTCTTCACGGCTTTGGCGGCAGACTACGCCGCGGCAGAGAAAGCGGTTGCCGCCCTGGAGGAGTAGAGACGGATGACGGAGAGACAGACCATCCTCATCGTGGATGACGAGGAGATCAACCGCGCCATCCTGAGCATCACCTTTGGGGAGGACTTTGCGATTCTGGAGGCGGCCAATGGCCGGGAGGCCCTGGATGCCATCGAGGCCCACCCCGGAGAGATCGTGGCCGTGCTGCTGGACGTGGTGATGCCGGTGATGGACGGCTTCCAGGTACTGGAGGTATTGGGGGAGCGGGGGATGCTGGAGCAGCTGCCCGTATTCCTCATCACCGCTGAGAGCGATCAGGCCCGCCTGCGCCGGGGCTATGACTTGGGGGCGGTGGATATCATCGAAAAGCCCATCGTGCCCTATTTCATCCGGCGGCGCATCGGGAACGTGATCCAGCTCAACAATTTGGTGCGCACCCAGGACCAGATGCTGGCCGCCCAGGCCAAGGAGATCCTGGACCTGAACAGCTCCATTCTGGAGACGCTGGCCACCGCCATCGAGTTTCGGGACCAGGAGTCGGGGGAGCATGTGCGCCGGATGCGGCAGCTGACGCTGCTGTTGCTGGAGGTGCTCATGGAGCGCTATCCGGAGAAGTATTTCTTTGATGAGGAGGAACTGCGCCTCATTGCCGACGGGGCGGTTATGCACGATTTGGGCAAAATCGCGATTCCAGACAGTATCCTTAACAAGCCCGGCCGCCTGACCGCGGAGGAGTTTGAGATCATGAAAACCCACACCACTCAGGGGTGTGTTCTCTTGGACAGCGTGCCCCGGCTGCGGGAGAACCCGGTGTACGGCTATGCCTACGACATCTGCCGCCATCACCACGAGCGCTGGGATGGCCGGGGCTATCCGGACGGGCTGAAGGCAGGGGAGATCACCATCTGGGCCCAGGTGGTGGCTCTGGCCGATGTGTACGACGCGCTGGTGGGCGAGCGGGTGTATAAAAAGGCATTCTCCCATGAAAAGGCGGTGAGCATGATCCTGAACGGGGAGTGCGGGGCCTTCAACCCAGAGCTGATGGACTGCCTGACCTACGCGCAGGAGCGCATCCGGCAGGAGTTTCGCGTCCAGAAGAGCGAGAGATCCGGCGCGTCCTGAAGAAGACATGCCGCTGAAAAGGAGAGAGAAAGATGGGATCCCTGGATATGCGCCTGCGGGAGCTGATTGCGGATGCGGTGAGGCGGCTGGACCGGCCGGACCTGTTCCGGGCGCCGCTGGTGGCGGTTTCGGCGGCGGACGACCCGCGTTATGCTCAGCTCAAGACGATCATCGGCCCATGGCACCTGGAGCCCCGGGAGTTGCTCCCGGACGCAGAGCGAGTCATCAGCTATTTTGTGCCCTTCACCAGAAACGTGGTGCAGGACCCCCGCCGCAGCTCCGGCGCACCGGCGGTGTGGGGGGAGTCCTACATCGTGCTCAACGACTACTTCGACCAGATCGGCCGGGCGGGGTCCGCCCTGCTGGAGGGGGAGGGGTACTCCTGCTGCCCCATCGCGGGTACTCATACCTATGACCCCAAGGATTTGAAGTCCATGTGGTCCCACCGAAGCGCCGCCGCCATCGCAGGGCTGGGGGCCTTTGGGGCCAACCGGATGCTCATCACGGAGAAAGGGTCGGGAGGACGGTTCTGCACCATTCTCACCTCCGCGCCCCTGGAGGTAAACTCCGCCCCGGCGGTGGACCGCTGCCTTTACCATCGCAGCGGCTCCTGCGGCCTGTGTTTCCGCAGCTGCCCGGCCGGGGCGCTGAAGCCCGACTCCTTCGACCGCTTCCGCTGCCATGATACAGTGCTCCTCCCCAATGCAGAGGAGCTCAAGGACATCGGCTTCTGCGATGTATGCGGTAAGTGCATCAGCGTGTGCCCCATGGCCTACTTGGAATAAAAGACAGCGCCCCGGGAAACGGTCCGTTTCCCGGGGCGTTTTTGGGCCTTACAGCTCCAGCTGGGCGATGACCGACTTGAGCTGAGCGGCGGAGGTGTGGAGGGCGGCGTCCTCCTCCAGGCTCAAGGGGATCTCCAGGATCTTCTCCAGGCCGTTCTTGCCCAGCACGGAGGGGATGCTCAGGCACAGGCCGTCCAGGCCATACTGCCCCTCCAGCACGACGGAGACAGGGAGCACCGACTCCTGGTCCAAAACAATGCACTCGGCGATGCGCCCGACCGCCATGGCGATGCCGTAGTAGGTGGCCCCTTTGCGCGCAATGATCCGATAGGCGCTGTCCCGGACCCCCTCGTAGATGCGCTGCATGGAGGCGGCGTGGTCGTAGTGGCCCCGCAGCTCGCAGAAGTGGTTCAGGTCGATGCCGGAGACGTTGGCCCCGCTCCAGACGGCCAGCTCGCTGTCCCCATGCTCGCCGATGATGACAGCGTGGACGTTGCGGCTGTCCACCTGGAGATGGCGGCCCAGCAGGTGCTTGAGCCGGGCGGTATCCAGTACGGTGCCTGAGCCGATGACCCGTCCGGCGGGCAGGCCGGACAGGCGCCAGGCGGCATAGGTGAGCACGTCCACCGGGTTGGAGACCATGAGGAGCACCCCTTCGAAATTCCGGCGGCGGATTTCGGGGATGATACTTTTGAGGATGGCAACATTTTTGCCGATCAGGTCCAGGCGGGTCTCGCCGGGCTTCTGATTGGCCCCGGCGGTGACGATGATGAGGCCGCAGTCGGCCGCGTCGTCATAGCTCCCGGCGTAGATGTCCATGGAAGCGGCGTAGGGCAGGCCATGGCTCAGGTCCATGGCCTCTCCCTCGGCTTTGGCCTGATTGGCGTCGATGAGGACCAGCTCGGAGAACAGGCCCTGCTGCATCAGCCGGAAGGCGATGGAGGAACCCACGAACCCGCAGCCCACGATAGCGGCTTTGCGCGTATTGAGCATAATGATCGCTCCTTTCCAATGGCATTAGTATGGCAAAAGGGCGCACGCACCATGCGCGGCTGGGCGTGCCCGGATGGAAAGGATATCATATTCCGGCGGGGAAGTCGGTTGTATTAGCAACGGCTAACCTAAAACCAAATAAATCCACTCCGGCCGCTTAAAACTGATAGGCGGCGAACACATGGAGCAGCTCCTCCTTGCTGTGCAGGCCCAGCTTGCGCAGCACAGCGCTCTGTTGATTGGCGATGGTCTTGGGCGCGGAGGAGAGGGGCACGTTTTCCCCCAGCATCCGGCGGAAGACCGACTGCTCGGCGGTGGAGAGCTGGCCCAGGATTAGAGAGAGGATCATGGGTTCCTGGGGGGAATGGCTCCGGGCCACCGCCCGGAGGGTGTCGGGGATGAGGCCGAATTGGCTTTTGAACAGATAGGCCGAGGCAAACGATCTCCGGCTGGCCTCCAATACGATCTTGGGGTCCTCATACACTGAGAGTAGGATCACCTTGGCGTCGGTGTCCAGGCGGATGGCGCGGGCCGCGTCGATCCCGTCCATTTGACCGGGGGAGAGGGTCAGGTCCATCAGGGTCAGCTGGGGCCGCAGCGCCCGGGCCAGTTCGACGGCCTCCTGCCGGGAGGCGGCCCGGCCCGCCAGCTCCAGCTCGGGCTCCTCCTGGAGCATCTGCCCGGTGAGAAAGGCAAAATCATCGTCGTCCTCCACCAGGAGGACGCGGATGGGGCGGTTCACGGGCCAGGCCTCCTTTCTGGAAAGTAGAGGTGGAACGCGGCCCCCTGGCCGGGGACGCTCCGGGCGGTAATGACCCCGCCGTGGGCCTGCATGACCCGGCGGCAGTAGAAGAGCCCCAGTCCCATGTGCCGGTCCCCGGCCTTCTGGGAGGTGAATGGGCGGAAGAGATTCTTTTCCACAGCCTTGGGGATGCCGGGGCCGTTGTCGGATACCGTCACCCGGGTGAAACGCCGGGACAGCCCCCGCAGCTTTTCCTTCGGGCGCACTTCCACACGGATGCGGCAGCCCTCTCCGGCCGCCTCCCGGGCGTTGTCCAGCAGGTTGCGCAGCACCTCGGACGTGTGAGTCAGGTCGCAGCAGATGCGCACTTCCGCCGGGGCGTCCAGGGTCACATCGGCCGCGGCGTCCAACCCGGCGGCCGACCAGAGCTCTTCCAAAGGGCAGAGGGCGGGGGAGAGGCGCAGCTGCCCCGAGTAAAGGCTCACCCGGCTGCACAGGCTGTCCAGGTGGCGGGCGGAGCGGGCGATGATATCGGCCTCCGGAGGCGGCGGGTCCAGCCGCCCCCGGAGGTTTTCGGCGCACCAGGAGAACTTGGTCAGATCCTTGCGGATGGCGTGGCTGATGAACTGCACGCCGCGGAAGGCGGTCTGGGCCTCGCTGTCCCACTGATAGTGGACGATGTCCAGGCGCACCCCCATCATCCCGCCCCGGAAGGCCATGGCCAGGTAGAATCCCAGAGCGGCCACCAGGAGCAGTGCGCAGCCCTGCCACAGATGCAGAAGGGCCCGGAGCTGGAGGGTGTGGAAGACAAAGATGGTGATGAGCCAGTACCACATGAGGGGGAGCATAACGGTGGCCACCAGCTTTTTCTGCCGGGCCACTCCGGCGTCGCTCTCCCGGCGGACGGCCTGCACCATGAGGACGGTGCAGGCCGCGCCATAGGACAGGTTGTACAGGCAAAAGCAGGCCCAAAAGGGCACGCTGGTCCGCTGAAGCGTATAAGTCTCCCAGGGCGGGAAGGCCAGAGCCAGGGCCAGGGCGGGCAGGGGCAGCAGCAGGGCCCACCGCCCCGGGCAGGCGGGGCGGAAGGCGCGGGGTTCCCGGAAACAGGCGCAGAAAAGCAGGGCCGCCGGCATGGCGCACAGGTACAGGCCGGCGGTCATCCAGGCGTAGAGGGTGCGCAGCACCGCCCCGGATAAGACCCCCGAGAGCAGGGGCCCCAGGTCATAGTAAAAAAACTCCTTGAAAGTCCCCAGGCTGAAGAGCATTCCCGCCAGAAAACAGAGCTGGTTGAGCCGGTTGCGGGGGCTGGACAGGAGTACTGCGGCAAAGAAGGCCCAGATCAGAACGGTGGAGACCAAGTTGATGGAGAGGTACACGCCGTTTGCCTCCTTTTTGCCGGGCGCAGCTCAGCCGAAGAGCTCCTGGTTGGCGGTCTGGTCGATTTTGCCCAGACGGACGGTGCCCTGGTGCAGGGCCCGCAGGCCCAGCAGGAGGAGCACGACCGTGCGCACCATATCGACCACCAGCAGCACCAGGGAGAGCAGCCGGTTCAGGGCGGTGATGGAGAAGCCGGCGGGGCTGAAGATCGAGACAAAGGAGTCCACGCAGCCCAGCAGGTCGGGCAGCAGGCCGATGGCGGCCGAGAGGCCGGAGAAGAACAGGCACACCAGAAGCGCTTTTACGGCGCTCCAGCGCAGCCAGTCGTTCTGCTCCCGCAGGAGGATGTAGCCCACCACCAGCAGCAGGGGCACATATCCGCCGAACAGGCCGGTAAAATAGGCCGCCGCGCCCAGCAGGCCGACCGAGATGCCCAGATTGGATTTCACAGCTTATCCCTCCCCCTGGCCGTCTGCGGGCGCCAGCCTGGCGCCGCAGGAATTGCAGAACAGGTCATCCTCCGCCACAGGGCAGCCGCACTGGGGGCAGGAGCGCCCGGCCTGGGCGGCGGGGGGAACGAGCTTGGCGCCGCAGGCGTTGCAGAAGGCCGAGCCGGCGGCCACTTCGGCGCCGCAATTGGGGCACTGCTCCACGCCCTTGATCTGCTTGATCTGTTCCCGGTACTGGGCGATCTCAGCGTAGGCGGCCTGGATGGCGGCGATCCGCTCGGCGTCCTGCGCGGCGGGGTCGTCCTTGTGCCGCTCGTAGTAGGCCTGGCCGATCTCCTCAAAGAGACGGGAGATCCGGCGTTCGGTGTCGCTCACCTGGCCGTTAAGGCGGGTGACCTCGGCGAAATTGCGGGCCTTTGCGGCGGCCTCCTGGCCGGTGTCGGAGAGCTTTTTCCCCAGTTGATCCCAAAACGACATAGTGCTTCCTCCTCATCTGATCATGAGCCTGCCCGGCCGGACAGGGCCGGGCGAAATGGGACAAAAACCGCCGGATTTGGGAGATTCCCGACGGCATCCGGGCCCATTCTATTGCAATGATACAAAGGGCCCGGTGGTTTGTCAAGCCGTCTGGTTAATTCCGCGGACGAAATGCAAATTTATTCGCTCAGCAGCCAGAGCAGGCCCTTATCGAGGCAGGCCTGGAGGCCGAATTTCCGCTGCCCGCCGCTGTCCAGGGCCAGCAGTACCAGGTCTCCCTGCCGCTGCACTACGGTGGCCGGGCCGAAGCGCCGGTGAGATACCCGGACGCCGGGGCGGTAGTCTGCGGCCCGGCCGGCGGGACCGGCGGGCTCGGTTCCGGCGGCGGGGGCGGGAAGGAGGGCGGTGATGAAGGAGGAGACCGGAGGCGCGGGCTGTCCGAACTCCCGCAGGGCGGAGAGGATCTCCAGCTGCCGCTTGGCCCGGGTGACGGCCACATAGAAGAGCCGCCGCTCCTCCTCCAGGACAGCGCGGTCCCCGGAGGAGAGGGACTCCCCGGCTTTGGGCTCCGGGACACTGGGGAAGAGGCCGTCGATCACGTCGATGAGGATGACCCGCTCGTACTCCAGGCCCTTGCTGGCATGGACGGTGGAGAGGACAAAGGGGCACTCGGGCCCGCCGGTTCCCCGGGCTACCACCGCTTCCAGCTCTTCCATCCGCAGGAGGAATTCCTCCAGGCCGGGGTTCTGGTTGGCCAGAGCCAGCAGGGGGCCCAGCCGCCCGGTGTCCGCACCCCGTTTTTTCAGGTAGTCCCCGTAGCCCATCGCATAGACGATGCGGCTCACCGCCTGGAAGCTGCTGCCCTGGAGCAGGTTGGTCAGATGGGTGCGCAGGGCCTTCACCTTTCCGGCCACCCAGGGCTCCAGCCCCGGGGATTCCAGCAGCAGGCTGAGCACCGGCACATCGGGCGCCTGGGCCTGGCGGCGGAGGACGGCGAGGACCCGGTCTTTTTTCAGGCCGCAGCCCAATTTGTAGTAGAAGCGGGAAAAGGCATCCCCATCGGTAGTGCGGAAAGCGAAGCGGAGGATGTCCAGAATGTCCCGCACCAGGAAGTGGCCAAAGAAGGAGCCTTCTCCGGCCCGGCAGCGGTAGGGGATTCCCTCCCGCTCCAGGAGGTCGATGAGGGGCACGGCGCTGTAGTGATTGCGGTAGAGCACTGCCGTGGGCCGGGCGCAGTCCCGGGCCACCTGAAGCAGGTAGCTGTACTGATTCCGGCGGTCCTGGAGGACGGTGTGGCGGATGGGGGGCCCTTCCGGATTGCGGGTAAACATATGCTTGTCCCGGCGCTCCTGGTTGCGGCGGATAAAGCGGCCGGCCGCCGAGACAATGGCGGGGGTGGAGCGGAAATTTTCCTCCAGAAAGAGGACAGAGGCCTTGGGGAAGACCCGGTCAAAGTCCAGCAGGGCCTGAGGCCAGGCGGCCCGGAAGCCGTAGATGCTCTGGTCCTCGTCCCCCACCAGGAAGAGGTTGCCCGTCTCGGCGGAGAGCAGCCGGAGGATGAGGTGCTGGATCTTGGAGGTGTCCTGGGCCTCGTCCACGCAGAAGTAGCGGTATTTCCGGCGGAAATGGGCCAGCACGGGCGGGCAGGTGCGCAGGATGCGCAGGCCGTAGACCATCTGGTCGTCGTAGTCCATCTGCCGGGTGCGGAGGAGGGCGGCCTGGTAGCGCTGGTAGAGGGGGAGAAATTCGGCGCCGCTCTCCAGCTGGATCCCGGCCATTTCCTCCTCTTTTAAACACATATTCTTGACATAGGTGATCTGGGTGCGCAGATCCTTCAGGTCGGCCTCAGTGGGAAACTGCCGGGTCTGTTCCCGCCAGAGCTCCCGCAGGAGGCGGGTGATCTCCCCCTCGTCGGTGAGCAGGGAGAAGGCGGCCCGCCCGGTCTCCTGCTCATAGCGGCGGATGATCCGGGCGCACAGGCCGTTGATGGTGCGGAACTCCAGCCGCCCGGCCAGCGCATCCCCGAAGAGGGCGGCGCAGCGCCGGCGCAGGTCGCCGGTGGCGGCCACGGTGTAGGTGACCGTGAGGATCTGCCCCGGGTCCACCCCCTGGCGGAGCACCAGGTTGCCCAGCCGGGCCACCAGCACGGTGGTCTTGCCGCTGCCCGGCACCGCCAGGAGCAGGGCGGGACCCTGGACATGCTGAGCGGCGGCCGCCTGCTGCGCGGTGAGGGTGAGGCCGTATGTAGTCTGAAACGTCTGAAAATCCACAGGGCACCTCCTGGAAATCGGCTGCGAACCCCTATTGTAGCCCCTTTTTCCCCGGTTGGCAAGGCGGACGGGCCGGCGTGGATTGTGACGAAACTGTAAATTTATCGTTTTTCAATAAAAATAGATTGACCTGCACGCCGCCGGGTGGTATCCTCAACCATAGAATCGCTCCAGAACAGATGGCGGGAGAAACCATGCGTATGACAACCAGACAGAAAAAGAAATGGGCGGCCCTGATTTTGGGGGCCGCGGCGGCGGGGACGCTGTTCCTGGGATTGGACAGCCGTCTGGCGGTGCGGGCCTACCGGGTGGAGAGCGCGGCGGTGAGCGGTCCCGTGCGCCTGGCGGTGCTCACCGACCTGCACGCCTGCGACTATGGGCCGGGGCAGGAGGAGCTCCTCACGGCGGTGGCGGAGCAGGCGCCCGACCTGGTGGTCCTGTGCGGGGACATCGTGGACGACGAGCCCCGGATGCCCGAAGCGCGGGCCCTGGAGACGGTGGAGGCTCTGGCGGCGCGCTGGCCGGTCTACTATGTGACGGGCAACCACGAATTCCTCACCGGCCGGGTGGAGGCGATCAAAGAGCGGCTGCGGACGCGGGGCGCGGTGGTGCTGGAAGGGGAGTGCCGCACGGTAGAGGCGGCGGGACAGACCATACAGCTCTGCGGCGTGGATGACCCCCGGGTGGGGGAGGCGGCCTGGCGGGAGCAGCTCTCCAGCGCGGCGGAGACCCTGGACGGGACGTACTTCTCGGTGCTGCTCACCCACCGGCCCGAGCGGGTGGAGCACTACGCCGGCCTGGGGTTCGGCCTGGTCCTGGCCGGGCACGCCCATGGGGGACAGTGGCGGATTCCCGGCCTGCTCAACGGCCTCCTGGCCCCCAACCAGGGGTGGTTCCCGGCGTATGCCGGCGGGCGCTACGCCCTGGGGGAGACCACCCTCATTGTCAGCCGGGGCCTGGCCCGGGAGAGCACCCGGGTGCCCCGCTTCTTCAACCGGCCCGAGCTGGTGGTGGTGGATATCGCGCCTCCGGACGGCCCGTAGGACGCCCGCATCCCGGCCGGTCAGAAGAGGTTTTGCAGGGTGAGCTGTTCCGCCCCGGAGACCAGCTGGAGGTGCTGCACCAGCTGGGCAGAGGCGGCGGCGTACTCCCCCATCTCCCGGCAGAGGAGGAGCCGGAGGGTCTCGTCAAAGCCGATTTGAATCTCGTCGGTGTCGGCGTGGCGGAGGGTCACATGGAGCCAGCCGTCCCGGCTGTGCCAGGCCTCCCGGGCTTCCCGGATGAGAGCCTCGGCTCCCTCCCAGTCCCCCTGGCCCACCTGCTCCTCGGCCTGGAGGAGGGCGCCGGTGAGGCGGTCCGTGAACTGCTCCAGGGCGAAGGCATTGCCCAGGCCTCCAGCGAGCAGGAGGAGCAGCAGGAGGGCAGGGCCCAAAAAGCGCCTCACCGCGTTCCCTCCTGGGGGACGCAGGAGACGGTCCCCGTTTCGTCGATGGACAGGCAGAAGACCTGGCCGGGCTGGGCGAACCCCCGGTCCTTCAGCTGCCGGAGCAGCCAGGCGCGGTCCAGCCCCCGGTCCTTCAGGTTGCGGGAGAGCACCCGCCCGTCGCTGATGAGGAGGATGGGGAGGCCCGGTTCGGCGGGAGAAAGCCCCATCTGTCCGGCGGTGGTGGGCTGGTCGGCGGCGCGCAGGAGCACCGAGAGCTGCCCATTGGTCTCCAGAATGGCGTATTTCACGCGCTCCACTCCGGCCACCCCCTGGCAGCGCAGCTCCTCGTGGAGCTCATCCAGGGTGAAGCGGTTGCGGCGCATTTCCCGCTGGTCCACCACCCCGTCCCGGACAATGATGCTGGGCCGGCCGCACAGGAGGACCCGGAAGCGCAGGCTTTTCATGGTCAGCAGCGAGAGGAGCATGGTCAGCCCCAGCAGGGTCAGGATGGGCACCACCCCTGAGAGCAGAGGGATGCCATAGTCCTGCATGGGCACGGCCGCCAGGTCGGCGATGATCAGGTCCAGCACCAGCTCCGAGGGCTCCAGCTCCCCCACCTGGCGCTTGCCCATGAGCCGGATGCCGAAGATGATCAGCAGGTAGAGTATGATGGTGCGCACAAAGGCCACGGCCACGGCAGTGTTCCCCCTTTTGCTGTGAGATTGGATTCCCTCTCAGTATGGCCCGGCCGGGCAGGACTTATTCCAGCGCACGGGCTGGACGGTGATTTTCTTCAAAAGAGCGGGCGCACAGGCGCGGCTCTTTTGTCCATATCGCTGTTTTTCGGATTTGGAAGAAAAAGAAATTGCAAACAGGGCCGGTTTGGAATAAAATTGAACAAATCAGTAGAAAGGCGGGATAGGCATGCAGAAGAACGCGGCGCTCATTCTGGCCAATGGCAGCGTGTTCCGGGGACGGAGCATCGGCTCGGCGGAAGAGCGGGTGTGCGAGATGGTGTTCAACACCTCCATGACGGGCTATCAGGAGATCTTGACCGACCCGTCCTATGCGGGACAGGGCATCGTGATGTGTTACCCCCTCATTGGAAATTATGGCGTCAACCACGCGGACAACGAGTCCGGCCGGCCCTGGGGCGAGGCATTTGTGGTCCGGCACCTCTCTGAACGGGGGAGCAATTTCCGCTGCGAGGGCAGCCTGGACGGCTATTTAAAAGAATATGGAATCACGGGCATCCAGGACGTCGACACCAGCGCCATAACCCGTATACTCCTCAGTCAGGGGACCATGAACGGCATGATCACCTGTGCGGAGCATTTTTCTGTCCCGGAGGTGTTGGAGCGTATCCGGGCCTACCGGGTGGAGGGCACGGTGGAGCGGGTGACCCGCCCGGCGGCGGAGGTCTTTCCCGCCCAGGGGGAGCGGCGGCGCCGGGTGGCCCTGATGGACTACGGCGTGAAGCTGAACATGATCCGCTGCCTCCAGGCACGGGGGTGCGAGGTGACGGTCTATCCCGCCCATACCACCGCCCAGGAGGTGCTCGCCGGGGGGTATGACGGCGTGATGCTCTCCAACGGACCCGGCGACCCGGCCGACAATGTGGAGATCATCCGGGAGGTCCGGGCCCTCTATGACGCAGGCATCCCGATTTTCGCCGTGTGCCTGGGCCACCAGCTCATGGCTCTGGCCACCGGGGCGGAGACCCGGAAGATGCGCTTTGGCCACCGGGGGGGCAATCACCCGGTGAAGGACCTGGACGCCGGGCGGGTATTCATCACCAGCCAGAACCACGGCTATGTGGTCACCGCCGAGAGCGTGGACCCCGCCGTGGCCCAGGTGTCCCATGTGAATGTGAACGAGGGCAGCGTGGAGGGCCTGCGGTACCGCAACGGCAATGTCCTCACCGTGCAGTTCCACCCGGAGGCCAGCCCGGGCCCCCGGGATACGGAGTCTCTGTTTGACCGCTTTGTCCGCCGTATGGAAGGAGGGGAATGGTAATGCCCAAGAATCCGGAGATCAAGAAGGTGCTGGTGCTGGGCTCGGGGCCCATTGTCATCGGCCAGGCCGCCGAGTTTGACTACGCCGGCACCCAGGCCTGCCGCGCTCTGAAGGAAGAGGGCGTGGAGGTGGTGCTGGTCAACTCCAACCCCGCCACCATCATGACCGACAAGGACATCGCCGACCATGTGTATATCGAGCCGCTGAACATGGCCAGCGTGGAGCAGATCATCGCCATGGAGCGGCCCGACTCCATCCTGCCCACCCTGGGAGGGCAGACGGGTCTGAACCTGGCCATGAACCTGTATGAGCAGGGCATCTTGGACCAGTACAACGTCCGCCTGCTGGGCACCAGCCCGGACTCCATCCGCAAGGCGGAGGACCGCCAGGGCTTCAAGGACGCCATGGAGGCCATCGGCCAGCCCTGCGTCACCAGCGACGTGGTGGAGAGCGTGGAGGACGCGGTGGCCTTCGCCGGGAGCATCGGCT
>CALXCU010000130.1 GCA_944386885.1 uncultured Oscillospiraceae bacterium | reverse complement strand
CAGGCGGCCCCCGCCCCTCCCTCCGCCGCTCCTCAGGCGCGGACGGACCTCTCTCTGGAGGAGTGCGTCCTCCAGGGCCGGAGAGAGGGCGCTGTGGAGGCCGCCCGGGCCGCCCTCGCCGCCGGGTCCGCCCCCATGGAGCTGGTCAACGCCGCCCTCATCCCCGCCCTGGACCGGGTGGGCCGGGACTTCGAGGCCGGCGCCCTTTTCCTCCCACAGCTGCTCATGAGCGCCGAGGCCGCCAAGGCCGCCTTCGCCCTGGTCAAGGACGCCATGGCCGGCCAGGAGGGGGCCAAGCAGGGCACCGTGGTGCTGGCCACGGTGAAGGGGGACATCCACGACATCGGCAAGAACATCGTCAAGGTCCTCCTGGAAAACTACCGCTTTGAGGTGGTGGACCTGGGCAAGGACGTAGCTCCGGAGGCTATCGCCCAGGCCGCGGAGCAGCCCGGGGTGCGCCTGGTGGGGCTCAGCGCCCTGATGACCACCACCGTGGTCCACATGGAGGAGACCATCCGCCTTCTCCGGCAGCGCGCCCCCCAGGTCAAAGTGGTGGTGGGCGGCGCGGTGCTCACCGAGGCGTACGCCCGGCAGATCGGCGCCGACTGCTATGCCCGGGACGCCATGGCCACCGTCCACTACGCCCAGCAGGTCTACGCCCCGGCATAAAAGCCGGGCCTGCCCGGACTGCGTCAAAAACTTTTTCGCTTTTCCTTGACTTTAACGCTTAAAAGTGCTAGAGTGAAGGGCAGGAAACGCGATGAAGGAGCCAAGTAGGCCCCGTCCGCCCCTTCAGAGACCTGCCGGCCGGTGCAAGGCAGGAGGGGACCGGGGACCCAATACCCTCCTGAGCGGCCCGCCCAACGGCTTTTGCCCAATAGGCGGCGACGGGTGCGCCCGATACCGCGCCGGGACCTGCGTCCCATGAGGCCGCGCTGCGGCAAATTGAGGTGGTACCACGGGTTTTTCTCGTCCTCTGTGACCGAAATGGTCGCAGAGGACGTTTTTTTACCGGCCGCTATAGCCCTCCCTCCGGGCTGCCCCGGCGGGAAATGAGAGAGGAAGGATCGCACGATGGTAATTACAGAATTCCTGGAGCGCAACGCACGCCTCTACCGGGACGAGATCGCCCTGGTGGAGGTCAACCCCTCCCACGAGCGGGATCAGGCCAAGACCTGGCGGGAGTTCGGCCTGATCGAGCGCAGCTGCCCCAACGCCCCCTACCGCCGGGAGATGTCCTGGGGCCACTTTGACAAGAAGGCCAACCGCTTCGCCAACCTGCTCCTGAGCCGTGGGGTCAAGCGGGGGACCAAGGTTGGCATCCTGCTGATGAACTGCCTGGAGTGGCTGCCCATCTATTTCGGCGTTTTAAAGGTCGGGTGTATCGCCGTTCCGCTGAACTTCCGCTACTCCTCGGAGGAGATCCGCTACTGCCTGGATCTGGCCGACGTGGAGGTCCTGGTCTTCGGCCCCGAGTTCGTGGACCGCATTGAGCCCATCCTCCCCGCCCTGGGGCAGGTGCGGCTGCGCTTCTTTGTGGGCCGGTCCATCCCCCCCTTCGCCGAGGATTACCGGGAGATGATCGGCTACTGCTCCTGCGACGCGCCCCCCGTCCACCTGGAGCCCTATGACCTGGCCGCCATCTACTTCTCTTCGGGCACCACCGGCTTCCCAAAGGCCATCCTCCACAACCACCGGGCCCTCTTCGCCGCCTGCCTCACCGAGCAGCACCACCACGGCCAGACCCGGGACGACGTCTTTCTCTGCATCCCGCCCCTCTATCACACGGGGGCCAAAATGCACTGGTTCGGCTCTCTGGCCAGCGGCAGCCGGGCCGTCCTCCTGCGCGGGGTGTCCCCTGAGTGGATCCTGCGCACCGTCACCGAGGAGAAGTGCACCATCGTCTGGCTGCTGGTCCCCTGGGCCCAGGATATCCTGGACGCCATCGACTCGGGCCAGGTCAACCTGGACCACTACCTGCTGGACCAGTGGCGGCTCATGCACATCGGCGCCCAGCCGGTGCCCCCCAGCCTGGTCCACCGCTGGAAGAAGGTCTTCCCCCACCACGCCTACGACACCAACTACGGCCTGAGCGAGTCCCTGGGCCCCGGGTGCGTCCATCTGGGGGTGGAGAACATCGGCAAAGTGGGGGCCATCGGCAAGGCCGGCTACCTCTGGGAGGCCAAGGTGGTGGATGAGGCCGGGAAGGAGCTCCCCCCCGGCGCGGTGGGCGAGCTGGCTGTCCGGGGCCCCGGCGTCATGCTGGGCTACTACAAAAACCCCGAGGCCACCGCCGAGGTCCTCCGGGACGAGTGGCTCTTTACCGGCGACATGGCCCAGCGGGACGAGGATGGATTTTTCTACCTGGTGGACCGGAAGAAAGACGTGGTCATCTCCGGCGGCGAGAACATCTACCCCGTGCAGATCGAAGATTTCCTCCGCCGCCATGAGAAGATCAAGGACGCGGCCGTCATCGGCCTGCCCGACCAGCGCCTGGGTGAGATCGCCGCGGCCATCATCCAGATCAAGGAGGGCATGGCGTGCACAGAGGAGGAGATCAACGCCTTCTGCCAGGAGCTGCCCCGCTACAAACGGCCCCGGAGGGTCATCTTCGATACCGTGCCCCGCAACCCCACCGGGAAGATCGAAAAGCCCGCCCTGCGGGAGAAATACTGCCACGTCCGCCTGGTGGAAGCCCAAACCACCCGTTAAGCGCCTTCTCCCCGTTTCGGTAAAATTTCCAAAAAGCCATTGACGGAACGGCCGCCGCGCTATAAAATAGTTCTAACACAGCCAACGCGATGACGGAACCAAGTAGGGGCCCTTTCCCTCGCTCAGAGACCTGCCGGATGGTGCGAGGCAGGCGGGGACGCGCTCCGAATTCCTTCCTGAGCGGCCCGCTCAACGGCTTTTCGCTCAGTAGGCGGCGACGGGTGCGCCCGATACCGCGCCGGGACATCTTTGTCCCCTGAGGCCGCCCAGGCGGCAAATTGAGGTGGTACCGCGGGAACTTCTCTCGTCCTCTGCAACCGAATCGGTTGCAGAGGACGTTTTTCTGTCCCGGCGGTCCTCCATGCAAGCGAAGATCGGCCCCGCGGCCCCGCTGCGGCGGCATGAGAAGGAGGAGACCTGTATGAAAACCCTGATGCTCGGCAACGAAGCGGTAGCCCGCGGCCTCTACGAGGCCGGCTGCTCCGTTGTCTCCAGCTATCCCGGCACCCCCAGCACTGAGATCACCGAATATGCCGCCAAATACCCGGAGATCTACGCCGAGTGGGCCCCCAATGAGAAGGTGGCCATGGAGACCGCCTTTGGCGCCAGCCTGGCCGGGCGGCGCAGCTTCTGCGGCATGAAGCACGTGGGCCTGAATGTGGCCGCCGATCCCCTGTTCACCCTCTCCTATACCGGCGTCAATGGCGGGCTGGTCATCGCCGTGGCCGACGACGCGGGCATGCACAGCTCCCAGAACGAGCAGGACTCCCGCCACTACGCCAAGGCCGCCAAGCTCCCCATGCTGGAGCCCGCCGATTCGGCGGAGGCCCTTCAGTTCACCAAGCTGGCCTACACCCTCTCCGAGCAGTTCGATACTCCGGTGCTCCTGAAGATGTGCACCCGCATTGCCCACTCCCAGAGCGTGGTGGAGCCCGGCGAGCGCCTGGAGCCCGCTCAGAAACCCTATGAGAAGAACCCCCAGAAATACAT
>CALXCU010000129.1 GCA_944386885.1 uncultured Oscillospiraceae bacterium | reverse complement strand
ACACTAGAACCTGAATCTAGCGAGTCTGCCAATTCCACCACTCGCGCATATGGTCCGGGTGACAGGACTTGAACCTGCGGTCTCGTGGTCCCAAACCACGCGCGATACCAAACTTCGCTACACCCGGGTTATTCCTGTCGGCCGCAGGGTCGGCGTTTTTGCCGCTGCAACAGGGATTATTATACACGATAGCCAACAGGATTGCAAGAGAAACTTTCGAAAAAAACGAAAAATTTTTGATTTGGATTTAACCGCCCACCCGGTGCTCCAGGTAATCTCTCCGGCCGGTCTCATAGAGATTGTTCCCCCGGCTGTCAATAACCACCACCAGCGGCAGATCCTCTACCTCCAAACGGCGGATGGCCTCCGCCCCCAGATCCTCATAGGCCACCAGTTCAGCACGCTTGACGCACCGGGCCAGCAGGGCCCCCGCTCCTCCGATGGCCCCAAAGTAGACTGCGCCGTGCGCCTTCATGGCCGCAATTACCTCCGGTCCCCGCTTACCCTTGCCGATCATACCGGTCTCCCCCAGTGCGATGAGGGTGGGCGAGTAGGCGTCCATGCGGTAGCTGGTGGTTGGACCTGCCGAGCCGATGGGCTTCCCTGGCTTGGCGGGAGTTGGGCCCACATAGTAGATCGTGGCGTCCCGGATGTCAAACGGCAGAGGCCTGCCCGCCTTGGCCAATTCCACCAGACGCTTGTGGGCGGCATCCCGGGCCGTATAGATGGTGCCCGTAATGGTCACGCTGTCCCCGCAGCGCAGGCCCTCCAGCTTTTCCCGGGTCAGTGGCGTGGTCAGATGATATACCATGGCGCACTCCTCCCTACAGCTCCGCCGTCTGATGGCGGGTCACATGGCAGTTGATATTCACCGCGCAGGGCAGCCCCGCGATATGGGTGGGCATGACGGCGATGTTCACCCCCAGGGCAGTGGTCCGTCCGCCAAACCCCTGGGGGCCGATCCCCTTGCGGTTGATGGCCTCCAGCAGCTCCTCCTCCAAATTCCGGTAGAAGGGATCTTCATTGGGCTGGTCCAGAGGGCGGAGCAGGGCTTTTTTGGCCAGCAGAGCAGCCTTGTCAAAGGTCCCTCCGATGCCAACGCCTACCACGATGGGCGGGCAGGGGTTGGGGCCCGCGTCCTCCACCACCTGGAGGACAAAACTCTTCACGCCCTCCAGTCCGTCAGAGGGTTTGAGCATCTTGATCTGGCTCATATTCTCGCTGCCGAAGCCCTTGGGGGCCACGGTGAGCTTGACCCGGTCGCCGGGGACCAGGTCGCAGTAGATCACCGCCGGCGTGTTGTCCCCCGTGTTTTTCCGCTCCAAGGGGTCCCTCACCACCGATTTGCGCAGATATCCCTCCCGGTAGCCCCGGCGGACCCCCTCATGGACAGCCTCATAGAGGTCTCCGCCGGTGAAGTGGACCTCCTGCCCCACCTCCAGGAATACGCAGGCCATGCCGGTATCCTGGCAGATGGGCACCTGCTCGGCCTGGGCAATCTCATAGTTCTCAACGATCTGATCCAGCACGTTTTGGGCCACCGGCCAGTCCTCCGCCGCCCGGCACGCCTGGATCCGCCCGCGCACATCCCGGGGCAGGATGCAGTTGGCCTGGATGCACAGCTCCTGGACCGCCTCGGTAACAGCGCTTACGTCCACTTCCCGCATATCTGTGTTCCCTCCTATGTAAGCTCAGGCATACCTCAGCGGTCGGCCAGGATGATACGCCCGCCCTCCACTCGCTCCACCGTGGCCAGGGCCTCTACCCGGACCCCCATGCGGCGCAGGACGCTGCCCCCCTCCCGCATACGCTTCTCAATGGCCACCCCCATGCCGGCCACTTGACCGCCGGCCTTGGAGACCAGCTCCAGCATGGCCAGGGCCGATTGGCCATTGGCCAAGATATCGTCCACCAAAAGCACCCGGTCATCCTCGTCCAAGTATTTTTTTGACACCCGGATGGTGTAGGATTTCTCCATGGAGAAGGAGTGGGTCTCGGCGGTATAGACGTCCGGATCAATATAGCCTGTCTGGAATTTTTTAGCATAAATCACCGGTATCTTCAGCGCCCGGCCTGTGAAGCAGGCTAAAGCAATGCCCGAGCTCTCCACCGTCAGCACCTTGGTAATCTTCTCGCCCTTGAAGCGGCGGGCCAGCTCGGCGCCCATACGCTCCATCAATTCCATATCCATACAGTGGTTGAGGAACATGTCCACATGGATGATGTCCCCTTCCCCCACCTGAGCCTCTTGCAGGATGCGCTGCTTCAGTTCTTTCATTGTGCTCCTCGCTTTTCTGGTCCTTGATCGGACAGTCATGACGCCGATACAGCAGTTTGATTATAGCCTATTTTTCCCCGTCATGCAATATTGACAACCGGGCGAAAATGCGGTAAACTAAATGAGCTTTTGAAACGCGTGTGTATCACGCGCAAATACAAAATTGCAGCGGTATCGAAGTGGTCATAACGGGGCTGACTCGAAATCAGTTTGCGGGCAACCGCACGAGGGTTCGAATCCCTCCCGCTGCGCCAAAAGGCTCCAGAGGCAAATGCTTCTGGAGCCTTTTTCTTGAGGCGCTCAAAACCATCTGGAAGCATGTCTATCCGTCCCGCTGCTTGGCCTGTCCCCTGTCACAGGGCCCGTTTTGCTGCCCGCAGGAGCGTTCCGGCATTGGCAG
>CALXCU010000128.1 GCA_944386885.1 uncultured Oscillospiraceae bacterium | reverse complement strand
AGGAAATCCTGAGCTCGGGCTATGCGGACCTGATCGCCGTCGGCCGCGGACACCTGAGCGATCCGGCGTGGGCGCGGAAAGTTCTCGCCGGGGAAACGCCCAATCCCTGCCTGCGCTGCAAGCGCTGCCTCTGGTATCAGGACGGCCGGCGGTGCCCCGCCGCCGCAATTTACCATCCCCCTGGGGGAACGAGGACACCCAGGAACTCATTGACATACTCGGCCGCTACGGAGTTCAGGCCACCTTCTTCGTGGTAGGGGACTGGGTGGACAAATACCCTGAGTCAGTCAAGGCCCTTCACGATGCCGGGCACGAGGTTATGAACCATTCCAACACCCACGCCCACATGAACCAGCTCTCCGCCCAGGAGATCATTGCCGACGTGGAGGCCTGCAACGACAAAATCGAGGCCGTCACCGGCGTACGCCCCACCCTGATCCGCCCGCCTTACGGCGAGTACAACGACCAGGTCATCTCTGCCATCCGCTCCATCGGCATGGAGCCCATCCAATGGGATGTGGACAGTCTGGACTGGAAAGAGATCTCAGCTGATGAGATTACCCAGCGGGTGACTTCCCGGGTCCAAAGCGGCTCCATTGTCCTCTTCCACAATGCGGCCCTCCACACCCCGGAAGCCCTCCCCGGCATTTTGGAATGCCTGCTCCAGGAGGGCTACACCTTTGTACCCATCTCCCAGCTCATCCTGGAGGAGCCCTATACCATTGACCACACCGGCCGCCAGTGTCCTGCCTAAAACAGCCGCGGGGCCGCGCCATGGCGCGGCCCCTTCTTCTATTTCGCTTAAAACCCGGCCTCTCCTGTGCTCCCCAAAAGGCGGTCTCCTCCCCCTGCTGTGAGACGCCTGACTCCCTCCAAAACTTTTCTCATCTCCGGCGTGCGGGCGTCTATCTTCCTCACTGGCACCAACTGTTCTTCCCCCAGATAAAATTTAAATCCAGAGTTCAACTGCATCTCTTCCAGCGCAATCGCGACGATGGATTTCCGGTAAGCCATGGCCAGTTCCACCTCCCGCTCCACAAAGGGGGAATTCTGGGCCGCTTCGCTCAGGAGCAGCACCAAGCAGGCGCAGTTCTCCAGGGCGTTGTTGATCTCATAGGCGTATTTGCTCCCCGCTGGAATGTCATAGGGCGCCATCCAGCAGGCCGTTTGTTCCTCTCTCAGCAGATCCCGGACGGCGTCGGCCTGGACCCGGTTTTCCGAGCTGTAGCTGATAAAGGCGTAACCCGCTTTTTTCCGGGCACGCGCGTCCCCGTTCGGGCGGGCCTCCGGCTTTCGCGCGCCGGTTCTCCAGCGCCTTGGCTTTCTCTGTACCGTTCTTCCTGCAATCATGATCGTCATATCCTTTCCTCTGAAATCTATAGATCTCTGCGTTTCCTTTGTGGTATTGGTCTGCGTCTGGCAAAAATTTGCTTGCGCGGCGGCGCTCACCCCTGTATGATTAGGATAGAGCGGCCGGTTGTGGCGGGTGTACCCTCGTTCCGCCGGCCAAAAGGAGGGAATTGCCTTGGATCCGATTACCGCCTATTTTCAGTTGGTTGAGGCGCGTCCGGAGCTCTTCGCCCCCTCGGAGCAGATCCCGCTCTGTCTGGAAGAGGAGCGCCTGCGGGCCTTTGCCTCAGAGACCGGGCGCCCGGTTGGGCTGGTTTACGACAACCGGCCCTATTACATGGTCCTGGCCGACCTGTGCCGGAGGGCGGACGGCCGCCTCTACACCTACGCACGGGTGGTCTACCCCCGCAGCGGGAGCAACGGCGTGGTGGTCGTCCCCTGCCGGATGGGGCGCTTCGGCCTGCTGTCGATCTTCCGCCATCCGCCCCGGGCAGAGAGCGGCGGGGAGTTCCCCCGGGGCTTTGCCGAAGACCTCTCCCCCCCCGAGAACGCCGCCAAAGAGCTTTGGGAGGAGATCGGCACCCGAGTGGACCCCGGCGCACTGGTCTTCTTGGGTGAGATTCAGACGGACACCGGGCTCAGCGCCGGGCGGGTGCAGGTGTTCTGCGCGCAGGTGGAGGAGGCCGCCGTCCCCGCCGGCAACGGCGAGGGCATCCACGGCCTGCGCTGGGTGAGCGAGGAAGATCTGCGGGAGGAGATCGCCCGCGGCGTCATCACCGACGGCCTCACCCTGGCGGCCTACGCCCAGTACCGGTGCTGGCGGGAGCGGCAGGGGACGTCCAGACCTTCAGCCGGGATATCGCTGCATTAAGAGGGCCCCACAGACAGGATACCGTAAAAAAATCACAAAGTGAATTGGCTGGGAGCCATTCCGGTTCCTGAGTTCCCGAACCGGGTTCTGAGAGGAGGCGCGCCATGTGGCCACAGGAATTGCCCGCCAGTACGCTGGCGGAATTTCAGGCGGCACTGTCCAAACAGCTGGGCGGCGGTGAGACGGCAGAGCGGACCGCATGCTCTTACAGCAACACCTTCCGTCTGAGAGGAAAGCGCATCCGCAACGGGGCTTGGGCTCTGGGACAGCTGCGCGCCCGCTGGCCGGAGGCCTGCCCCTGGGATCAGGTGGAGGACCTGACGCAGCTCCCGGAGGCGCTGCGGGACGAGATGCTGGATTGGCTCCTGGACCATGCCCAGGACGGCCTCTCCCCTTCCTCGGCCAAAAAGTTCCGCTCTGCCGTCCTCTATTACCGGCGTATAACGCTCCGGGAGACCCGGGAGGGCCTTCCCCAGGAGGGGCCTTTCTGCTTCTTCGCGCTGCTGGACGCCTGGGCCGATGCGGCGGGGGATGCCCGCCGGCCGGACAAATCCGCCTTCTGGCTGCGCAAACTCTTGCGGCTCAGCCCCACAGAGGTGCGCCTGGATGCGCCTCTGTCCGGCGCCAAAACTCCGTTCCGGCTGGGCGGCTCCCTCTCTCCGGACCTCTGCCGGACGCTCCGCGCCTGTCTGGCTTCCGCCATGGGCGAGTTGTCCGCCCAGGGCGAAGAGACGAAAACCCAGTTTATTTACCAGTATTTCACCCCTTTTCACGCAGAATTTCCCACCCTTCAGGCTTTTGTCCAGAGGACCGTTCTGCCCAACCGCTCCGCACTGGGGAGCGCGCCGCCGGGGGTAACCCGGGAGTTGGAGCGGTTGATGGTCATGGCGCGCTACCGGCCTGTCCTGGACCCGGGAGAGGCCGGAATGCCCGGCGACCATTTTGCAGACAAGCGGCTTTTCCTGCTCTGCATGTTCGCCCTCCTCCGCAGCACTTTGGGCGGCGGAGACCGGGATTGGCTGCCCCCCGTGGGTCCCGGCGACTCAGCGGAGTGCAAGGTCCTCTATCGCCTCTCCCGCATCGGCGCGGACCTGACCGGCCAAATGGTCCAGAACCTGGCGCTGGGCGTGTATGGGGCCCACGCCCTGTACCGGGCTCCGGCGGACCCGCTCCAGTGGCGGGAGGGGGCCGAGCCGGACTGGGTCCATGCCTGCGTCAACAACACCCTGCGGACCCAGCTCCGGGATTTCACGGCGGGGCCGCAGCTGTTTTCCGAGGCGATGGAGGGCGCCGCCGGTGAGAGCGCCCGGGCCCTTCTGATCCTGCTCCATCAAATGGTCCGGGGGCGGGACCGGTTTCAGTCTGTCCCGGAGATCGCCTCCGATTTGGATGCGATCGTGACCAATCTGCTGGCCCTGTATGACGACCGGGCCCGGCGGGTCCGGCTGATCCAGCTGCTGGAGCCGGGGCCGGAATCGCTGATCAAACTGGCCAAACGCTACGGCCTGACCGGTCTGGAGGAGAGCCTCCAAGCACTGGAGGACGTATCACAGGACTATGCCGGCCTGCTCCAGGCGGCGGCAGAGCGGGCCGGCCTGGACCCGGGAGAGCGGCTCCGGCTCCGCCGGCAGGCGGAGGCCGTCCACCGCCGCCTGACCCTGGGCCGGGAACTGGAGGCGAACCTCGCCGCCCAGGCGGGGCAGAGCGCGCCCCCTCCGGCCCCAGTCCTGAGTCCCCCCTGGCGGGAGGGAGCCGCCACCGACTACCAGCGCCCCTATGTGTGCAGCGCCTTTGACTCGGTGAACGGGTACGGGGCCGAGGACATCCAGCTCCAGCTGGCCTCCATCCTGCTTCGCTCCGGCCGGGTCATCCTGACCGCCCCTCAGGTGGCGGACAACCCCCAGATCCTGGGGATGGCTTGGTCCAATCCCCACTTTCTGCGCCTGATCCGCTACGGCGCGCTCACGCTCTCCCTCTTCCAGCTCAACGGGACGTATTACCACTCCCTGGGGGAATATGCCTGCGACGTGCTGGGGAAGGACTCCTTTACCTTCAGCGGGTACACCCTTTTCCAGCACCAGGATCCCTGCACCCGGAACTATCTGCGCCAGTGTATGCGCCGGTACCTGGCCGCAGAGGACTCCGCCGCCCGCAGCGCCGCGGCGGGGCAGATGCCTCTGGCATATCAGGCGGAGCTGCTCAGCTACGGGGAGGCCCTCCGCCTCATGGACGAGGTGCTGCTGGGGCAGCGCTATGGCTCTGGGGAGGATGCCTCCACCCTGAAGGCGTTTTACCATCAGGCCGGCGGATGGCGGAAAAACCGGGAGCCGCCCCGGCTCCTGGAGGCGGTCGGCAGGCATTTGAGCCGCCTGCCCAACTGCGGGGCGCTGTATGCGTTCCATCGGGACTTGGCCCGCGGCCTGGGCCCGGACGCCATCCGCAGCCAGATCTACCGCAGCCTGGACCAGAAGGCGGAGGCGGGCGCGATCTCCCCCGAGGGGGCGGACGAGTACCGCGCGGTAGTGGACTGGATGTATTTTGAGGTGTGCAGCGCCCGCAGCACCCCCTTTCTGGAGCACCGGATCCGGCAGAAATACGCCCATCTCCTGCCGCCGGACAGCCGGGCGGGGGGAGACCGCTCCCTGACCGTCACCTATCAGGTCCGGTCCCCGGCGCCCGGCGCGAAGGTTATCAGCCTGGAGGGGATTGCAGATTTTGTCCGGGATGCTGCGGTCTTTGTTCAAAAAGAGCCCCAGGCCCGCTCGGCCGGAGCCATCCTAAAGGGCGTCCTGCGCAACGACCCCGCCGTCGATCTGGGCGGCGAGGCCGGGGACTATTTGGAGCATCTGGCCGTCCGCGTCGCCCCTCCGGGCGGCGCCGCCGGGCGCGATGTGGTCCAGGACCGCTCTCCCCAGGGCCCGATCAGCCAGTGGGAGCATCAATAGCGCCTCCCTTCCCCGCTCAGAACCTGCCGGAGGGCACAAAAAGAGGGCCGCGCCCAAGTTTGGGCGCGGCCCTCCGGCTGTTCTCTGTGGTGTTAGCGCCCGCCACGCATGAGCCGGGCCGAGAACAGCGCCACCAGGGGAACTGTCAAGATGATGCCCACCGAGCCCGCTACGCTCTGGATGAGCTCGATGGCCAGATGGTCGCTGTTGATGAGCTGGAGCAGGGGATAGCCATAGACCTGGAAGAGGAGGAGCATATTCAGCGTCGCACCGGCAAAGGCCAGGATGAGCGTATTGGCCATGGTGCCCATAGCGTCCCGGCCGATGTTCATGCCCGAGCGGAAGAGCTGCCCGGCAGTAATATCCGGGTCCACCTCCCGCAGCTCACTGCACGCCGAGGCGATGGACATGGCCACGTCCATCACCGCCCCCAGGGAGGCGATGAGAATGCCGCTGACCAGCAGCCCGCGGATCTCCATGGGCGAGTCGTAGGCCCGGAGGACCAGATCCTCGGCCTCCGGCATGTTGAACCCGCTGATGGGGGTAATCTGCCCCACGATCCACGCGAAGAGCCCCGCCACCGCCACGCCGCACACACAGCCCAGGCCGGCACACAGGGTCTTGCGGCTAAATCCGGTGAGCATCAGCAGGGAGGCCGCGGCCGTCAGGGTGGCAATGGCGATGGAGCACGGGATGGCCGGCGCCCCCCGGAGAATCAAGGGCAGCAGGAGGAACCAAATCCCCGCCAGGGTGTACGCCAGCCCCAGCAGGGCCATAACGCCCTTTTTCCCGCCGGTAAGGATGAGAATTGCGGCAAAGACCACCAGCATCCCCACCAGGACGATTCCCCGGTCATAGTTGGGCACCGAGACGATATAGGGCTGCCCGTTGTCATCGTAGTCGAGCCGGACAATGATCCGGGTGCCCACCTGACAGTCCACGTTGGAATAGGCGCTTAGATAATTGACGGTCTCCAGCACGGCACCCTTGTAGGGGCCGCTGACAAGCTCCACCTCGATCTCCTGCGTGCCCAGACGCAGGCCCTCGCTCCAGGACTCGGCCTGGGCGTCGTCGGCGAGCAGGTCGGTGACCACCGCCGCGGCAAAGAGCCGTTTCTGGGCGGCGGTCTGCTCCCGCTCCACGCCGTTTTGCTGGAGGAGCACCCCCCCGAGTACCAGCACCAGCAGCAGCGCCGCACCGGTGAGGATGCCGGCAGCGCGCCGGCGCGTCCACAGCCTCTCCGGCGGGGGCAGGACAGCCGCAGGCGGGTCATTGCTCTTCCTTCGTTTGCTCATATGGGGGTCCCCCTCCTCGCAAAGGTCAAGGCGGGGCGGAGCCGCTCAAGCGGCTCCGCCCCGCGGTCGTATGTCTGATGACTTCTTCTGCGTTTTCGGAGCGCCTGTTACGCGTTGACCTGCTTCGCCAGCGCCACTGCCAGTTCCACCAGGTCGGCGAGGTCCACCACACCGTTGTTGTCCACATCGGCAATGGATGCCGCAGCCCAGCCGGCGTCGCCCTCGCGGTACTGATAGTACCCGTGGGCCACCGCGATGTCCGCCTCGTCAAAGTCGCCGTCCTGGTCCAGGTCATACTGGCTGCTCATCACGCTCGTCACCGCGCTGCCGCCGACGATCTCCGCATAGCAGGGGTCCGTCTCGCCCGCATAGGCGAACGCGGCCTCCACAATGGTCACTTCGATGTCGCCCGTGCCCTCCGCGGCCGTGCGCAGCACATAGGTGAACAGGTCCTGCGGATCTTCCACGCTGGCTGCCTGGGCCTCGCCCAGATTGTAGGCCAGCACTACCGTGATCTGCTTATTCCCGTTCTCGTCCGCCTTTTCTTCCTTGCTCAGCAGCTGGAATCCAGCGCCGAACTCATATGCATCCGCCGCATTGAACAGATGCGCGCTCTCCCCGGTCACCTGGAAGGTCACCCGCACGATTGCCAGCTCTTCGTCGGTTCCGCAGAATGTGAAGCTGTACGGCACACGCTGGTCCTGCAGGGCCCTCCGGTCGCCTGTCACGGAGATGGACAGCTCCCGGTCCGGAGTTTCCGCAGCCGTGCAGACGATGTCGTTCCGGTCCCGGATGCGGATGCGGGGGAAGGGCCCCTCGGGGGCGTTGAAGGTGTTGTCGTAGGAGGCCAGGCCGGTGGCCACGATATGGCAGCCGGTTTCCAGGCCCTCCACGTCATAGCCGGTGGTGATATAGCCGTCGATGAAGATGCGGCCCACATCGCCCGCCTCATCCTGGACCAGAATGGTCTGCACCAGGCCGTTGGCCTCCTCATAGGAGACCACGGTGCCCTCCAGCGTCACCAGGCTGCCCAGCACCGAGCCGTCGTTGAGCTGGGCGGCCGTAATGGCCAGGGGCTCTAGGGGGTCCGTCTCGCCGATCTTCTCAATGTCGGTCACAGCGATCTGCCGCTCCCCCTGGTAGGAGGAGGTAGTGCCGGTGATGCGCACCACGTCGCCGATCTTGTAATTGCCCGCCACAGGGAAGGCGTTGATGCCCGCGCTCTCGTCCTGGACGTAGATGCAGTCAAAGAACGCGGTGTTCTGGTCGTAGCCGGAGGCGTTGGAGGTGACCACACCCTCGATGGTGTAGCGCACGCCCTCCAGCTCCTGGTCCTGCACCTCAGCGATGGGGGTGACCGTCACCGGGTTCAGATACTCCACCAGGTTCTCACAGATGTTGTAGTTGGAGTAGTTCTTCTCCGCGCCGGAGTCCTCCACCTCGGCCTGGACCTCGAAGTTGGACATAAAGGCCGCGCCGGAGACCACGATCAGGCCCTTCCCCTCCAGCTGCTCGGTGGCCAGGACCATCAGGCGGTCGTCTCCCTCGGCCACAGCGTACTTGGGCATGGAATCGCCGCCCAGGCCGTCGCCGTCGCTGTCCCTGGAATAGGTGGTGGCGTGGCCGTAGACCACCGGAGTAACCGTATCGGGCACCTGCGTGGTCACCGCGCCGGTCCCGTCCACCACATAGATGGACGCGCCGCCGTACTGGCTGAAGAGCTGGGTGTACATGTTGTCATAGTCGTGGTCGGCGTCATAATCCACGCCGTCCATCAGGAAGCTGTCCCAATTATAGGTGTTGAAGTAGAGCCGCTGGGTCTGGCCGCCGTTCAGGCTGTCGTCATTGGTGGCGTCGTCCCCGATGCGCAGGGAGGAGCCCAGCGCAGCCAGGAGCTTGTTCTGCTGGGCGGCCATATGGTCCTCCGCCGGGAAGTCGGCGTAGCTCTCATAGTAGTCCGACCAGCCGGCCAGGACCAGCGCGCCGCCGGCAGCGTTAAACGCCACCAGGGCCTCAATCTCTGCATCGGAGTAGGTGACATAGGGATCCCGCAGGGCGCTGCCGTCCCGCCGGGAGGGTGCGGTGAGGATGATGGCCGCATACTTGCCGTCCTCGTTGGCACAGGCAGAGAGCAGGTCCTCGCTGGTGTTCAGCTGCACGGTACGCACCAGATGCTCCGCCGCCAAGTTGCCAAAGTTGCCCATGGAGTCTTTGTAGTTGCCGTTGACATACTCGTTGTAATGGGAGGCGTCAATGCCGATGTACACCAGCTCTTCGGCATCCAGCACGTCCAAGGTGACCTCCATGGAATAGGTGTACTCCGTCCCGCCCTGGTTGATGTCCACAGTGACGGTGAGAGTGGTCAGCCGGGCCTGGGTTGGAACATAGCCCCACTCCACCGCCAGAACGCCGCCAGAGGCGGGAATGGTGTAGCCGGTGGTATCGGTGTACAGGGTCTCGCCGCCCGCGGTGTAGGTAATCGTCTCCACCGTGGCCTCTTCCGTCTCGCTGTTGAAGAGGTTTGTGGTGATCGTCACTTCCTCCCCGGTGACGGGGTAGGCGGTGCCGCTCTCCACCGAGGAGATGCCCAGCTTCAGGGTCTCGCCCACCCACACAGGGGCGGTAACGGCGATGTCGCCGTCGCCCTCGGTGACGCGGATGAAGTAGTAGCTGTAGTCGGCGGGGATGGTGCAGGTGAGCTCGCCCGCCATGAGCTCCGCCGGGTCGTCCCAGGTGTAGGCTACTGCGCCGGAGTTGACCACCACTTCCACCCGGGCGATGGAGTCGGTGGAGTCGGGGTCATAGACGGTGACGTTGATCTCCGCGCTCTCGGGGACCTCTTCAATGGTGGAGCCCAGCATCTGACCGTTGAGGGTATAATTGATCTCCAGGTTCTTGTCCTCCGTGGCGTAGATGCGCCGGGCCTGGAGGGCCTCATAGATCCCTTCCTCGGAGAAGTTATCGGTCAAGATGACGTCGCGGGCGTCGTTGGCGTTGCCCCATTTGCCCTTGTGGTTGTCCTGGTTGTTGGTGGGGCCCACATGCCAGCCCTTATCCAGGGCCATGATGTAGTACTCATAGCTGGGGTAGTAGCCGCCGGCGCCGATGGCGCCCTCGCCGTTGCCCACCTCCACCAGCTGGATGCGGGTGTCGATGACCGGATCCCAGAAGGCAAAGTCCACAAAGGTGCCGAAGGTATCGCCGGGGTGGTTGAACTGGTTGATGGAGCCGGCCCCCTCGCTCTGGCTGAGCAGGGCGTAATAGGACTTCAGGCCCGCGTTGTCGGTCTTACTGTTGAGGGTGGTGTTGTTTCGGGAGACCAGACCGGGGGTATTGAAGGTATTGATGTGGCCCGGGCCGCCCGACCAAGTCATCTCAAAGCCCGCCAGGGCCACCAGCTGGCCGGCGTGTTCGGCGTTGAAGTCCGCCACCGCGCCTTTGTACTCGTTCCAGAGGGCGAGGCTGTCCTCGCTCATCAGTCCGGTGTCATAGAGGGCCCCCTCGGGGTTGGCATCGCTGGAAGAGTCAAAGTAGTTGGAGTGGTCCGTGAAAGACACGAAGTCCACATTGGCGCTCTCCGGGAGGCCAGCAACATACTCCAGGGCGGACTCCAGGGAGCCGGAGCCGTCGGAGTAGGTGGTGTGGGAGTGGAGCTGTCCGAAGTAGAGCTGGAACTCCTGCTCGCCCACGGTGAAGCTCCAGGTGCGCTCCACGCTCTTGCCGTCGGTCCGGGTAATGGTCACCGCAACGGTGGTGCGCCCGTCGGCCAGATCCTCCGCCGGGGTGTAGGAGGCCGTGCCGCCGGAGACCACCGCCGTTACCGGCGTGTCGTTCACCGTCATGGCCACCGTGGGGGCCTCGCCCGCGTTGGCAAAGCTCACCGAGATCACCGGACGTTTGTCCTCCCCGGTCTGGCTGTTGGCCGCGGGGGAGACAGCGGTGATGACCGGCTCATCCTTTACGGTGAGGGCCGCCGTGCCGGTAAAGGACACGCCCTTGTTATCGGCGCCGGTGACGGTGATGGCCAGCTCGCCCTCGGTCAGGGCCTGAGCGGGGATGGTGAAGGAGTAGGTCCCGTTTTCATTGGCGAGCTCTGCCGCAGTCTCTCCGTAAGCGGCCGTGATGCTCGCCACGCCGAAGACCGCGTCCACCGTGAAGGATACGGTGTAGTCGGCGCCCACATAGGCGTCCTCCAGCGTCCCGAAGGACACAGAGGGGGCGTTGACCACGCCGTCCGTTACATTTACGCCCTCCGCCACCGGATAGAACTGGAAGGTGTAGATGTCATAGTCGGTGACATTGTACATGCTGTAGGTCTTGTAGGTGCCGCCGTAGTACTCCAGATACTGAGAATACCGGCCGTTGAATTTGGCGGTACGGCTCTCCAGAGTATAGCCGGACCCCTGGACCGCCAGGGTCCAGTCGGCGTCCTCAGTGGCCTCGGCCTGATAGAACGCGTTGTTGCCGGTGCCGTTGGAGCAGAGGTAACCATAGCTCTCGTTATGGAACCGGTAGTACGCCCCGTTTTTCTCCACTGTGAACACCACGCCGCCATTGCCGGGGGTAGCTGCGCCGCCGGCGACCGCAGCCGCAGCATTGGTGATGGAGGGGCTCTCCACATTGTCATCCTGCCCGGCCAGCACGCCCTGGGCCGACAGGTTGTAGAGCACGACCTGCTCTCCCGCCTCAGGGAGATCTCCGCCAGGCTCGGGGTCCGGGATCTCGCCGGTGACAACATAGAACTTCTGCGCAAATAGGCCGGATTCATCTTTAAAGCTGGGGGCACTCCAATAATTCCTTTCAGAATACCACTCCATGTAGTTCCCACGGCCTACATTTTTGATGTAATAACATCCGTCCGGCGCTTCTTCCAGCTCCCACTTATCGTACATCTCGCCCAACGGCATACTAGTGAAGCTGTCGCCCATACCGAGATTCTGTTCCTCATAAGAGAAAGACCAAGTCCCGTCGCCGTTGTCGATGACGGTCCACACGTCGGAGGCGCTGTAACCGCTCAGAGTGCCGTCGCTCCCCACGGTCACGTCGGTGCCGTTGTTGTAGTATCCGCTGTAAGTGGCTGAGAGGGCTTTGCTCGAGGCGGGGTTGTAGATGACCACCTGATCTCCGTCCGCAATCGGCGCTCCGCCTGGCTCCGGAGTAGGCTCCGGATCGGGGGTCTCGCCCGGGTCAAAGGTCCCAGTCTTATAGAACTGGAAGGTATAGATCGAAGGGTCGCTGCCCATGCCGAAGCAGGTGAAGTAGCCGCCATAAAATTCCAGATACTGAGGCTTGCCCGCGTACTGGGCATTGGTGCTCTTCACGAAGAGGCCGCCGTCCGTCTCCTCCAGTTCGAAGAGGGTGTACTCTCCCTGCTCTGCTACCAGGCAGACATGGGTACCGTCCAGATACAAATAGCCTTCGGAGCTCTGGAAGGTATAGCGGCCATCTCCGTCTACTGTGACCTGGAACTCAGCCGCACCGTCGGGGACATCCAGCGCTCCATCGGCTGCTTCGGCATCCAGGGCGACCAGCTCGTCCTTAGAATTGCCGCTGCTGGTATAAGTATAGCTCTCGGTACTCATAACTTTGCCGCCGGCGGGGTAGTAAAGGACGACCGTATCCCCATCGGCCGGCAGGTCTACCAGGGTAGCCGTATCCCCCTCCGGCTCCGGCGTGGGCTCAGAGGTGGGTGCCGGCGTGGGGGTCGGTTCGACCGGCTCGCCCGCCAGCTTGTAGAGGGTGAAGTTGCTGGGATATCCGGCGGGACTTTTGGAGATCGTGCTATTCTTATAAGCCCGGAATTTATTCCCAGAGCTCTTATTGCTGGCCAGGGTAACGGTATCCTCGCCGGTCCCCTGGAACTGGAATGTTCCGTCGGCAAAGACCACGCTCCAGTCGTAATCGCCCTGGACTATTCCGTTTTCATTTCCGCCTTTCGGCGCC
>CALXCU010000127.1 GCA_944386885.1 uncultured Oscillospiraceae bacterium | reverse complement strand
GGTAAGGGTGGAAAGGCGGAGGTAAGAGCCCGCCCGATGGCGTGGAAGCGTCCATCGCTGTAAACTCTATCCGGAGCAACGCCGTGGAGGGACATATGGCCGGCCCGGCCGTCCCAGGGAGGCGGCTTGAGCGTACCGGCAACGGTGCGTCCAGATAGATGGCTGTCTTAAAGGACAGAACCCGGCTTACAGGCTTACTTGCAGCATATGGCCGCCCGGCGCACAGCGCGCCGGGCGGCCTTTCTGCCGTCTGGACCACTCAAAGGGAGAGGCCGGGGCAAAGGCCCCGGCCTCCCTATGTCCGCGCGCTTACGCCTGATCCCAGTTGTGATAGACGTTCTGCACGTCGTCATTTTCCTCCAGCAGGTCGATGAGCTTCTCCATGTTCTTGATGTCCCCCTCGTCGGTGAGGGTCACATAGTTCTGGGGCACCATCTGCACGCCGGCCTCCAGGAAGGTGTAGCCCTTCTCCTCCATCTTGGCCAGCACATCGCCGAAGGCGTCCGGGTCGGTGTAGATGGTGAAGACCTCGTCCTCGGCCTGCATGTCGTCAGCGCCGCAGTCCAGCGCGTCCATCATTACGGTGTCCTCGTCCAGGTCCTCCCGCTCGATGACGATGACGCCCTTGCGGTCAAACGACCAGGACACACAGCCGGTGGCGCCCAGGCCCTTGCCGTACTTGTCCAGCAGGTGCCGCACCTCGGGGGCGGTGCGCTGGCGGTTGTCGGTCAGCGCCTCCACGATGACGGCCACGCCGTTGGGGCCGTAGCCCTCGTACACCACACTCTCAAAGTTGTCGCTGTTCCCCGCGCCCAGGGCCCGGTCGATGGTGCGCTTGATGTTGTCGTTGGGCATATTGGCCGCCTTGGCCTTGGCGATAACGGTGGCCAGGCGGGAGTTATTGGCCGGGTCGCCGCTGCCGCCCTGCTTGACGGCCACGATCATCTCGCGGGCGATCTTGGTGAACATCTGCGAGCGCTTGGCGTCCGCCGCCCCCTTGGTCTTCTGAATATTGTGCCACTTGGAGTGTCCTGACATACTATCGTTCCCTTCTCAAAAGTTACAGCCGGGCCGCCCAGGGGGCGTGGGCCCGAAAATCAGCGCAAATAGTCTATCACAGCCGAAGCCACTTTGCAACCCCCAGGCCCTCACAGGCAGGCATAGACCTCCCGGTGCCGGGCGCTCTGGACCACCTCCAGGTCGGGAAACGCCCCCTTGAGCCACTTGACCAGCACCGGGCAGACCACCTGCTCGGTGGCGTAGTGCCCCGCGTCGATGAGGTTGACCCCAAGGGCCTTGGCATCCAGGAAGACGTTGTACTTCACGTCGGAGGTGACAAAGGTGTCGCAGCCCAGCTTGACTGCGTCGGAGAGCATGTCGCCGCAGGCGCCGCCCCCCACCGCCACCCGGCGGACCGGGCGGCGGGCGTCCACATAGCGCACCCCGGCGGCCCCCAGTGCCGCCTTTACCCTCTGGGCAAAGGCGGGCAGGTAGACTGGGATGCCCTCCAGCACGCCGATGCGCCCGACGCCATAGGGCCTTCCGGACTCGTCTATCCCGTCCTGGTGGAGCTGCTCCAGGCGCTGGAGCCCAAGCGCTTTCGCCAGGGCCTCGTTCACGCCCCCTGCCACCGCGTCCAGGTTGGTGTGGGCACAGATGGCCGCCACTTTTCCCTCGGTCAGGGCCAGGAGGGTGCGCCCGGTGGGGTCGGCGTCGGTGACCGACCGGGCCGGGTGAAAGATCACCGGGTGGTGGGAGACAATAAGCTCCGCCCCCAGTTCCGCCGCCTCGGCGGCCACCTCCTCGGTGATGTCCAGGGACACCAGGATCTTGTGGACCTCCCGGTCCCCCCGGCCCACCAGAAAGCCCGCATTGTCAAAGTCCATCTGGAGGGCAAAGGGCGCCATGGTGTCCAGATAGCGGTAGATCTCCATTACGGTGTGCATGCTTCCAACTCCTTCCGCATCGCTTTGACGCCGGTCAGGACCTCCTCCAGCTCCCGCCGCCAGGGCACGTCCTCCGGCCGGTCCGAGTGGGCAATTCCCCCCAGGGCCCGCTCCACCCGCTTCTGAAGGTGCTCCAGCAGGGCCGAGCGCAGGGGGTCCCCCCTCCCCGTCTCCTGCCGGCCGGCCCAGCACTCGGCGGGGCTCAGGGGGGGCATCTCCCCCGGCATCACGTCCAGGATGGTGTAGATGGTATGCCCCTCCTGCCGCAGCAGCTCCCGCCGGATGGCGTAGCCGTGGCCCTGAAGCCAGGCGCGCAGCTCAGGCAGGGTGCTCATGGGCTGAAGGATCAGCCTCCGCTCCCCCAGGCGGGTCCAGGGGGCGGCGGCCAGGATGGCGATGATCGTCTCCCCGCCCATGCCGGCAATGGCCACCGCCTGGGCCTCCTCCGGGGAGACGCCCGACAGGCCGTCGCACAGGCGGAAGGAGATACGCTCGCCCAGGCCATAACGGCGGGCGGTCTCCCGGGCCCGTTCCAGAGGGCCCTGCCGCAGGTCAGAGGCCACCGCATGGTCGATCACCCCCTGCTGGAGCAGGTAGGCCGGGAGATAGGCATGGTCGGTGCCCACATCCACAAAGCGCGCGCCGGGCGGAACGCACCCGGCCACGGCCTGAAGGCGGGGCGAGAGCTGTATAGGGCGCAGAGGGGTCACCTTCTTTCTGAGAAAAATGTCGAGAAAAAAGAGCGGCGCTTCGGCCGCTCCTTTTTTCCGGGTCAATTGTCTTACTTCTGGTTGGCGGCGATGGTGTTGTTCAGCTCGCCCAGCAGGGCGTCCACATCCACGCCGTGGACCATACAGGCCTCGGCCACGGTCTCACCCCGGGAGGCGGGGTAGCCCAAGCAGTGCATGCCGATGGACATGAACAGGGGCGCAGTCTCGGGCGCGATGTCCAGGATATCGCCGATAATGGTATCTCTCGTGATCTGAACCATGATGGTTGACCTCCATTTAATTCGAAAGGATGGGGATAGTATATCCTATCCGCCGGCATTTTTCAACTATAAATCCGCCTGCGGCAGAAATTTCTTTCCGTCAAAAGGGCGCCCCCAAGAGGGGGCGCCCTTCTTCGCGCAAGTTTGGCTGCTCAGCTTAGCGCTGCTCGCCGCGCATACGGGCGAAGCAGTCGCTGCAGTACACGGGGCGGTCGGACTTGGGCTCGAACGGCACGCGGGCCTCGCCGCCGCAGGAAGCACAGGTGGCGGTGAAATACTCACGGGGGCCGCCGGCGGCGTTCTTGTGGGCGTCGCGGCAGGCCTTGCAGCGCTGGGGCTCGTTCTGGAAGCCGCGCTCGGCATAGAACTCCTGCTCACCGGCGGTGAACACGAACTCCTTGCCACACTCTTTGCATACCAAAGTCTTGTCTTCGTACATGATGATACCCTCTCTTTGACTCATTTGCCCAGGTCCGGAAAATCCGAGAAGTGCTGGGACAGGTGATATATTGCGCTCAGCTCTTGCTGACGTCGCTGGAAGAAAAGTGCCGCGCCAATTTGCGCCGGATGCGCTGCACGGCGTTGTCCACCGATTTGGGGGACCGTTTTACCTCAGCTGCGATCTCGGAATAGGACAACCCGCTCAAATACAGTCTTAAAACCTGTGCCTCGAACCTGGACAGCTGGTCCTGAAGGACGTTCATCCGCTCTCGAGCCTCTTCCCGGCCGATCAGGGTGTCCTCCGGGTTTTCCAGGCGCCGGTAGTCGGTGCCGCAGGTGGCGTGGATGGTAAAGCCGTCAAAGAAGGGGGTTTCAAACGAGACGTAGTTATTCAATGGGGTGTGTTTATCTCTTGCCGCTGCCTTTATCGCGGAGATGAGGCGGTTCTGGATACAGACCTGAGCATACCGGCGGAAGGACGCCTCCCGCGCGGGGTCGTACTCCCGGATGGCTTTGATCAGGCCCACCATGCCCTCCTGGATCAGATCCTCACTGTCCCCGCCCGCCAAGAAATAGGGGCGGGCGCACATGCGGACGACCCGGTTATAGCGGATGACCAGCTCCTCCTCCGCGCGGCGGTCGCCCCGCGCGGCGCAGGCACACAGGTCCTCGTCCGTGCAATGTTCTCTTCCTGTGGGGAACGGTTCCATGCATATCTCCTTGCACTCTATTATATGCAACCCGACATGGTTTTGTCAAGTAATTATGCAAATTATTTTAGGTTGCAGAAAAAAATCAGAGACTTTTTATGACTTCTGCCAAATAGGAGGCGCTCTCCTGGGCCTCCTCATGGGTAGAAGCCTCCACCATCACCCGCAGAAGGGCCTCCGTCCCTGACGGACGGACCAGCACCCGGCCCTTTCCGGCCAGGGCCTGCTCCTGCGCGGAGACCGCCTCCCACAGCGCCGGGGCGGCCATAATGGCCTCCTTTTTCTCCTTGCTCTCCACAGGCAGGTTGATGAGCACCTGGGGATAGCGCTTGCAGCCGGAGACCAGCTCCGAGGCCGGGCACCCCGCCCGGTGGAGCACCTGGAGGAATTGCAGGGAGGTGAGCTGCCCGTCGCCGGTGGTGGCGTATTTCCGGAAGATGGTGTGGCCCGACTGCTCGCCGCCGATGACAAAGTCCCCCTCCAGCATCTTCTCCAGCACGTTCCGGTCCCCAACGGGGGTGCACAGCAGCTCCATGCCGTTCTCCTTGGCGAAGAGATGCAGGCCAAGGTTGCTCATGACGGTGCCCACCATGGTGTTGCCGTTGAGTTCTCCGCTGGCCTGGAGGACCCGGGCACAGGCGGCCATGACCTGGTCGCCGTCAATGTCCTCGCCCCGCTCGTCCACCGCCAGGAAGCGGTCGGCGTCCCCATCGTAGGCGATGCCCAGGTCGTATCCGCCGGCGCGGACGGCCTCCTTCAGGCTCTCCAGGTGGGTGGAGCCGCAGCCATTGTTGATGTTCACCCCGTCGGGGCTGGCGTGGAGGATGTCCGCCTGGAGCTTGGGGAAGCGGGCGAAGAGCCGGGGCGCCGTGGCCGAGGCCGCGCCGTTGGCGCAGTCCACCACCACCCGCAGCCCGGCAAAGTCGTCCTCCACCGTGGCGGCCAGGTGGTCCAGATACCGCTCGGCCAGCTCCTCTCCAGGGCGCACCCGGCCCAGATCCCCGCCGGTCTTGAGCGGGACGGCCCGGCCAGAGAGGATGATCTCCTCGATCTCGTTCTCCAGGGCGTCGGGGAGCTTATAGCCCTGGCTGTTGAAAACCTTGATGCCGTTGTGCTCAAAGGGGTTGTGGGAGGCCGAGATGACAATGCCCGCGTCGCAGGCGCTGTCCACCGTCAGCCAGGCCACCCCCGGAGTGGGGATCACCCCCAGGCGCAGCACGTCCGCCCCCGCCGAGCACAGCCCCGCGATGAGGGAGCACTCCAGCAGGTCCGAGGACACCCGGGTGTCCTTGCCAATGGCCACCAGGGGGCGGCTCTTGTGCTTGTCCTTGGCCATGACTGCGGCGGCGGCCAGGCCCACCTGATCGGCCAGCGTGGCGTCCAGGCCCGCGTTTACCACGCCCCGGATGCCGTCGGTTCCAAATAATTTACCCATTTTGGTCTCCTCCAGTCTGAGAATTCAAACGCTCAATCCCCGTCCTCCCGGTTCTCTCCGCCCTTCTCCCGGGCTTTGCCGATGGGCTGGGAAACCAGGGCGGACACCAGCCCCACCACGACGATGGCCAGGGCGTTGGCCTCCACCGGCTCCAGCAGCACATCGGCCAGCCAGAAGGCAAAAACCGAACACAGGGTGTCCAGGGGGATAAAAAAGAAGTTCGCCTGCCGCCGGGTGGCCCAGCCCAGCTGGAACAGCGCCCCCGTCAGGCCGTTGGTGAGCAGCTCCAGAGGCAGCCCGATGACCGCCGCCGCCAGAACGTAGAGAAACAACCACCCAAAGGAGGCGCAGCGCACCCCCAGCAGGCGGAGAAGCCCCGCGTCGATCAAAAGGACCGCAGCCAGCACAGCCAGGACCAGCGCCGCAGCCGCAAGGCCGCCCAAGAGCGGCGCCCAGAAGTTCTTTTTCACGAATGCGCTCCTCGGAATCTACAGCGTGAGCTGGTCCAGCCCGCCCTGCCCCCGGGGCACGGGGAGGCCCAGGTGCCGGTAGGCCTGGGGGGTGACACAGCGCCCCCGCGGGGTGCGGGTGAGGAAGCCCATCTGCATGAGATAGGGCTCGTACACGTCCTCCAGGGTGACGGCCTCCTCGTTGATGGTGGCGGCCAGAGTCTCCAGGCCCACAGGGCCGCCGCCGTAGTGCTCGATGATGCTCCAGAGCATCCGCCGGTCGATGGCGTCCAGGCCCAGCTCATCCACTTCCAGGGCGGTGAGGGCCTGGTCGGCCACGGCCCGGGTGATGACGCCCCCCGCCCGCACCTGGGCGAAATCCCGGACCCGCCGGAGCATCCGGTTTGCGATGCGCGGGGTGCCCCGGCTGCGCCGGGCGATCTCCTTGGCCCCGTCGTCCTCAATGGGGGCCTCCAGAATACCCGCCGAGCGCTTGACGATCAGGGCCAGCTCCTCCGGCGTGTAGAGCTCCAGGCGTAAGGTCACCCCAAACCGGTCCCGCAGGGGGGCCGAGAGCTGCCCGGCCCGGGTGGTGGCCCCCACCAGCGTGAAGTGGGGCAGGTCCAGCCGGATGGAGTTGGCCGAGGGGCCCTTGCCGATGATGATGTCGATGGCGAAATCCTCCATGGCCGGGTACAGGATCTCCTCCACCGAGCGGTTGAGGCGGTGGATCTCGTCCACAAAGAGGATGTCGTTCTCATTTAAGTTGGTCAGCAGGGCCGCCAAGTCCCCCGGCTTTTCAATGGCCGGGCCGGAGGTGATGCGGATATGGACCCCCATCTCGTTGGCGATGATGTTGCTCAGGGTGGTCTTGCCCAGCCCCGGGGGGCCGTGGAGCAGCACATGGTCCAGAGGCTCCCCCCGCATCTTGGCCGCCTGGATAAAGACCGAGAGGTTCTCCTTGGCCTTCTTCTGGCCGATATACTCCCGCAGGGTCTTGGGCCGCAGGGAGTATTCCGCCGCATCCTCCGCCGTCTGGGCGGCGGTCATCAGGGGCTCCATATCCTCTAAATTCACTTCATGGTCGGAAAAATCAATGCTCAAACCGTCCACCGTCTTTCCCGTCTGTTCCGCTTGCAGCGTCTCGCCGCTCTGCCAGGTAAGCGCAGATGGCCCGCGCCGCTTCGTCCGGCGTGCGCTCCCCCGTCTCAATAAGGATCGTTCCAAGCCCCTCGTAGAGCGGCCGGTAGGCCAAACTGCGGGCCTCTACGCCATCGTTTTTTCGCCGTCCGGCGGCGATATCCCCCCGCAGCCGGGCCAGAAGCGCCTCCTCCGGGGCGGTCAGAGAGAAGCAGAAAACCTCCACTCCCGCTAGGGGCAGGCGGGCCAGAATGGCGTCGATGGTCTCCCGCTGGTGCAAAACCCAGCCGAAGATCACATATTCCAGCTCCGGGCTGGCCAAAAAGCGCCCCAGCACGGCACAGATATTGTCCAGTACCATGGCTTTCGCCTCTGGCGTGACGGTGAAGGGGTTGCGCCGCCAGCACCAGTCTCCATCCAGGTACGCCCCGGGCTGGAGGTAATTTAAAAGGCGCTCGCATACCGCGCTTTTGCCCACGCCCATAGGGCCCCCGATGAGCAGCAGGCGCTTCATCCCTTCACCATTTGTTTCAGCGCCTGCTTGATGACCTCCTCCAGGGTGAGGGCGTCCATGTCAATCCCCTTCAGAGCGGCCGTGATCTCCGCCGTGCTGTAGCCCAGCACCGCCAGGGCGGCGGCGGCCTCGCTGGATTTGTTCTCCGGGATGACCGTCACGCCGCTCCCGCCGTAGCTCTCCCCGCCGGGGCTGAGCTGTCCCTTGGCCAGCTTGTCTTTCAGCTCCAGGATGACCCGCTGGGCGATCTTCTTCCCGATGCCCTGGGCCACGGTGAGGGCTTTCTCATCCCCGGTGATGATGCTCATGGCCAGCCCCTCCGGCGTGTTGGCCGAGAGGATGGACAGCGCCGCCTTGGGCCCCACCCCAGACACCCCGATGAGCATCCGGAAGCAGTTGAGCTCCTCCTCAGTGGCAAAACCGTAGAGCTCGAAGATCTCTTCCCGCACATAGAGGTGGGTAAAGAGCTTCCCCCTCTCCCCCACCTTCAGCCGGGAGATGGTTTGATTGGTGGTGCGGCAGGCATAGCCCACCCCGCCGCAGTCGATGACGGCCAGGTAGGGCGCCACATGGGCCACCGTGCCGCTGAGATAGTAAAACATGCTCTCGCTCCCATCTTAACGAGGTTTGACCGCGTAGCGGCCGCTGCCCGGCCGCGCCGGGTCCAGCAGGCTCAGCCGCGAGGTAAAGGACCGGGCGTGGCACAGGGCCACCGCCACCGCGTCGGCGGCGTCGTCCGGCCTGGGCACCGCCTTGAGCTTGAGCAGCCGCCGGACCATCTCCATGACCTGGCGCTTCTCCGCCTTGCCGTAGCCCGCCACCGCCTGCTTCACCTGGGAGGGCGAGTACTCGAAAATGGGCACCCCCGCCCGCTCTGCCGAGAGGAGCAGCACCCCCCGGGCCTGGGCCACGCCGATGCCCGTGGTGACATTATTATTGAAAAAGAGCTCCTCCACCGCCATGGCGTCGGGGGAAAACTCCCGCAGGAGGGTGTCCATATCGTCGGCGATCTGCCGCAGGCGGGCGGGCAGCGGATGCCCCGCAGGGGTGGTGATGGTCCCGCAGCGCAGCAGGCGCTGCTCCCCATGCTCCGACTCCAGCAGGCCGAAACCCACAATGGCGAACCCCGGGTCAATGCCTAAGATCAACATAAGTCTCTCGGGTCCCTTTCTGTGTCCATACATAGTTGATTGTACCACAGCCGGGGGCGGCGCGCAATACGAAATCCTGTATCCTGCATGGTTCCTGTCTGTGGGAAAAGCGGCGGGCGCTCTCCCCGGGGAGGGCGCCCGCCGCCGACTTCCGCCTTGATCTATGCCCGCGGATGGGCTTTTTGATATACCTCCTTCAGCCGCTGGCTGACGATCTGAGTGTAGATTTGGGTGGAGGAGATGTCCGCGTGGCCCAGCATGGCCTGGATGGAGCGCAGGTCGGCCCCGTTCTCCAGCAGGTGGGCCGCAAAGGAGTGGCGCAGGGTGTGGGGGGTGATATCCTTCTGAATGCCCGCCTTTTCCTGGTAGTGCTTGATGATCTTCCAAAAGCCCTGACGGCTCATCCGCTCCCCGCTCATGTTCACAAAGAGGGCCCGCTCGTCCGGGTGCTCGATCATCTGGGGCCGCACATGCTCCAGGTAATCGCCCAACGCCCGGACCGCCGCGGCGTAGAGCGGGATAATCCGCTCCCGCTCGCCGTTGACGCAGCGGATGAACCCGGCGCTCAGATTCACATGGTTCACGTCCAGGCCGATGAGCTCGCTGACCCGGATGCCGGTGGCATAGAGCAACTCCAGCATGGCTTTGTCCCGGCAGCCCTTGGGATCGGCGGGATCGGGCTGCTCCAGGAAGAGCTCCACCTCCTGATTCGTCAGGATCTGGGGCAGCTTGCGCTCCACCCGGGCCGGAGAGAGCCCCCGGGCCGGGTTGGCGCTCACCCAGCCCTGCCCCAGCAGAAAATTGTAAAAGGACTTCAGCGAGGCCAGCGACCGGGTGACGGTGGCCGCCGACTTGCGCTGGGCTTCCAGGTGCTTCACATAGCGCTCCACATCGGCCTGGGCCACGCCGCCTGCCCCCAGGCCCTCCCGCTCCGCCCAGGCGAGGAACTGCCGCACATCCCGCAGGTAAGAGCTCTGCGTATTGGCCGCAGCGTGCTTTTCCTCCTCTAGGTAGCGCGCATATTCCTGGTAATAGTCCATATGAGCACCCTCTCTCTATCTCTCGCTCAGGGGGCGGACAGAAAACCGGCCGCCCCCGACACCAGTGCCGGCACCGCCGTGGTCTCCAGCCCTGCACACACCAAAAGCGCCCCGGCGCAGGCCGCACAGCGCAGGAAATAGGACCGCCCATAGGGCAGTCCGCGGCGCCCCTCCCCCAGAAACCGGGAGCCCAGCGCCCGGGAAGCCTCCCAGCCCTGCACCCCCAGGACGAAAAGCGCCGGGATCCCGACGCACCCCGGCACGCCGAAGACGGCCAGGGCCAGCAGGGCCCCTCCGCTGCCCAGCATACGCACAAAGGAGGCGATGGCAAAGGAGAGCAGAAAGCCCCGCACCACAAATACCAGCGGCAAAAAAAGCAGCCCCAAGGTGGTAAAGCCCAAGAGGAACACCAACAGGTGCCACCGGAAGGCCTCCCACAGCACTGCAGGCCAGGGCACCGCAGCCGCATGCTGCGCGGCGCGCGCGAAGTAGGTCTCCAACAGTTGCGACAGCGTGTCCTCCCCCGCGCCGCCGGTCTTGGCCGCGAGCAGGCAGCCCGCTAGTCCCCCTAACACAAAACAGGCCGAGAGCACCGCCAGCGGCAGCCGGAACTCCGCCGCCCGCTCACCCCAAAACGTCTCAATAGGTCTGCGCATCCCCGCTCACCTCCCTGTCAGCCTATGCCGGCTGGGACAGGATTTAGAAGCAGATGCATCCGCCCTTGAGAAAATACGCCTTGTTTACATAGTTTAATATAACTCATACGAAGCTTTTACGCAAGAGGGTACAGCAAAAAACTTGCATTTTCTATCCATTATGCGATTATTTTATGTTTACTATATTATGTAAACTATATAAACTAATACATCTCGCCTATTCAGATGTAAGCAAAGAAAAACACAATATCTAGCGATATACGTTCTGTTTACCGCTAGATATTGTGTTTCTATTCTGGATTCAACTGATTGCAGTCTGTATATCAGGCTTTGGCAGAAGTCTCTTCTCCCCCAAGGCCCGCCGCCAGAGCCCGCAGCGCAATGGCGCACTCCAGCCGCTTGCGCTCCAGCTCGCAGCCCACTTTGTGGGGGCGTTCAATGTTGCCGTTGACCAGCAGGTTGGAGGCGCTGCACCCACCCGAGCAGTAGAACCGGGCCCAGCAGTGGGCACACTCCTCCCGGGTATAGATATTCAGGGCGGCAAAGCGGTGGGAGAGCTCGGCGTTAAAGGTGCCGTCCTGGACGCTGCCCAGCTTGTACGCCTCGTTGCCCACAAACTGGTGGCAGGGGTAGATATCCCCCTCCGGCGTGATGGCCACATACTCGCAGCCCGCGCCGCAGCCCCGCAGGCGCTTGATGACGCAGGGCCCCTGGGCCAGGTCCACGTTAAAGTGGAAGAAATTTGTCTCCGGGTGGTCTTTGAGGTACTCCGCCAAACGCTCATACTCCGCCTTCAGCTCGGGCAGGTCCTCCTCCTGGAGGGCGTAGGGGTCCTCCCGCTTGCCCACCACCGGCTCCACCGACACGTTCCGGCCAATGGCCGCCAGGGCCTTCACATCCTCGGCAAAGTCCTTGTGGAACCGGGTGAAGGTCCCCCGCAGGTAGTAATCCTTGGTGCCCCGGCCGGCGATGAGCTTTTGGAATTTGGGCACGATCACGTCATAGCTCCCCTTCCCGTTCACGGTGGGGCGCAGGTCGTCGTTGACCTCCTTCCGCCCGTCCAGGGACAGCACGGCGTTGGACATCTCCCGGTTGATGTACGCGATGTTCTCGTCGTTGAGAAGCACGCCGTTGGTGGTAATGGTAAAGCGGAAGCACTTGCCATGCTCTTTCTCAATGGAGCGGGCGTACTCCACCGTCTTCTTCACCGTGTCCATGGCCATGAGAGGCTCCCCGCCGAAGAAGTCCACCTCGATATTGCGCCGCTTGCCCGACTTCTCGACCACGAAGTCAATAGCCTTTTTGGCGGTCTCAAAGTCCATGGTCATCCGGTGGCCGGTGCCGAAGTCGCCCGTACCGGCAAAGCAGTATTTGCACCGCAGGTTGCAGTCGTGGGAGACGTGGAGGCACAGGGCCTTCACCAGGGCCTGCTGCTGCATGGAGGCGGCCTTCTCCCGGTCAATGTAGTCGTCCTCCTCGAACAGGAGGCCCTCCTCCGCCAGGCCCCGCAGCTCCTGCCAGGCCTCCTCCAGGCTCTCGGGGGCGTACTGGGGCAGCCGCGCGGCGATCTCCGCCGGGCAGTGCTCCGCCATGGGGGGCTCCACCTGCTCCAGCAGGTGATAGGTCAGCTCGTCCAGCACATGGACCGCGCCGCTGTTCACGTCCACCGCGATGTTGACCCCCAGGGCTTGAAAGGTATGTACCATATTTGATCGATCCTCCAAATTCATTTGCGCGTCCCGCCGGGGACATAGAAAAAGGGTGGGAAACCCCACCCTTTTCAGCCGTCTGTGTGCCGCTCTTCCCGCTTAGCGGTCGTTCTCGCACTTCTGGTTGGCCACGGTGCAAGAGGTCTTACAGGCGGACTGGCAAGAAGTCTGGCACTCGCCGCAGCCGCCGTGAGCGGCGCTCTTCTTCAGAGTGGCGCCGTTGAGCGTCTTGATGTGCTTCATTTCGATTTCCCTCCCATTCAATCTCGGGTGTTAGAATTAGTATAACACAGCCCCTGAGCCTTTTCAATCACTTTCGTCTTTTTTTCTTCGGCCGGAGGAAGCGCCCCGCCAAACCGGCCAGGCCGCCCCCGCACAGGCAGGCGCACAGCAGCAGCACGGCGCGCCCCTCCTGCGGGGCGCTGCGGAACGCCAGCACCCCGATGGTGAGCAGGATCAGGAAAAAGGCCGCGCCGGCGGCGAGACCCACCGCCAGAGCCCGGCAGCCGCACCGGCGGACGGCCAGCATTCCCCCGCAGAAGCCCCCCAGCACACAGGCGGCCACGGTGATGCGTCCGCTCAGCGCCTCCCCCACCGCCCCGGCCGAAATGGCAAAGGAGGCCGCCAGCAGCGCCAAGAGCGCCACCGCGAAGGCCACCGCGCCGCCCAGGAGCACCCCGGTCACGCAGCGCAGCAGCAGCGCCCCCTGCTCCTCTTCCTTTCGATGCATCAAAACACCCTCCCTTCACAGGCTTCCTGGTGGAATCCTATGCCGGGAGGGTGTGGGACATGTGCGCTTCCTTACTTGGTGGTCTCTTCCGTCTGCTTGCCCTTGGTGGATACGGCCCACTTGGTGAACTCAATGCGCACCCGGTCCGCGCCGGTCTCGATGACGATGGTCTCCTCCTTCACCGCGCAGATGGTGCCTACGATGCCGCCGATGGTGGTGATCACGTCGCCCACCGCCAGCTCGGAGCGCATCTTGGCCGCCTCCTTCTTCCGCTTGTTCTCCGGGCGGATGAGCAGGAAGTAGAAGATGGCGATCATCAGGAGCAGGGGCAGGAACAGGCTGAGCCAGTCGCCGCCGGTGGCGGTGGTACTGCTCAGGAAGGTAGTGGCAATGCTGTTGAGCAAATCGATCTCCTCCAGAATTCAAATTGTGTACGCTGGGCTCACACTTCACGTAGGAAGTATTATACGGCACTTTCCCCAATTTGGCAAGCCCTTTCCCAAGTTTTACAGCCGGCGCTCCAGCTTCGCGCTGAACTCCGCCCGGAACAGTCCAAACGTCCCCGCATCCAGCGCCTCCCGGATGCGCGCGGCCAGGCTGTTGTAAAAATACAGGTTGTGGAGCACCGCCAGGCGCATGGCCAGCATCTCCCCGGCCGTGAAGAGATGGCGCAGGTATGCCCGGGAGAAAGACCGGCACACCGGGCAGGAGCACTCCGGATCGATGGGCCGGTCATCCAGCTTGTACTTCTCGTTCTTGATGTTGATGGCGCCCTCCCAGGTGTAGAGCTTGCCGTGGCGGGCATTGCGGGCGGGCATGACGCAGTCGAAGAAGTCCACGCCCCGGGCCACCGCCTCGATGATGTTGGAGGGGGTGCCCACCCCCATGAGGTAGCGGGGCTTGTCCGGTGGCATATGGGGCTCCACCGCGTCGATGATGTCGTACATAACCTGGGTGGGTTCCCCCACCGCCAGGCCGCCGATGGCGTAGCCGTCGCAGTCCAGCTTGGCGATCTCCTCCATGTGCCATACCCGCAGGTCCGGGAAGGTGGCCCCCTGGTTGATGCCAAAGAGCATCTGCTCCGGGTTGAGGGCACCGGGCAGATTTTTCAGGCGCTCGTGCTCCGCCCTGCACCGCTCCAGCCAGCGCAGCGTCCGCTCACAGGAGTTTTTCGCATATTCGTAAGTGGCCGGGTTTTCCACGCACTCGTCAAAGGCCATGGCGATGTCGCTGCCCAGATTGGCCTGGATGCGCATGGACTCCTCGGGGCCCATGAAGATCCGCCGCCCGTCCAGGTGGGAGGCAAAGGTCACGCCCTCCTCGCTGATCTTCCGCAGGCCGGAGAGGGAGAAGACCTGGAAGCCGCCGCTGTCGGTGAGGATGGGCCCGTCCCAGGCCATGAAGGCGTGAAGGCCCCCCATCTCCCGGACGACCTGGTCCCCCGGGCGCAGGTGCAGGTGGTAGGTGTTGGACAGCTCCACCTGACAGCCGATCTCCTTCAAGTCCAGGGCGGAGACCGCCCCCTTGATGGCCCCCTGGGTACCCACGTTCATGAACACCGGGGTCTGCACCGTGCCGTGGGGGCAGGCAAAAACGCCCCGCCGGGCCCGGCCCTCGGTCTTGATCACGTCAAACACAAAAACACTCCTTACATTCTCATTCGTCCCATTCCGCCGGGCGCGCCAGGGCGGCGCGGATCAGCTCTGTCAGCTCCCTTAGGGTGAAGCGCGCTCCGTCACAGGAGCGGTAGGGTTTTCCCGGCTCCGACGCCGGGATGGCCGGGACGGCCACACGGAAAAAGCCCCCGCAGTCCTGGGCGGCCGCGGCCTCTTCGGCCAGAAGAAGGGTCTCATGCCGCTTCTCCCCCGCCCGGGCCCCGGTGACCCGAATAGTCCCGGACACCCCAAGGCAGGCCATCACCGCCCGGGCCAGCTCCCCCACCGCGGCCGCCTTGGCCTTGGCCACAAAGAGCTCTCCCGGTCCCCCCAGGATGAGGGCCCGGAGCACCAGCTCCACCGCCTCCTCCACCGTCATGAGGAACCGGGTCATCTCCGGGTCCGTGACGGTGATCTCCCCCCGGCGTTCCAGCTGCTCCCGGAACAGGGGCACCACGCTCCCCCGGGAGGCCACCAAATTGCCGAAGCGGGTCACATTTACCACCGTCTCTCCGCCCCGCTCCCCGGCCCGGAGGGCCTCCTTCTCCATAAGAGACTTTGTGGCCCCCATGGCGCTGGTGGGATAGCAGGCCTTGTCGGTGCTCAGGCACACCACCTTTTTCACCCGGCGGCGCAGGGCCGACTCCAGCACGTGGGCCGAGCCCAGCACATTGGTCTTCACCGCCTCCAGAGGATAGGCCTCGCAGGCGGGGATCTGCTTCATGGCCGCGGCGTGAAAGACATAGTCCACCCCCGCCATGGCCCGGTCCACCGCCCCGGCGTCCCGCACGTCCCCCAGGATCAGCCGCAGGCGCCCCTCCCCCTCGTACCGGCGGGCGAGGCTGTACTGCTTCCGCTCGTCCCTGGAGAAGACCCGGACCTCCCCCACCGGCAGGGCCAGGCAGCGCCGGAGAAAGGCCCCGCCAAAGGAGCCCGTCCCTCCGGTGATGAGCACACAGGCCCCTGAGAGCTTCTCCGCCGCGCCGCCGTCCCCCGGGCTCGGGACAGGACAGAAGCTATCCTTCTCCATCCCTCTTCCTCCTTTCGCCCCGGTCAGGGGGCCTCCTCCCCAGCGGGAACCAGCCCGCTGCCGATAAACATCGCATCCCCAAAGGAGAAGAAGCGGTATTTCCGCTCAACCGCCTCCCGGTAGGCGCTGAGAATGTGTTCCCGCCCGGCCAGGGCCGAGACCAGCATCACCAGGGTGGACTCGGGCAGGTGGAAGTTCGTAATCAGGGCGTCGAGCACCTTAAAGCGGTAGCCCGGGTAGATAAAAATGTCAGTCCAGCCGGCGCTCTCCTTCAGCGTGCCGTCTTCCGCCGCCCAGCTCTCGATGGTCCGGCAGGAGGTGGTGCCCACGCAGATCACCCGGCCCCCCTCCCGCTTGGTGCGGTTGATGGTCTCGGCAGTCCCGGCGGAGATCATGCAGTACTCGCTGTGCATCTCGTGGTCCAGGATGTCCTCTTCCTTCACCGGGCGGAAGGTGCCCAGACCCACGTGCAGCGTCACATAGGCCAGCTTCACTCCCATGGCCTGTACCTGCTCCAGCAGCTCCTTGGTGAAGTGGAGCCCCGCCGTGGGGGCCGCCGCCGAGCCCACCTCCCGGGAGTAGACGGTCTGATACCGCTCCGGGTCCTGGAGCTCGGCCTTGATGTAGGGGGGCAGGGGCATCTTGCCCAGCCGCTCCAGCAGTTCCAGGAAAATTCCCTCATATTCAAAGCGGATGAGCCGGTTGCCCCCCTCCTCCACCGAGAGGACCTCCGCATGAAGGAGCCCGTCCCCGAAGGAGAGGCGGGTGCCCGGCTTGCATTTGCGCCCCGGCCGCACCAGGCACTCCCAGGTCTTGTTCCCCCGGTCGATGAGCAACAGCACCTCCACCGCGCCGCCGCCGGGCTCCCGGCGGCCCAACAGCCGGGCAGGCAGTACCCGGGAGTCGTTGAGCACCAGGCAGTCCCCCGGATGCAGCAGCTCAGGCAGGTCATAAAAATGCATGTCCCGGGTTCTCCCGGTGTCCTTGTCCAGCACCATCAGCCGGGAGGCGTCCCGCCGCTCCAGCGGCGTCTGGGCGATGAGCTCTTCGGGCAGATCAAAGTAAAAGTCGGATGTCTTCATTTAGTAGATGTCCACTCCTGTGAAATAGAATTGCAGGATCTCGTCGTATGTATAGCCCTCTTTGGCCATGGCCTGGGCGCCGTACTGGCTCATGCCCACCCCGTGGCCATAGCCGGTGCCGGTGATGGTGTAGGAGTCCGCGCCCCCCGCTCCGGCAGACCCAACCGCCTCCAGGCCGTCTCCGGTGAGGACGTACACCCCCCCGGTCAGGCGGCTCACCGACCCATCCCCGCCGATGGCATAGGCCGAAGAGAGGTCCAGGCTGCCGCCCCCGGCGGCATAGAGGGTGGTCCCATCCGCCGTCCCGCCCCCGCTGGGGGTGACGGTGTAGCGCTGGCTGCGCAGGCCCAGGAAGGTGCGGGCATCCTGTTTATAAAAAGTCCAGCTCTTGCCGCTCACGTCCGTAAAGGTGATGGCGGTCACATTGCCGGTAGAGCCGGTCTGGGTCACTTTAAAGGAGGCCAGATCGGTGCACTGGTAACCCTTGGCCTGGAGCTTGGCCTCCAGTTCATCAGCGGTGAAGGTGACGCTCCAGTGATAATTGGAAATGGTATCGGCTATGAGGGCCTCATAGGGGTCGCTCTTCCCCCGCAGGTAGGGCACCTCGTTGGCCCAGACGCTCTCCGAGTCGGAGGACGCGCCGCCGTTGCTGGAGGAGTACACCGCCTCAGCCAGGCTCCCCTGGTACCAGATGCACACCCCCTCGCACCCGGCGGCAGCCTGAATGCTGTTGGCCGTCAGGTTGCCCGTGCCGTGGTAGGCCTGGCAGTCGGTCTCCGAACAGACGTCAAAGTGGTAGGCGCTGTGCTTGTCCAGATTGCGCAGCACATAGGTCCGCGCGCAGCAGGCCTGGGCCTTCAGGGCCTCCGGCTCCCAGGACGCCCCCATCTCCCAGGTGATGACGCAGCGCACATAGTCCTCCAGATGGACCATGTTCACCACCGTCAGGCTGCCGCCGCCCAGGCGCTCGTAGCGGAAGCCGCCGTAGTACTTATACCCCTTGAACCAGGTCACCGGGTCGGCCTCCCCCGTCACGTCGGGCATGACGCCGAAGGGGTCGGTCCCGTCATATTGAAAGAGCACCTGGGCCGTGCCCGTCCGGACCACGGTGACGGCGCTGCTTCCCGCCTGCCCCACCGTACCCGCCAGCCCCTGGGCACTCTGGGCTGCGGCGGCGGCGCTCTGGCTCTCGCAGGCGCCCCAGCGGACCTGCCAGGTCCCATCCTGCCAGGCCACATAGGCCCCGCTCACGCCGGCGGCGGCCGCCTGGGCCGTCTCCAAGGCGTCATAGCTCCCCAGCAGGACGTACCAGCCCCCCACCGCCGTGGCCCCGGCGACGGCCGTCTCGGAATAAGTCCCGCCGGAGAGGTAGAGGGTGTCCGCCCGGAGCATGGTGATCTTCGTCTCGGCCGTGGTGGCGAGGGCGGTAAAATTTCCCTCCCCGTCGTAATAGCCCAGGCGGTATCCCGAGCCCACACTGTTCTCCAGATTGGCCGCGGGGAGGGCCCCGCTACCGTAGGCCAGTCCCACCCGGAGCAGGCGGTCCTCCACCGCCGCCGATGCCCGCGGCGCTCCTCCAGGCAGCAGCAGGGTCAGTGCAAGACCGGCAGCGGCAAGTTGCATCCAAGGCTTTTTCATGTGCTTCTCCCTATTTTTTGAATTTAGCGCGCAAAAGCGTATTGACAGCCCGTTTATCCTGTGATACTATCAGTTTAACTTCCCTTTCCGCGGGCAGGAGCCGGGCTTGTGTAACCGTGTGCTTCTGACATTATAGTACAGAATCAGCCGGTGTGTAAACCCGCTGATTTCTTTTTTTACCCGCGGGCCGCGCCCGGGACTTCTCTTTTCCGGCTCACCGGCATACACTACGGAAGTACAGGAGGTCATTTCAATGGAAACGTACAAAGTGGGCGTCATCGGCTGCACCGGCATGGTGGGGCAGCGCTTCGTCACCCTGCTGGAGAACCACCCCTGGTTTCGGCTCACCGCCCTGGCCGCCAGCCCCCGCTCGGCGGGAAAGACCTATGAAGAGGCCGTCGGGAGCCGCTGGGCCATGGCTGCCCCCATGCCTGAGGAGGCCAAGGGTCTGGTGGTCATGGACGCCGAGGCCGACGTGGAGCAGATCGCCGCCCAGGTGGACTTCGTCTTCTCCGCCGTGGATATGAAAAAGGAGGAGATCCAGGCCCTGGAGGAGGCCTATGCCCGCCACGAGTGCCCGGTGGTCTCCAACAACTCGGCCCACCGCTGGACGCCTGACGTCCCCATGGTGGTCCCCGAGATCAACCCCGAGCATCTTTCCGTCATCCCCGCCCAGCGCAAGCGCCTGGGCACCCAGCGGGGTTTCATTGCCGTCAAGTCCAACTGCTCCCTCCAGAGCTATGTCCCCGCCCTGCACCCCCTGCGGACGTTCGGGCTGAAGGACGTGCTGGTGTGCACCTACCAGGCCATCTCCGGCGCGGGCAAGACCTTTGAGACCTGGCCCGAGATGGTGGATAACGTCATCCCCTACATCGGCGGCGAGGAGGAAAAGAGCGAGCGGGAACCCCTCAAGCTCTGGGGCAGGGTGGAAGACGGCGTCATCGTCAACGCCCAAGGCCCCGCCATCACCGCCCAGTGCTTCCGGGTCCCCGCCTCCGACGGCCACATGGCCGCCGTCTTCGCCCGCTTCGGCCGCAAGCCCTCTGAGGCGGAGATCAAAGAGCGCTGGGCCGCCTTCCGGGGCCGCCCCCAGGAGCTGGGCCTCCCCTCCGCCCCCAAGCAGTTCCTCCACTACTTTGACGAGCCCGACCGGCCTCAGACCAAGCTGGACCGGATGACCGAGGGGGGCATGGCCGTATGCATCGGCCGCCTGCGCCCCGACACCCAGTACGACTACAAGTTCGCCTGCCTGTCCCATAACACCCTGCGCGGCGCGGCCGGGGGCGCGGTGCTGCTGGCCGAGCTGCTGTGCGCGGAGGACTATATTGTAAGGAGGTAATGCGCAGCCATGCGTGAGCCCGTCTTTACCGGAACCTGTACCGCCATCGTCACCCCTTTTGATGCGCACGGGGCCGTCCACTACGCCGCCTTTGCCCGCCTCATCGAGGACCAGATCGCCCGCGGCGTGGACGCCATCTGCGTCTGCGGAACCACCGGAGAGAGCGCCACCATGTCTACCAAAGAGCACGAAGCCGTCATCGCGTTCTGCGTCCGGCAGGCCCAGGGCCGGGTAAAGGTCATCGCCGGGGCGGGGAGCAACAGCACCGCCGAGGCCGCCGCCCGCTCCCGCCGGGCCCAGGATGCCGGGGCAGATGCCCTGCTCCACGTGACGCCTTACTACAACAAAGCCACCCAGGCCGGACTCATCCGGCACTACGAGGCCATCGCCCAGGAGGCCCAGGTGCCCGTCATCCTCTATAACGTGCCCTCCCGCACCGGCGTGTCCTTCACCGCCGAGACCTACCGCCATCTGGCCCAGGACGAGCGGATCAACGGCGTCAAGGAGGCCAGCGGCAATTTCTCCCTGGCCGCCCACACCCGGCGGCTGTGCGGGGAAGATTTCACCATCTGGTCGGGCAACGACGACCAGGT
>CALXCU010000126.1 GCA_944386885.1 uncultured Oscillospiraceae bacterium | reverse complement strand
GGGCGGAAAAATGGGTGAAGTCGTAGCGCAGTCTGTTTTCTACTGCCACGGCGCCCGCCGAGAGCGACAGTTCGCCCCTACACGTCGCTCGGGCGATCTCGTCCAGGTGGGTTCCGGTATGGGCACGCATGACGGCCTTCCGGCGGGGCACGTCGATCTGGGCAGAGACAGTATCCCCCAGCTTCAGAGCGCCCTCGGTGACCTTGCCGTAGTGCATATACTTGCCGCCCTTATTTTTCTGTACGTCGGTGACCTGAAACAGGCAGCCGTTTTCGCCGCTCCTGGCGATGACGCCGTGGTCGGCCACCTGGCCGCCCATCTCCGCATAGAAGGGCGTTTTGTCCAGGACCACGATGGCCTCCACGCCGGGCATGAGCTCCTCGGCCTGCTCATTCTCCACCACCAAGGCTACCACCTTGGCGCCGGTGATGGAGGTGTTCCCGTAGCCCACGAACTCTGTCTCGGGCACGTCCTTGCCGAACTCCACGCCGGCCCAGCCCAGGTCGCCCAGGGCCTCCCGGGCCTTGCGGGCCCGGACCTTCTGCTCCTCCATGAGCTTCTGGAAGGCGGCCTGATCCACCGCCAGGCCCTGTTCCGCGGCCATCTCGGCAGTCAGGTCAATGGGGAAGCCGTAGGTGTCGTAGAGCTTGAAGGCGTCGGCGCCGGAGAAGATCTTCTCGCCCTTCTCCTTGTGGGCGGAAAGCATCTCATCAAAGATCTTCATACCGCCGTCGATGGTGCGGGCGAAGTTCTCCTCCTCCACCCGAATGATCTTGGTGATATAGCCCGCCCGCTCCCGCAGCTCGGGGTAGTGGCCCTCGTTCTCGTGGATGACGGTCTCGCAGACCTGGTAGAGGAAGGGGTCGTTGACCCCAAGGAGCTTGCCGTGGCGGGCCGCCCGGCGGAGCAGGCGGCGAAGCACATAGCCCCGGCCCTCGTTGGAGGGGAGGACGCCGTCGCAGATCATAAAGGTGGCCGAGCGGATGTGGTCGGTGATGACCCGCAGGGAGACGTCCTTGGCGTGGCTCTCGCCATAGTGGGCGCCGGTAATCTCACTGACCTTGTTGGTGATGTTCATGACGGTATCCACGTCGAAGAGGGAGTCCACGTCCTGGCACACCACAGCCAGGCGCTCCAGGCCCATGCCGGTGTCGATGTTCTTCTGCTTGAGCTCGGTGTAGTGGCCCTCGCCGTCGTTGTCGAACTGGGAAAAGACCACGTTCCAGACCTCGATATACCGGTCGCAGTCGCAGCCCACCGTGCAGCCGGGCTTGCCGCAGCCGTACTTCTCGCCCCGGTCATAATAGATCTCTGAGCAGGGGCCGCAGGGGCCGGAGCCGTGCTCCCAGAAATTATCCTCCTTGCCGAACTTGAAGATACGCTCGGCGGGGATACCCACCTCCTCGTTCCAGATGCGGAAGGCCTCGTCGTCGGCGGGAGTGGTCTCGTTGCCGGCGAAGACCGAGGGATAGAGCCGGTCGGGGTCCAGGCCCACCCACTCGGGGGAGGTCAAAAACTCCCAGGCCCAGTGGATAGCCTCCTTCTTGAAGTAGTCGCCAAAGGAGAAATTGCCCAGCATCTCAAAGTAGGTGCCGTGGCGGGCGGTGTGGCCGATGTTCTCGATGTCGCCGGTGCGGATGCACTTCTGGCAGGTGGTCACCCGGTGGCAGGGGGGCTCCTGCTCCCCGGTAAACCAGGGCTTCATCGGCGCCATGCCCGAGTTGATGAGCAGCAGGCTGGCGTCGTTCTGGGGGATGAGGGAGAAGCTGGGCAGGCGGAGATGGCCTTTGGTCTCAAAGAACTTCAGGAACATCTCGCGCAGCTCGTTGACTCCAAATTTCTTGGGCATGGGACGATTACCTCCAAATTTTGTTCTCGTTTCTCTTCCGGCCCGGGACGAAAAAACCGCCCCCGGCATCAGCCAGGGGCGGAAAAATCTTCCACGGTACCACCCTGATTATCCTCTCCTTCGGGAGGCGTCTCATTGGGGCCCGGTAACGGGGGCCAGACGTTCTGCTCGTCGCAGACAGCTCGTGAAGTGGCGCGCAGGCCCGTGTCGCGGAGGGCTCCCACTCTCCCCTCTCGCTCGGCGCGGCGTGGTCCGCTTAGCTTCGTCGTTGCCTTTGTCTGCCTTATTCTATCACATTTTCCGCGCTTGTCAACTCTCTTTTCCCCAAAGCACTCCCCAGGAAGAAGAGCAGAGGCGGCAAAATGGCCGCCGGCAGTACACACAGGAGCCAGAGAACGCCGTTCTCCGCGAAGGCCACGGTGGCCAGCAGCATGAGGAAAAAAGAGGGGCTGGCCCAGAAGACGGTGCTCAGCAGGGCAAACATCCCGGTTGCCGCCACGACCGCCGCGGCATCCGTGCTTTTCCCCAGACTCTCCGCCCAGGCGGCTACGGCCGAACCCCCGAACAGCATCAGCAGGCTCACCCCAGCGAAAAAGAGGGCGATCCCCGCCGGGAGGGCCACCGCCTGCACCGCCATCCTCCGGCTGGGGCCGGTCCAGTGGAAGAGCCGGGCCACCAGGAACCCCGCAGGGATATAGAGCAGCATCAGCACCCCCGTAAGCACCGGGAGGATGGGGAACTCGATCACGAAATCGGAAAAAGCACCCCAGAAATACAGGGCGTACCCCAGCAGTGAAATGGTAAAGTGCCCCGCCGCAAAGCCGCAAAAGCGGGCCTTCAGGCTGGTCTGTGTGCGCATGACGATCACCTCTGTGCCGCCATTGTAGCACAGGATTTATTGAAAGTCAATCTAATTTTATTGAAAAACGATACTACTCACCCTGTGTCTCCGCCAGCAGCTTGGCTACCGCGTCCACGGTGTAGTCCACCTCTTCCTCGGTGGTAAAGGGGCCGATGGAGAAGCGCACCGTGCCCTGGGGGAAGGTACCCAGGGCCTTGTGGGCCAGGGGGGCGCAGTGGAGGCCGCAACGGGTATCGATGCCGAATTCCTGCTCCAGGCGGAAGGCCATCTCTCCGTCGTCGGCGTGCAGGAAGTGGATGGACACCACGCCGGTGTGCATGTCCAGGTTATCGGTGCCCACCACCCGGATGCCCCGGGGCTCCAGGGCCTTGAACTTCTCCCACAGGCGGCAGGCAATTTGGTGCTCCCGCTCCCGCAGGGGGGCGCCCTCCTGTTCCAGGAACGACAGGGCGGCGTGAAGGCCGTACACCCCGGGCAGGTTCAATGTGCCCGCCTCAAAGCGGTCGGGCAGGACTTCGGGGACGGTGAGCTCGTGGGAGAAGCTGCCTGTGCCGCCGGAGACCAGAGGCGTCAGCCGCCGGGCCAGCTCATCGGTGAGGACCATCAGGCCGATGCCCTGGGGACCCAGAAGGCCCTTGTGGCCGGGGAAGCCGATGCCGTCGATGTGCATGGCGGCCATATCGATCTCCACCGCGCCGGCGGTCTGGGAGGCGTCCACCAGGAAAGGCACCCCTCTGGCCCGGCACAGCTCCCCCACCTGCGCCAGCGGCATGACAGTGCCGCAGACATTGGAGGCGTGGGTCAGGATGACCGCCGCCGTATCCGCCGTGATGAGCGCCCCGGCCTGGTCCAGGAGGAGCTCTCCCTTGTCGTTGCAGGGAAAGTAGGCCACCTCAACACCCTCTGCCTCCAGCTGGGTGAGGGGCCGCAGGACGCTGTTGTGCTCCATCGGGGAGGTGACCACCTTGTCACCGGGCCTCAGCAGGCCCTTGATGAGGTAATTGAGCGAGTGGGTAGAGCCGGGTGTAAAGATCACGTTCCGGGCCCCCGGGCCGTTGACCAGGCGGTTGACCTGCTCCCGGGTCTCTAAGACCAGGGCCGCGGCGTCATAGGCCTCCGAATAGCCGCCCCGGCCGATGTTGCACCCCACATTGAGGATATAATCTGCCATAGCCTCCCCCACGCCGGGAGCTTTGGGATAGGAGGTCGCGCCATTGTCCATATACACCTTTCTCATACTGATTCTCCTCATCTATCTATTCTATTCTATCATTTTGGATGGTCTAATCCAGATCGCCCTCCAGCACGGGGCGGAGCAGGCCGTTCTCCTGGTCCAGACGGGTGAGAAAGCGGCTCAGGAGACCGGCGGTATCTCCGCTGTCATCCAGAGTCACCCGGGCGTTCCCCCGGCTTTGGGCCCGGGCAAGGATGCGCTCGGCGCTGGAGCCCCGGCCGTCCACATTCCCGCTCCACAGCCTCCAGCCCTCCTCCGCCAGCGCGGAGGCCACGCCCGAGCCGGCGTCCTCCAGGCAGGCGATATACGTACGGGTCCAGCACAGCCGCCGGAGGGCCTCATTGCCCTCTGTCAGGGCCTGCCGGGCTCCCTCCAGGCTGGAACCGTCCACCAAGAGGCCCACCGTGTGCCCCTCTCCCAGGGCTCGGAGCACATCGGCCCCCCGGCTCTCCAGGTCCTCCGGCCGGAACAGCAGCAGGGCCTGGGCTCCACGGCTCTCCAGCGTGTCCAGAACCCGGTCCAGGGCCTCCCCGGTGGTGCAAGCAAAGGCCAGGCGGACGGTGGGTCCGTCGGTCTCCTCCGGCGTTTCCTCCGGTTCCTCTGTCCCGCCGGAGGTGGTGGGCGCCGGGGTAGGCGTAGGTCTCGGCGTAGGGGTAGGCGCGGGGGTGGACGCAGTCAGGCTCTGGAGATAGCGGTTGTAGCGGTTCTGCATAAAAGAGGCCGCCGACTGCTGGAACGTCACATCGCTGAGAACGGCGTCCCGATTTTTGATCCGGATGAGCACGCCGGCGCTCTGCGTTGGGATATAGCTGTACTCCAGGCCGAAAAAGCGGCACACGCTGTAGGCGGGCACATAGACCTTGCCGTTGCGGATGATGGCCTGCATATTCTGGACCGCGCCGTTCTGGTCCACGCAGGTCTGCTCATCCACGTTGAAGCTCAGGGAACCGTTGAGGCTGTAGAGGATGAGGATATAGCTGCCGTTCTCCCGGCTGTCGGTGTAGGAGATGTCCAGATCCACCCCGGTGGCATAGCGGTCAAAGGTGCTGTAGGGCACATAGATGGTGCCTCCCACCGCCACGGGCATGTTGGAGGCCACCAGGCCGTCCTCATCCACAAATTTGTCGTTGAGGGCCAGCTGGTAGACCGTGGGGGTGCTGGCCCCTGTGAGGGGGAGGATCGAGAGCAGCAGCACCAATACCAGCGCCGTACACAGCCATTTCCATCGCATCATGGGAACCTCCTCTCCCGGGCGAAAAATACTTGCACAATTTTCTATAAAATCAGTTGATTTTATAGAATTCAGCGCAAAAATTGCAAAATTTTTCCGATTTTAGCCAGCCCGGCAGGTTTATTATAACACGCCCCGGCGGGCGGGTAAAGAGCCGCTCACACCACCTGCCGCCGCCGGAGGAGGGAGAGGGCGGGCGCGTACTCGGGCAGGTCCAGATAAAATTTCATCTGGGGGGTGCGGGGCTCCGCCAGCGGCAGGCCGTCCAGGTCCTCCATAGGCGGGACCCGGAAAGCCCGGGGCTCCAGGCCGGGTCCCACCAGCTCCAGCTCGTCTCCTGCCCGGAATTTATTGCGCAGGGAGCACACCGCCCGGCCGCCAGGGGTGCAGGACTCCACCACGGCGCAGACCTGGTAGTCCCGGATGTAGCGGGCGTCCTCCGTAAACTGGCCGGGCTGTCCGAACCAAAAACCAGTGGAGTAGTGCCGGTGGCTGATCTTCTCCACCTCGTCCCGCCACACCGGGGCGAGGGGCTCCCCCGCCTCAGCCGCGTCGATGGCATGGCGGTAGGCGGCGGTGACCACGGCGGCGTAATAGGCCGACTTGGCCCGGCCCTCGATTTTCAGGGAGTCCACCCCCGCCGCCTTCAGCTCCCCGATATGGTCGATCATGCACCTGTCCCGGCTGTTGAGGATGAAACTCTCCCCATTCTCCTCGAAGACGGGAAAATATTCCCCGGGGCGCTTTTCCTCCATGAGGGCGTATTTGTACCGGCAGGGCTGGGCGCAGGCCCCCCGCTGGGCATCCCGGCCGGTCATATAGTTGGAGAGCAGGCACCGCCCCGAGTAGCTCACACACATAGCCCCGTGGACGAAGGCCTCGATCTCCAGGCTCTTAGGGGTGCGCACGCGCAGCTCAACCACCTCCTCCAGGGAGAGCTCCCGGGCCAGGATCACCCGGTCGGCTCCCAACTCATGCCAGGCGGTGGCCACGGCGTAATTGGTAACTCCGGCCTGGGTTGAGACGTGGCGCGTGAGGCGGGGGGCGTATTTTCCCGCCAGCTGGAAGACCCCCAGGTCGGCCAGGATGACCGCGTCGGCCCCCGCATCGTCCAGCAGCTCCAGCCAGGCGGGCAGGCGCCCTACCTCGTCGTTGCGGGGCATGGTATTGCAGGTCACATGGACCTTCACGCCGTGGGCGTGGCAGAGTTTGACCGCCTCCCGCAATTCTTGGGAGGCAAAATTGCCGGCAAAGGCCCGCATCCCGAAGGACGTACCGGCCAGATACACCGCGTCGGCCCCATAGGCCACCGCCATGCGCAGCCGCTCCAGGTCGCCGGCGGGGGCGAGCAGTTCCATAGACATTCTCGTGTTCCTCCTTATTTGATGGGAAAGGCGGGCGCGCACGATGTGCGCGCCCGCCCGCGTGTCTGGGTGACCTTTTGGGTCAGTGATAGCGCTCTTGGCTGGCGATGAACTCCTGCTGTCCGCTCAGCGTGCGGAAGAAGGAGTGGGTCCCGTCGTCGCCCAGAGCATAGTAGTAATAGTTGGTATCTTCCGGGTAGATGGCCGCCCGGATGGCGTCGATGCCCGGGCTGCAGATGGCTGTGGGCGGCAGGCCCGGATAAACACGGGTGTTGTAGGGGGAGTCCAGGTTCACGTCCACCTCGGTGCCGCCGGTGACGTACAAGATGGTGGCGTCGATGCCCAGTGTGCTGCCCGACTCGCTGGTGGGGTTCTCCAGGCGGTTGTGGATAACCGAGGAGATAAGCGCCTGGTCGCTGCCGTCGGTCTCCTTTTCGATCATGGAGGCGATGTTTATGATCTCCCCCACCGTGTAACCGCTCTCTTCCGCGTCCTGGCGCATCTCCTCCGTGAAGAGCTCGTCCAGGCGGAGGATCATCCGGTTGATCACCTGGAGGGGGTCGCCGCCCATATAGAACTGGTAGGTGTCCGGGAAGAGGAAGCCCTCCAGCCGGCGGTAATCCCCGGTGGGCAGGTCCTGAAGAAAGGAGTATTTAAACTCGTGGTTGGCGGCCACCTCCTGGAGCGACTCCACGCTGGCCACCCCGGCATCCTCCAGGGTCTGGAAAATCTGGTCCAGGGTCATGCCCTCGGTGATGGTGACCTGGGTCTGGGACCGGTTGGCCGAGCCCCGGCCCATGGCATTGATGAGGGCGTTGTAGTCCATGTCGGTGTCCAGTTCGTAGGTCCCGGCGGTGAGCTTGCTCTCCTCCCCCACGTCGTCCACGCCGGTGAAGGAGGCGAAGAGCCGGAAGAGCCACTTGTACTCGATCAGGCCGTTTTCCTCCAGCAGGTCGGCCACCTGGGCCACCGTGTCCCCCTCCTCCAGGGTAATGGTGGCCGTGTGGGGGGCCTTGTTCAGGGCCAGCAGATCGCCGGCCGCCACCCAGCTCCCCGCCGCCAGCAGGGCCGAGATCCCGATCACGAAGATCACATAGAGCACTGGCCCAAAAGGACTCTTGCGCTTCTTCCGGCGGGGCGGCCGGGCGCTCTCGCTGCGCGGGCTGGGCGCGGCCCGCTTCCCCCCCGTCTCCAGGTGGGAGGGCGTGTGCCTGCGGCCCTGGGTTCTTCGTCCCGGTGCGCGTTCATGTTCCTGTGCCATGGATTCCACTCCTAACTATGCTTGCAAACCAACCCCCGGCCCCGCTCAGGCGGGCCGGAATTTTCCCCAAACACCCTTCTCTCCGCACGCACCCTCCCCACGGCGGGCGCATAGGATAGGTCAGTCGGGGCGAGAGGCGCATCGCCTCCCCCCAGAAAGCGTGAGGTGACCAAATATGTGTTTTGGCAACAACGGCTGGGGCGGCAACAGTTGTCTCTGGATCATTCTGATCCTCATTCTGCTGTGCTGCTGCTGCGGCAACAGCGGTGTGAGCAGCAACAGCGGCTGTGGCTGTGGCTGCAACGACGGCTGCGGCTGCGGGGGCGACAACTGCTGCTGATGTTAAGCGGAACATAGGACCGGGCGGGGCGTTTGCTCCGCCCTCTCCTCTATTTCGCCTGGGACGTGCCCCAGCTGGCCCCCTCCGTGAGGACCAGGTCCACCGGCCGGTCGTGCTCCTCCCGCGGGACGGCCGGAAGCAGAAACCGTTCCCGGCACAGGGCCACCGTCTTCCCGGCGCACCGGGGCAGGAAGCGGTCGTAGTACCCGCCCCCCTGCCCCAGACGGTAGCCCCGGCGGTCGAAGGCCAGCCCCGGGACCAGGATCAGGTCCAGCGCCTCCGGCGGGAGCAGAGGACAGTCCTCGCCCGGCTCCAGCATGCCCAGCCGGTGGCGGACCAGAGCAGTGTCCGGCCCGATGAGGCGGGCCTCCATCTCCCCAGGCGCGGCGGTGCAGCGGGGCAGGGCTACCCGCTTCCCCGCCCGGAGCAGGGCGGAAAGCAGGGGCGCGGTGTCCACCTCGCCGCCCATGCCGGCGTAGAGCAGTATGGTCTGGGCCTGTCCCACCTCGTTCCGGGCCAGAAAGCGCACCCGCAGAGCCCGGTCGCTCTCCAGACGCTCTTCCGCCGGGAGGGCCGCCAGAGCCCTGCGCACCCCGGCCCGGAGCGTCCGTTTTTCCTCAGCAGTGGTAGTGCACGGCATTGCGCACTTCTTCGGCGGCATTGGGGCCCTTCAGGGCGTCCACCAGGCGCAGGCCGAAATCGAAGGCAGAGCCCGCCGCCCGGCCGGTGATGATGTGCCCATCCACCACCACGGAGGCGCCCTTCTCCACCACGGCCGAGCCCATGAGCTCCTCCATGCCGGGGTAGCACACCGCCTTCCGGCGGTCCAGGTAGCCCAGATTAGCCAGGATCGTGAGGGCGGGGCAGATGGCAGCCAGCCACACCCCACGGGCATAGGCCTGTTCAATGAACGCCATGGCGGACAGATCCTCCTGGATCGCATTCACGCCCCCCAGGCCGCCGGGAAGCACCAGCATGTCCAGCTTCTCCAGGTCCACTTCCGCCAGCGTGCAGTCGGCCAGTACGGTCATCCCGTGGCCGCCGGTGACCCGGTCTCCCTCCAGCGCCGCCAGCTTCACCTCCACGCCTGCGCGGCGCAGCAGGTCGGCGGGCACCAGGGCCTCCGACTCCTCAAATCCCTTTCCCAGAAGAATTGCGACCATGACTATGTTGCCTCCTTTTTAATGTGGAGAAATCGGGACACATGTCCCCAGATCTCCCGGTGAATATCCTCAACAGGGCGCACCGCCCCATTTGCTCCGATACAGGGAATCTTTGTCCAGCCCAAGACCTCCGCCGCGCGCAGAGCGGTACGCCGGCACAGGGCCAGATACGCGGTGTCCACCTCGTGGATATCGCCGGACACTCCCTTTTCCCGCTCCCGCCCCCGCAGGAGGGCGACGGCCTGCTCCGTGGGCATATCCAGGTAGAGCACCAGCCCGGGCCGGGGCAGGCCCAGCTTGCCGTGTTCAAAGTCGTCCAGCCAGCGGAAGAACTTCTCCCACTCCCCCTCGGGGAGTTTGCAGGCCTGGTGGACCGCATTGGAGGTCGTATACCGGTCGGAGAGCACCAGCCCCCCCGCCTGGTAATAGCCCCCCCAGTCCTGTTTCCAGGAGGCGTAGCGGTCCACCGCATAGAAGCTGGAGGCGGCATAGGCGTTCACATCCTCCGGGTGGGAGCCGAAGGCCCCGCCCAGGTACATGCGGATGAGCGCGGAAGAGGGCTGGTCATACCGGGGGAAGACCAAGCGGCGGAACGGCCGCCCCTCCTCCTCCATGCGCGCGCAGAAGCGCCGGAACTGGGTGGATTTCCCCGAACCGTCGGTGCCCTCAAAGACAATGAGTTTTCCGGACAAGCCGCTCCCTCCTACTTGCCCCGCACCCGCGCGCCGGCCGCCTGGACCAGGACCAGGGGGAGCTTGGCCATACGGTTGATGCGTTTGGGATCTTTGATGAGGCGGTAGCACCACTCCATGCCCGCCCTCTGCCATGCCTCGGGGGCCCGCTCCACATGCCCGGCAAACACATCCAGCGCTCCCCCCAGGCCCACCATGAACTTGGCGCCCGTCTCCGGGCCGTGCCGGGCCATCCACAGCTCCTGTTTCGGGGCCCCCAGGCCCACCAGCACCACGTCGGCCCGGGCGGCGCGGATGGCCTCGACAACCGGGGCGTCCTCTTGGAAATAGCCGTCGTGGGTACCGCAGACAATCAGCCCCGGATAGCGCCCCTTCAGGGTCTCCGCAGCGGCCTCGGCCACACCGGGCTTGGAGCCCAGGAGGTAAAGCCGCTTTCCCGTCCGGGCCATCCAGGCCACCAGGCTCTCGGCAAAGTCGATGCCGGGCACCCGGCCCTTCAGAGACCGGCCCAGGATCTTGGAGGCGTACACCACGCCGATGCCGTCGGGCATGGACAGGTCCGCCTGGTTGAGCACGGTACGGAACGCCTCATTCTTCTGGGCCGTCAGGAGAAATTCCGGGTTGGGCGTCACCGCGTAGTGGAACCCTCCCGCTTCAATGAGAGAGGCGGCGGTGCGCACCATCTCCTCCGGGGAGAGGTCGTCAAACCGGACGCCCAACACTTCAATTTTCAACGTAAAACCTCCCAAGGTGGAACAGCCTTCCCAAAAGGTTTCCAGGGGCCGTGATCCATAGGTTTTTTTATTGTACCACACCCCCGAAAAAAAGTCCATGAAAACTGCGTCTCACCAGAACAGAGCGTAAAAAGACCGGCGTTTCGTCAAAAAGAGGGGTTGACATCCCCGTTCCGTCTGATTATAATGTTAAAGTCATCCCGGATTTGGGGCTTTTTTTCGCCCCATCTGCTTTAATACCTAAAAGAGCTAAAGCGCCGGGGCACTCCAATGAATTTGGGAGGAACGTGAAATGAAATCTGTGAAGAAATGCGCCGCGGCGGCCCTCTCCGCCGCCCTGCTGGTGTCCCTGGCCGCCTGCTCCGGCGGCGGGAGCAGCTCCACCCCCAGTGATTCCGGAAATACTGGCTCGGGCAGCTCTTCCGGCGAGAGCTATGTTGTAGGCATCTGCCAGCTGGCTCCCCACGATGCGCTGGACGCCGCCACCCAGGGCTTCAAGGACGCCCTGACTGAGCAGTTCGGCGAGAACGTGAGGTTCACCGAGGGCAACGCCGGCGGCGACTCCAACAACTGCATCACCATTGTAGACGGCTTCCTGTCTGAGGGCGTGGACCTGATTTTGGCCAATGCCACCGCCTCCCTCACCGCCGCCGCCTCCGCCACTGACACCATTCCCATCCTGGGCACCGCCATCACCAACTACGGCATTGCCCTCAACCTGGACAGCACCGAGGACGAGGTCCTGGGCGGCAATATCTCGGGCACCTCCGACCTGGCCCCCCTGGACCAGCAGGCCGACCTGCTCCAGGAACTCTTCCCCGAGACCGAGTACCCCAATGTGGGCCTGCTCTACTGCTCGGCAGAGCCCAACTCTATCTTCCAGGTGGAGACCATCCAGGGCTATCTGGAGGAGAAAGGCTACACCTGCACCGCCTATGCCTTCACCGATGTGAACGACCTGTCCTCGGTGACCCAGAGCGCCTGTGACAGCTCCGACGTGATCTATATCCCCACTGATAACACCGCCGCCAACAACACGGAGACCATCGCCAACGTGGTCATCCCCGCCGGGGTGCCCGTGGTTGCCGGCGAGTCGGGCATCTGCTCGGGCTGCGGCGTGGCCACCCTGTCCATCGACTACTATGAGCTGGGCCAGATCACCGGCGAGATGGCCGCGCGCATCCTCACCGGCGAGGAGAACGTATCCGATATGGCCATTGAGTACGACACTTCCCTCACGAAGCTCTACAACCCCGCCAACTGCGAGGCCCTGGGCATCACAGTCCCCGACGATTATCAGGCTCTGGAGTAAAGCGTCCTCTCCACAAAAAAACAGCGGGAAAGGGACTTCCCTTTCCCGCCGCTTTTTGCTATACTAGTGGTAATTATCGACTTTTGGAGGCATCAACATGGATTTCCTTCTCACCCTGCTGCGCGCCATGCCGGGCGCGGTGGGACAGGGCCTCATCTGGGGCATCATGGCCATCGGCGTGTATATCACCTTCCGCATCCTGGACGTGGCCGACCTGACGGTGGACGGCTCCCTGGCCACCGGTGGTGCGGTATGCGTGCTCTTGACCGTCAACGGCTGCAACATCTGGGTGGCCGTCCTGGCCGCCTTCCTGGCGGGGATGCTGGCCGGGCTGGTTACCGGGCTGTTCCACACGGCCTGCGGCATCCCGGCTATCCTCTCCGGCATTCTGACCCAGCTGGCCCTCTATTCGATCAACCTGCGCATTATGGGCTTTGGCACCGACGCGGGCACCAAGGCCAGCCTGGCGGTGAGCGTCAACGACTTCGATCTGCTGGTCTCCTCCCGCTATATTCGGGATGTGGCCCTCAACAACCCCATCCTCCTGCTGCTGGTCCTTACGGCGGTGCTCATTGCGGTGCTCTACTGGTTCTTCGGCACTGAGCTGGGCTCTTCTCTGCGTGCCACCGGCTCCAACCCCAGCATGGCCCGGGCCCAGGGCATCAACACCAAGTTTAACATTGTTCTGGGCCTGATGGTCTCCAACGGCCTGGTGGCCCTCTCGGGCGCCCTGCTGGCCCAGTACCAGGGCAGCTCCACCATCGACATGGGCCGGGGCGCCATTGTCATCGGTTTGGCCGCCGTCATCATCGGCGAGGTCATTCTGGGCAAGGTCTTCCGCAACTTTGCCCTAAAGCTGCTCTCCGCCGTCATCGGCGCCATCATTTACTATGTGGTCATCCAGTTCGTGCTGCGCCTGGGCCTGGACACCAACGATTTGAAGCTGCTCACCGCCCTGGTGGTGGCCGTGTTCCTGGCCATTCCTTACTGGAAGGGCCGCTATTTCACCAAATCTGTGCGGAAGGGAGGCCAGGCCAATGCTTGAACTCAAATCCGTCTATAAGACCTTCAACCCGGGCACCGTCAATGAGAAGCGGGCCCTCAACGGCGTGTCCCTCACCCTGAATGACGGGGATTTCGTCACCGTCATCGGCGGCAACGGCGCAGGCAAGTCCACGCTGCTCAACGCGGTGGCGGGGGTATGGCCGGTGGACGCGGGCAGCATCTCTATCGGCGGCATTGATGTGACCCGCCTGCCCGAACACAAGCGCGCCTCCTATATCGGCCGGGTCTTTCAGGATCCCATGATGGGCACCGCCGCCACCATGCAGATTGAAGAAAACCTGGCCCTGGCCGCCCGCCGCGGCAAGAACCGCACCCTCCGCCCCGGCATCGGCCGGGGGGAGCGGGAGCGCTACCGGGAACTGCTCCAGATCCTGGGCCTGGGGCTGGAGGACCGTCTCACGGTAAAGGTGGGACTTCTCTCCGGCGGACAGCGGCAGGCGCTGACCCTGCTCATGGCCACCTTGAATCGGCCCAAGCTCCTCCTGCTGGACGAGCACACCGCCGCCCTGGACCCCAAGACAGCGGCCAAGGTCCTGGAGACCACCGAGAAGATCGTACAGCGGGACCATCTGACCACCCTGATGATCACCCACAACATGCGCGACGCCATCGCCCACGGAAACCGCCTCATCATGATGTACGAGGGCCGCATCGTCCTGGACATCTCTGGCGAGGCCAAGCAGAAGCTCACCGTGGAGGATCTGCTGGAGCAGTTTACCAAGGTCAGCGGCTCGGACGAGGCCGATGACAAGATGCTTCTCTCCTGAATAATACCAGAAGAAAACTGCCCCATCCGCCGTTTGGCGGGTGGGGCAGTTTTTATGGGCCGCGGCCGGGGCGTCAGCCCTCCTGAACTCCGGTCTGGAGCGACTTCTTCAGCCGGCTCAGGGTCACCGGCGTAATCCCCAGGAAGGAGGCAATGTGCCGTCCGCTCACATGGCGGATCAGCTCCGGGTAGGTCTCCAGGAACCACTGATACTTCTGAGTGGCCGTGTACTGGTAGAGCACGGTCTTGATCTCCCAGTGCCGCTTGGCGGAGTCCAGCACCAGCTGGGCATAAAGCCGCACCGCGTCATCGTTGTGGTCCAGCAGCTCCTGGATCAACGAGAGCGGCAGGGACACCAGATCACTGTCGGTGATGGCTTCGATATTGATCGGCGCGCTCTCTCCCAGCTCAAAGCCGGGCATCGCGGGCGCACCGCAGACAAAAACAAAGCAGTCGGTGATATCCCGGCCCTTCGCATCCAGGAAATAGCCCCGGAGGATGCCCTTGATCAGGAAATAGACCTGAGTTTGGCCCTCTCCCTGGCGAATCAGAAGCTGCCCTTTCTTAATATGCACCATCTGAGCCTGGTCTGCTACCTGGTCAAGGAGCGCCTGGTCGGATATATGAATGGCATCACGAAAAAAATGTTCCAGTTCCAATGTTCGATGTCCCCCTCTGTCCCTTGCCCTCCGGGTGGCAAAGCTCCCAAGTAAATCCGTATACCATATCTAGTTTATTATACACAAATAGGGGACGTGGAGCATTATCCTACGTTAATTTTAAAAATTTTTTAAATTTCTGTCTCGCTCACGCCGGCAGAATATCCGTATGGGCGAGCACCTGGTAGAGCAGGGCTGCGGCCTCCTCCCGGGTCGTGATCCCCTGGGGATCGATTTCTTCCAGCTCGTCCCAGAGCAGGCTGATGGTGTTGCCCAGCAGCCCCCGCTGGCTCAGGGCCAACAGCCAGACCTCATCCCGAGCCCAGGGGGCATAGGGAATCAGCCCGGCCACGCCGGTGGCATCCTCCGGCATTCCCTCGGCGGTCTGGGCAAATCGGAGGTTTAGATACTGGGCCAAGCGGCCCAGGATGGAGATCAGCTGCTCATGGCTCACCCCCTCGTCGGGGTGGAACGTCCCGTCTCCCATACCGGAGACCAGCCCCATCTGGGCCAGCGCATGGACGGCCGGTCCGTACCAGCTCTCCATAGGTACGTCGGAGAAGACGCTCTCTCCCAGATAGGCGGTGCAGTTGAGGGCTTGGGCCAGCAGGACGCACAGCTGAGCCCGGGTCAGAGTCTCCTCCGGGCGGAAGGTTCCATCTCCCGTCCCCGAAAGCAGGCCGTAGGTGGCCAGCAGATCGATGGCCTGGGCATAGGGACTCTCTTCCGTGTCAGAAAACGAGCGGTCTTGAAACGCCACTCCGGTCTGCTCCGCAGCGGTCTCCGGTTCAATCTCCGCCCAGCCGTCGGCGCCCCCCAGCCCCTCCCAGAGCCGCGCAGTGGCGGGGATTGCCTCCAGCAGGGCGGCAAAGGCCTCGGCGTAGGCCGGGTCGGCGGCCATGTCCCGGTCAATATACCAGCGCCAGTCCAGATCCAGGCGGTAATAGCCTGAGGTGTCCCCCGCCGGGTTGGAGGCTGAGAGGAGCAGGGCCACCTCATCAGCCAGATCCTGTGGCACCAGCAGGTCGGGAATGACCCCCACCATATGGGTAGTGGCTCCGCTGGGGGAGTAAAAGCGGTCCGTGGTGAGCTTCAGGGCGCTGCCGTCGGCGAAGAGGTCCGGGAAGACCTGCCCGTCCAGCAGGGTCTGGGCTACCCCCTTTCCAAAGCTGCGCTCCCCTACCACAATGCCGCAGCCCTGGTCCCCGATCGCCCGGGCAAAGAGCTCTGAGGCGCTGGCGCTGGCGCTGTTGGTGAGGACGATGACCGGCTCTATGGTTTCGGCCTCCTGGTCTCCGCGGTAGGCATACACGGTCCCTGTGCCGTCCCGCAGGTAGGCCGCGGTACCCGGCCCCGTGAAGAGGCCCGCCCCGTCCACGGCCGCCTGCGTCAGGCCGCCGCCATTGCCCCGCAGGTCCACCACCCAGTGGTCCGCCGTTCCGGCATAGGCGGAAACTCCCTCCTGCATGTGCTCCAAGGTGTCGTTGCCAAAGGTGGTACAGACGATGGAGCCAATGTGGCCGTCCACCAGTTCCGTGACAGTGGTGGCCAGGGTGATGACCGCCCGCTCCAGGATAACGGAGGCGCTCTCCCCGTCCCGCAGGTAGGTGAGGGTCACCTGGGTGCCCTCCTCGCCCTGAATCCAGCCGGCCGCCAGGTCGGCATCCACCCCGGCGGTGGACTGCCCATCCACGGCGGTGATCACGTCCCCGGCCTGAAGCCCGGCGGCCTGGGCGGGAGAGCCCTCCAGCACGCCGGTGACGGTGAGGCCCTCGCTCCCCGCCTGGCTGACAATGCCTACCCCCACAAAGCCGGTGTCCTCCATGGAGGCCAGGAACGCCTGATACTGTTCGGCGGTGAAGTACTCCGTATAGGGGTCGCCCAAGGCCTCCAGCATGGCCGGAATGGTGGGCTGTTCCAGCACGCTCTGGGGCACCGGGTCCACATAGTAGGTCTCCAGCAGATCCGCGGCCTCCTCTGCCGTGAGGGCGCGGGCCGGTACGGCCAGCAGAGACGCGCACAGCAGCCATGCTCCCGCCCGGCGGATTCGTTTATGTCTCATAAGGCAGATTCCTCCCTTTTATGTTAACGCACCATATTTTACAACAAAACCGGACAGGGCACAATGCCCCGTCCGGTTTTGTCATAAATTGTTTCTTTTTTAAGCCGCCTTCTGTCCCCCGCGGACAAGCTTGGCGCAGGTCAGGATCACTCCGAAAAGGAACCAGTAGGTGAACATATTTCGGGGATAGAACCACGTGTACTCGGCCAGGCTGACCACCAGGATACCGCAGAAGGCCCCGATGGCGGCGGCCAGGATATGGCGCACCTGCCGGTCCGTATTGCGGTAAAAGGCCTTCACGCCGGTCTTGAGCCCGTAGAGGATCACACCCAGGTAGGTGATCAGGCCCACAATGCCGGTCTCCCCCCACATCTGGAGGTAATTGTTGTGTGTGTGGATGGGGAAGCTGCCGTCAGGCATGGAGGGATAGCCCATAAAAACCTGCTTCATCACATCGCTGCCCAGGCCCACGCCCCGGTACCAGTAGTCCTTCAGGAGGGTAAAGGTGTCGTCAAAGATATAGAACCGGTAGGCGGTGGAGCTGTCGCTCAAGTTGCCAATGGTCAAAATGCGGTTGTAAATGGTCTCGGGCAGGAACGGGATGGCGCACAGGCCCAGCAGGATCATGGCGGGCACCAGGCGCCAGTTTTCCAGGGCCACAAAAACCACCATCGCCAGCACCAGGCCGATCCAGCTGGCCCGGCCGTAGGTCAGGCCGATGGCCACCACGCCCAGAACCAGGGCTACCAGCGACCAGAACCGCCCCCGCCAGCCCTTGCACCCCAGCAGCAGGGCTACGTCCAGAGGCAGCAGCATCACAATGAGCTCCGCAAAGTTGTTGGGGTTGTCAAAGAAGGAGTAGATCCGGCCGGGCATGCCGTAGTTGAGCTCCAGATCCTGCTGGGAGGCCACGATTTCCACGCCCACATAGCCCTGATAGCAGCCGTAGAGGGCGGCCACCGCCAGACCGGCCACCGCCAGACCCAGCACCACCCGCAGGTCGTCCACCGTGCGCACGGCGCTGACCACCAGGAGGACCAGCAGGAACGAGGTCAGATGGAAGGCAAAAAAACGCATGGACAAGCTGGTGGACAGGCTGTTGACCAGGGCGCCGCCGATGCAGATCAAATAGAGGAGCATATAGGGGCCCACGCGCTCCCCTTCCACCCGCATCCGGGAGCGGTTGGCACTTCCCACGGCAAAGAGGGCACATACCGCCGCGGCCCCGATGAGGCCGTAGAGATTGTTCCAGTAGTCGTGGGGAACCACCAGCATCACCAGCATCAGAAGGCCCAGAAATACATAGCTGGCGCCCCCCATAGCGGAGACCAGGCGGAAGCACCAGCTTCCGTCCCACACGCCCTTGCCCACCCGGTACAGCCACCGGGCAAAGGCGCAGGGCAGGTTGAGGATGCCCGTAAAGACCAGGCAGGCCAGGCTCCCCGGCCAGCTGCGCACCAGCACCCCGGGCCGCCGGACGAACCGGCACAGGGCGCTTCCCCCGGCCCAGCGCCGGGCGGTCCGCCCCAGGACCTCAAGAGCCCGGCCGCACACGCTCCCGCCCCAGGCACCGGCCAGGGCCAGCCAGAGGCGTGCGAACCAGCGCAAAATCAGACTGTTTTCTGCGATCATGAATTTCTCCTATCTCCTATCGTTCCAGGGCCTTTTGATACACCCCATAGGTCTGCTCCACCCACTTGTGGATCTCAAACTTCTCCTGCACCGTGCGCAGGGCCCCCGCCCGGCATTGGGCCAGAAACGCCCGATCCTCCAGCATGCGCTTCATGGCATCGGACATGGAGACCGGGTCGTCGTACTTCACCAGCAGGCCGCAGCCGGCCTCCGGGTTCACGATATCCGAGTTGCCCCCCATGTCGGTGGCGATGACGGGCAGCCCCGCAGCCATGGCCTCAATAATCAGGAAGGAGAGCGCCTCATGCCGGGAGGAGTTGACATACAGGTCGGAGCCCTTGTAGAGATTCTTGATGTCCTTGCGGAAGCCGATGAATGTCACGCAGTCCTCCAGCCCCAGCGCCTTCACCTGCTCCTTCACCGGCTCCAGCAGGGGGCCGTCCCCCGCCAGCACCAGGGTAAAGGGCACGTCGGTGATGGTGGTCAGGCGCTTGACTGAGTCGATGAGATATTTGTGCCCCTTGTCGTCGGCAAAGCGCGAGGCGCAGAGCATCACGAACCGGTCCCCGGGCAGGCCCAGCTCCTGCCGCAGGGTGGAGCTCTCCCGGTCCCCGGCCCAGACGGCCGGGTCCACCGCATTGAAGATGACCTGGATGCGCTCACCCGACCAGCCGTTGGCGATGAGCTGCTCCTTGCCCTTGTTGCACACGGCGATCATCCAGTCCTGCCGTTTGTCCATCCAGCGGTTGGACAGGCGGGTCACTGCGTCGTTGGCCAGGACAAAGTGATTGGTATAGACCACCCGGATGTGAGGGTTATACTGCTTGGCCAGCAGGGCGGTATAGTGCTCCCGCAGATAGTGACAGTGGACCAGGTCGATCCCCCACTCCCGGCACAGGGCGGCCAGCTCTTTGGCGGCTTTGAAGTCAAAGCGGCGGCGCATCTCCACCCGGCGGCAGGGCACCCCCAGCTCCTCCAGGCGCTCCACCAGAAGCCCCCCCTCGTTGTAGGCGAAATAGGCGTCCACCCGGGTGTGGTTGAGATAGCGTACCAGCGTCTCCACATACCGCTCGGTCCCCGCCTTTCCGGCGTAGTTGAGCAGATAGAGGACCTTCATCATGGAAGGCAGCCTCCTTTTCTCTATTTTTCCGGCCCGTGGGCCTTGCTCCTATATTGTACCGTCCCCGATGCGTTTTGTCCACTCTTTCTTCCCAGCGGAATGTCCCCTTGTAAGCGGGCTGGAAAAGTGGTATAATGTACCGAATATTTTGGAAGAGAGGGAGAGTTTCATGACCTACAAGGAAGAATTCATTACCTTTATGGTGCGCTCCGGCGTGCTGACCTTTGGTGACTTCACCACCAAATCCGGCCGCAAGACCCCCTATTTCATCAACACCGGCAACTACAAGACGGGCGCCCAGGCCGCCAAGCTGGGCGACTACTACGCCGCCTGTATCCAGGAGAACCTGCCCGAGGGGATCACCTGTCTCTTCGGCCCCGCCTACAAGGGCATCCCTCTGGCGGTGGCGGCCGCCTCTTCCCTGTACCGCAATTACGGCCGGGACCTGCCCTACTGCTTCAACCGCAAGGAGGCCAAGGACCACGGCGAGGGCGGCGACCTGGTGGGCTACAAGCCGCAGGCCGGGGACGATGTGGTCATTGTGGAGGACGTTGTCACCGCCGGTACCGCCGTGCGGGAGTCCATTGCGCTCTTCAAGCATGTGGCGCCGGTGCATATGAAAGCCCTCATCGTCTCGGTGGACCGGATGGAGCGGGGTACCCGGGACTGCTCCACGCTGGACGAGCTGCGGGAGGACCACGGCATCGCCGTCTACCCCATCGTCACAGTGCGGGAGATCATCGCCTTCCTCCACAACCGGGAGATCGACGGCAAGGTCTACATCGACGACACCATGAAGGCCCGCATGGAGGCCTATTTGGCGGAATACGGGCCCCGGGCCTGAGCCATGGGCATTCACGACGGCCACCGGCAGCGGCTCAAGGCTGAGTTCCTGGCCCGACCGGAGTCCTTCCCCGACCACAAGGTGCTGGAAGTCCTCCTCTTCTACGCCAACCCCAGGAGCGACACCAATCCCCTCGCCCACGACCTGATGGAGCGCTTTGGGAGTCTGGCCGGGGTGCTGGACGCCACGCCGGAGGAGCTGCAGAAGGTCAAGGGGGTGGGCGAGCATGCCGCCGTCCTCCTCAAGTGCGTCAAGGAGCTGGGCGGGCGCTACCTCACCGCCCGCTCCAGCCTGGAGAACATCGTGGACCGGACCTCGGTGGCCTGCGAGCTGCTGCGGCCCTACTTCTTCGGCGCCCGGAATGAGCGGGTGTGCCTGCTGTGCATGGACGGAAAGCAAAAGGTCCTGGGTGTGCGGCAGGTGGCCGAGGGCAATGTCAATGCCGTGGAGGTGACTACCCGCCTCATTGTGGAGGCCGCCCTCTCCCTCAACTCCGCTAAGGCCATCCTGGCCCATAACCACGTCAGCGGCCTGGCCTTTCCCTCCCCGGAGGACAAGGCTACCACCCGCCACCTGTGGGACGTGCTCTCCAAGCTGGGCGTAGAGCTGGTGGACCACATCATCTTCAGCGATGACGACGCGGTCTCCCTGCGGGAGAGCGGCTTCTTTTCTTCCATTTAGGGCTTGAATTGGAACGCGCGTTCTGTTATGATAGACATGCAAACGCCTGCGGTGGGACGTGCGCACACGTCCCACCGTATTTCTTTGATGAGAGGAGCGAATCTATGCCGGAATTTCAGGTCGTATCGGAATATCAGCCCGCCGGCGACCAGCCGGAGGCCATCGAGGCCCTGGCCCGGGGGATTGAGATGGGCCTTCAGGAGCAGACCCTTCTGGGCGTCACAGGCTCTGGCAAGACCTTCACCATGGCCAAGACCATCGAGCGCATCCAGCGCCCCACCCTGGTTCTGGCCCACAATAAGACGCTGGCCGCCCAGCTCTGCGCCGAGTTCCGGGAGTTCTTCCCCCACAACGCGGTGGAATATTTTGTCTCCTATTATGACTATTATCAGCCCGAGGCCTATATCCCCCACACCGACACCTATATTGAAAAGGACGCCGCCACCAACGACGAGATTGACCGCCTGCGCCTGTCCGCCACCTGCGCCCTGCTGGAGCGGCGGGACGTGATCGTGGTCGCCTCGGTGTCCTGCATCTACGGCCTGGGCGAACCGGAGGATTTCGCCAAGATGATGGTCTCCCTGCGGGTGGGGGACGTCATGGAGCGGGACACGCTACTCAAGCGCCTGGTGGACATCCGCTACGAGCGCAACGACATCGCCTTTGAGCGCAACATGTTCCGGGTCCGCGGGGACACGGTGGAGGTCTGGCCCGCCTATTGGAAGGACACCGCCATCCGGGTGGAGTTCTTCGGGGATGAGATCGACCGCATCAGCGAGATCAACGTGGTCACCGGCGCCCCTATCCGCCGGCTCACCAGCATTCCCGTCTGGCCGGCTACCCACTACGTCACCCCCAAGGAGAAAATGGACGCCGCCATCGGGGAGATCTACAAAGAGCTGGAGGAGCGGCTGAAGTTCTTCCACGACAACGGCCAGCTGGTGGAGGAGCAGCGCCTCAAGCAGCGGGTGCTCTACGACATCGAGATGATGCAGGAGCTGGGCTACTGCTCGGGCATCGAGAACTACTCCCGGGTCATCGAGGGCCGGCCGGAGGGCTCGCCCCCCCACACCC
>CALXCU010000125.1 GCA_944386885.1 uncultured Oscillospiraceae bacterium | reverse complement strand
AAGGGGCGGGAGAGTGGTAGAATAGGAGTATAAGAAAAAAACCGGCTCTATGGAGGCGGGGGAACCGATGTGGAAAGGAGTTGGGCGGCATGAAGATCGCGACGGCCCAGCAAATGCGGGAGATGGACCGGGTCGCCATTCAGGAGCGGGGGGTGCCCTCCACCGACCTGATGGAGACGGCGGCCCGGGCGGTGGCGGAGGCCGCCCTGGCGGAAGGGGCCCGGGCCGGGGGGGAGAAGCCCCGGCTGGCGGTGTGCTTCTGCGGCGCGGGGAACAACGGCGGGGACGGCGTGTGCGCCGCCCGGCTGCTGCTGGAGGCCGGGCTGGAAGTGCGGGCCATCCTGGTGGGGAAGCGGGAGAAGATGACCGCCGACTGCCGGGAGATGGAGCGCCGGCTGGAGGCGGCAGGGGGAACGCTGGAGGACTTTGACCCCAACTCCTCCTCCTTCGCCCTGTGGTGCCTGGAGGCCGACGTGATGGTGGACGCCCTGTTCGGCATCGGCCTGAACAGCCCCCTGCGGGGGGATGCGCGCACGGCGGTGCAGATGATGAATACCTGCGATATCCCGGTGGTCTCGGCGGACATCCCCAGCGGGGTGGAGGCCGACACCGGGCGTATCCTGGGGGACGCGGTCCACGCGGCGGCCACGGTGACCTTCACCCTGCCCAAGGCGGGGCATTACCTGGGCAGAGGCGGGCTGTGCACCGGGCGGCTGGTGGTCTGCGACATCGGCATCCCCCTGGACCTGGTCCTCTGGGCAGAGGGGAACCAGTTTTCCGCTGTGACGGGGGAGGACGTGTACCTGCCCCGGCGGCCCCGGGAGGCCCACAAGGGGGATTTTGGCAAGGTCTACCTGCTGGCCGGCAGCGTGGGCTACACCGGCGCGCCGGTGCTGGCGGCCCGGGCGGCCCTGCGCACGGGGGCGGGCCTGGTGACGGTGGGGGTGCCCGAGCCGGTCTGGCCGGTGGCGGCCGCCAAGCTGGACGAGGCCATGCCCCACCCCCTCCCCGCCGGACCGGAGGGGGGCCTGGCCCGTGCCGCCTATGAGAGCGCTCTGGAGCGCATGACCCACAGCGACGTATGCCTCATTGGTCCCGGCCTGGGCCGGAGCCCGGGGGCGGAGGAGGTCATCCGCCGCCTGGTGAAGGCGGTCCACGGCCCCCTCATCCTGGATGCCGACGGCATAAACGCCCTGGAGGGGCATATAGATATTCTGGACAGCCGGCAGGGCCTGGTCACGGTCCTCACCCCCCACGACGGGGAGTTTGCCCGCCTGGGCGGGGATCTCTCCACGGGGGACCGGCTGGAGGCCGCCCGGCGCTTCGCCCGGGAGCACGGGTGCTGCCTGATCCTCAAGGGGCACCGGACCATTACCGCCTTCCCCGACGGGAGCGCCTATGTGAACACCACCGGCAACCCCGGCATGGCCAAGGGGGGCAGCGGGGATGTGCTGGGGGGCGTCCTGCTGGCCCTGATGGGGCAGGGGATCCCCTGCCGGGAGGCGGCTCCCATGGCGGTGTGGATTCACGGCCGGGCGGGCGACCTGTGCGCCCGGGAGCTGGGGGAGTACGGGATGCTCCCCGGGGATCTGATCGAGCGTCTGCCCCAGGTGCTGCGGGAGTGCGAGAGCCGCCGGAAATGGCCCGACTGACAGGAGGGAACGCGCGTGCGCCATCGCTGGATGTGCGTACCAATGATAGGGCTGCTGTGCCTGCTGGGGGGCTGCGGCGGCGGAGGGGAGCCCAGCGCCGATGAACTGGCCCTCCAGATCCGGGGGGAGTATCTGTCCATGGAGGGCTTCACCGCCCAGGTGGAGCTGACCGCCGACTACGGCGAGCGGGTGTACGAGTATACCCTGGACGCCGCCTACGCCCGGGAGGATGAACTGACCCTCACCCTCACCGCGCCGGAGTCCGTGGCAGGGGTCACCGCCCATGTCCGGGAGGGGGAGACCTTTCTGGAGTACGACGGGGTTCGGGTGGAGACCGGCCCCCTCAACGCCGCGGGCCTGACCCCTATGGACGCCCTGCCCGCCCTGCTCGCGGCGGTGGAGGAGGGCTATCTGGCCGAGTGCAGCTTTCTCCCGGTGGGGGAGACGGAGACCCTTCACCTGACTGTCCGGGACCCGGAGGGGGAACCCGGCGCAGGGGTGGAGATCCAGCTCTGGCTGGACCCGGCGGGCCACGGCTTGCTCCGGGGGGAGATCAGCCAGGACGGGCGCACGGTGGTCCAATGCGTGGTCCACAAGTTTACCATGGTCCTCCCGGAGGAGGAGAGCGAGTCTTGAGAGGCAGGGGGGTCCGCCGCGCGCATGCGCGGCGGGCTTTTTTTGCCATCTCTTCAACAAAACTTTGCTTTTGTTGAAGAAGAGAAGACGGCGGGCCTAGCGCCAGAGCCGGATCACCCCGGCGTCATGGAGGGCTTTCAGCGCCACGGCGGCCAGGGGAAAGAGGATCATCCCCGCCGCGCCGAAGAGGGTGAACCCCGCGTACATGGCGGCCAGGGCGGCCAGCGGGGGAACCCCGGCGTGCTGGCCCACCAGCTTGGGCTCCAGCAGGCTGCGCAGGGCGGTCAGGGCCAGGTACAGGATCAGCAGTCCTCCGGCCCGGAAGAAGTCGCCCCGCAGGAGGGAACACACGGCCCAGGGCAGGAGCACGGTGCCGGTGCCGAAGACGGGGAGCAGGTCCAAAAGGGCAATGAGGGCGGCGCAGAGGAGAGCCAGCTCCACCTGCAGCAGGAGCAGGCCCAGAGCCAGGCCGAGAAACGTGAGCAGGAGCAGCTTGCCCTGGGCTTTAAGCCAGCCCCCCAGGGCCCCGCCCAGGGCCGCCCGGGTCCGGAGGAGTGCGGGGCGCCAGTTTGGGGGGACCTGCCGCCAAAGGAAGGCGAGCACGTCGGGGCGGCGGGCGCTGATGAGAAAGGTGGCCAGCAGGGCGGTGAAGAGAAACAGGAGCAGCCGGGGCAGCGCGCCCACCCACCGGGCGGCCAGGGCGGCGGCCTGGCCGGAGAGGGAGGCGGCCCATTCTGCCAGAGCGTCCAGGGCGGAGGATAAGCCCTGCCGCAGGGGCTCCTGAAAGGGCACCGGGGCCCCCACCAGAAGCCGTTCCGCCGCGCTGCGCAGCCCGCCCGACCACCCGGTCAGCCGGGTGAGCAGAAGGGGAAGGCGCTCCAAGAGGGACATGCCCTCCAGCGCCCCCCGCCAGAGCAGCAGCAGGAGCCCCCCGCACAGCCCCAGGGCCAGCAGCGCGGCGGCCAGGGCGGCTGCGGCGGGGCGGGGGAGCCGGAGGCGGCGGGTCAAAAAGCAGACCGGCCGCTCCAGCGCGGCGGCGAGGACGAAGGCGGCCAGGATGGGCAGGAGGGGGGGCGTCAAAAACCAGACCGCCGCCCCGGCCAGAACGAAGAACAGGGCAATGCGCAGGCCGCGGGGGAGGCTGGAGAGGGACCAGGGAGACACGTACAGGCCCTCCTTTCTGAAAAAACTGTGCGAATCGACGAAAAAGAGCGGAATACTGGCGGCGAACTTGTATGCAGGATGAGGGGGTAGGCGGTTGCATCCAGCCGCGGGCTGTGCTAAAATGTAGGCCAGTACAATACAAATGACCTCAATACAAGGACATGGGGGAATGGTCATGCCAAAGACGCCGAAATACTTCATCGTGGATGCCGATGCGCTGCCCGACATTTTTCTAAAGGTGGCCGAGGCCAAGCGTATGCTGGAGACCGGGGAGGCGGACACCGTGAACCAGGCCACCCGGACGGTGGGCATCAGCCGCAGCGCCTTCTATAAATATAAGGATGCGGTGCGGCCGTTCAACGACATGCTCCATGGGCGGATCGTCACCTTCCAGATGCTGCTCAAGGACGAGCCGGGGGCCCTCTCGGCGGTCCTGAATATCTTTGCCCAGAGCGGTGGGAATATTCTCACCATCAATCAGGGCATCCCAGTCAACGGCTGCGCGGCGGTGACCATCGGCGCGGAGACCTCGGGCCTGGTGCTCTCTTTGGAGGACTTGCTCTCCAAAGCGATGGAGGTAGACGGGGTTGTCCGCTGTGAGATCCTGGCGGGCTTAGCCCGAGGCGACAGAAGAAGGAGGAAACAGATATGGTAAACGTGGCAATCCTGGGCTTTGGCGTGGTGGGCTCCGGCGTGGCGGAGGTCCTCAGCGGGAACGCCGGGCAGATCGGCCGGAAAGCGGCGGAGAGCATCCGCCTGAAATATATCCTGGACGTGCGGGAATTTCCAGACAGCCCCTTTGCGGACAAATTCGTGAAGGACTTCTCGGTCATCGAGGGGGACCCGGACGTGGACATCGTGGTGGAGACCATCGGCGGCGTCCGGGCGGCCAAGGACTTCACCGAGCGTGCCCTGAAGGCGGGCAAGAGCGTGGTCACCTCCAACAAGGAGCTGGTGGCCACCCACGGCTACGACTTGCTCCGTCTGGCGGAGGAGCACGGGGCCAGCTATCTCTTTGAGGCCAGCGTGGGGGGCGGCATCCCCATCATCCGGCCCCTGAACCAGTGCCTGGCCGCCAACGAGATCGAGGAGATCGTGGGCATTCTCAACGGCACCACCAACTATATTCTCACCCGGATGATCCGCGCGGGGCTGTCCTTCGAGGACGCGCTGAAGGAGGCCCAGCACAACGGCTATGCCGAGCAGGACCCAACTGCGGATATCGAGGGGCACGACGCCTGCCGGAAGATCTGCATCCTCTCCTCCCTGGCCTTCGGGCGGCACATCTACCCCAGCCAGGTCCCCACCGAGGGCATCACCGGCGTGACCCTCGCCGACGTGGCCTACGCCGCCTCGGGGGCGTGCAAGATCAAGCTGTTAGGCCGGTGCATCCGCCGGGACGACGGCAAGCTCTACGTCTATGTGGCGCCCCACCTGGTGCCCGATGAGAACCCTCTCTCGGGGGTGGAGGACGTGTTTAACGCCATCACGGTCAAGGGCAACGCCGTAGGCGACGTGATGTTCTACGGCCGGGGCGCCGGCAAGCTGCCCACCGCCTCTGCGGTGGTGGCCGACGTGATGGACGTGGCGCAGCACCGGCGGGACCGCAATTCCCTGCGCTGGGGCCCCGGCGATCCGGAGGCCGTGGTTCCCGCGGCCGGGCTGGCCAGCCCCTGGTATGTGCGCACGCAGGCCCCGGCAGAGCGGGTGCGGGAGGTCTTTGGGGCGGTCAAGGCCCTGAGCCGCCCCGGCGCGCAGGCGGGGGAGAGCGCCTTTGTGACGTCTGCCATGGATCAGAACGCCCTGGAGGAGAAGCTCGCCGCCCTGGGGGCGGGGAGCGCCAAAATGCGGGTGCTGGAGTAAGGACGGCGCCCTGCGGGGCGACATAGGATGAACCATAGCGCGGAGCGGTGGGGACCCCCGCCGCTCCGCTGTGTTGAAACTCAAGGGGGTACAGACATGGGACTCATTGTACAGAAATCCGGCGGATCTTCGGTGGCCGACGCCGACAAGATCCGCAACGTGGCCCGCATCATCACCGAGACCTACCGCCGGGGCCATAACGTGGTGGCGGTGCTCTCGGCCCAGGGGGACACCACCGACGACCTGATCGCCAAGGCCGCCGAGGTCAACCCCAAGGCCTCAAAGCGGGAGATGGATATGCTCCTCTCCACCGGCGAGCAGATCTCCTGCTCCCTGTGCGCCATGGCCATCGAGGCCATGGGCTACCCGGTGGTCTCGCTGACCGGCTGGCAGGCGGGGGTAAAGACCAACTCCAGCTACTCCAACGCCCGCATCAAGCGGGTGATGCCCGAGCGCATCCTGGCCGAGCTGGACAAGCGGAGCATCGTCATCGTCACCGGCTTCCAGGGCATCAACAAGTACGACGACATCACCACGCTGGGCCGTGGCGGGTCAGACACCTCTGCCGTGGCCCTGGCCGCCGCGCTCCAGGCCGATCTATGTCAGATCTACACCGACGTGGACGGCGTGTACACCGCCGACCCCCGCTTTGTGAAGGGGGCCCGCAAGCTGGACGAGATCACCTATGACGAGATGCTGGAGCTGGCCAGCCTGGGAGCTCAGGTGCTGCATAACCGCTCCGTGGAAATGGCGAAGCGGTACAGCGTCAACCTGGAGGTCCTCTCCAGCTTCACCCAACTGCCGGGCACCAAAGTCAAGGAGGTTACGAAAAACATGGAAAAGGTATACATCAGCGGGGTGGCCAAGGATACCAACATCGCCCGGGTGGCGGTCATCGGCCTGCCCGACGAGCCGGGCATCGCCTTCAAGGTCTTCTCCGCCCTGGGCCGGGAGAAGATCAACGTGGACATCATCCTCCAGTCCATCGGCCGGGACGGCACCAAGGATATCAGCTTTACGGTGCACCGCGGGGACCTGGAGCGCACCCGGGAGCTGCTGGAGGAGCGGAAGGCGGGCTTCCATTTTGACCATGTCGACGTGGAGGAAGGGGTGGCCAAGGTCTCCATCGTGGGCGCGGGCATGGTCAACAATGCCGGCGTGGCCTCCCGGATGTTCGAGGCCCTCTACGGCGCGGGCATCAACATCAATATGATCGCCACCTCGGAGATCAAGATCTCGGTGCTGGTGGCTGAGAAGGACGCCGACCGGGCGGTCCAGGCCATCCACGACCGGTTCTTCAATACCTACGGCGGCAACGGCAACTAAATCCTATGCCCCGGTTCCGGAGCTCCTTTCCGTTGGAAAGGGGCTCCGTTTTTTGCCGCCGGGCCGGGAACGCGGCGGCGGGGAAATCCGGATAGAGCGGCGGGAAATGGGGCAAGCTACCTCAAAATCACTCGACGAGGGAGGCATACCCATGGAACAGGACAGAGCGGACGGGGCGCAGGAGCGCCGGGAACAGATCGAGGACCTGGGGTCCTCGCTGATCCGCACCAGGCGGGGGACCATTCACACCCTGACCATCATCGGCCAGATCGAGGGCCACCAGGTGCTGGACTCCTCCACCAAGACCACCAAGTACGAGCATGTGCTCCCCCTGCTGGCGGCAGTGGAGGAGAGCGACGAGATCGACGGGCTTCTGGTGCTGCTCAACACAGTGGGGGGCGATATCGAGGCGGGACTCGCCATCGCCGAGCTCATCTCGGGCATGAAAAAGCCCACGGTCTCCCTAGTGCTGGGGGGCGGGCACTCCATCGGGGTGCCGCTGGCGGTGTCGGCCCGGGAGTCCTTCATCGCCCCCTCGGCGGCCATGACCATCCACCCGGTGCGCCTGAACGGCACCATCATCGGCGTGTCCCAGACCTTCCACTATTTTTCCCGCATCCAGGAGCGCATTTTGCAGTTTGTCACCCGCAACAGCGCCGTGGAGGCCGAGACCTTCACCCGCCTGATGCTCAAGACCGGGGAGCTGGCCGCCGACGTGGGCAGCGTCATCTACGGGGAGGAGGCGGTTTCCATTGGCCTGATTGACCACATTGGCGGGCTCTCGGACGCCCTGGCGGCCCTCCACCGGGCGATGGACGCCGCGGCGGATCGGGAAAAGAAGAAAAAAGCGTGAAGAAGGCCGCCGGTCCCAAGGGACCGGCGGCCTTCCGCATACCCATCTAATCCACGAAATTGAAATCGTCCTGGAACTTCTCCCGGAAAATCGCAAAGACGGCGTTGAGGGTGTCCTCATCTTCGACGCCCACATAGGTCTCTGTCGTCTCGTCGCCGCTCTCCTCCAGCCGGAGGATGACCACCTCGCCGTCCCCGGCTTCGGCCTGGCCGGCGGGGAGGAGGACCACATACTCCCCGCCCTCGTGCTCGATCAAATCCAGGAATTCAAAGGAAACGTCCGCTCCGTTCTCGTCGGTGAGATGGATGATGTTGTCCAGCTCTTCCGGCAGGTCAAGGATGTTGTCTTCCGCGTCCATAAAGCCGCCTCCTGTCAAACAAGATACCTCTACTATACCGGACAGGCTGAGGAGTGTCAACCGGCCAGGGGAAAATTCCGGGCGGAAATTTTGCGCTCCGCTTTGGGAAGAGTATAACCATACGGGGAAGGACCTGGAAAAAATGGTATGCGGGCGCTGGAGGGGTGGGAAATTGCGGGGGGGCTCCAACAAAAGAAAGCGAAAGAGCGAAACTGGGGGTTTCTTTTTTGTATACTAGTGTGTATAATATGAATGTTAAGAGACGAATGAAACGCCGGGCCCGGCCCGGATGGGAGGAACACATATGACACGAACCAATGCCCGGGAGATCGCCGTCCACTTTTCCTTTGAGCTGGGGTTTTCCAATGAGAGCGCCGACGCGCTGCTGGACGCCATGCTCACGCCGGAGGTCTTTGCCCAGATCGGTGAGGAGGAGCCCTTGTACGCGGAATTCCCTGACGAGCAGCAGAAGCAGTACATCCGCGCCCTGGTGAAGGGGGTGTACGACCACTGCCCCGAGCTGGACGAGTACATCACCCGCTATTCCATTGGCTGGAAATTTTCCCGGATTCCCCGGGTGACCATCTCCATCCTGCGGGTGGCCATGTACGAGATCCTGTACATGCAGGACATCCCCAACGCCTCGGCCATCGACGCGGCGGTGGAGCTGGCCAAGCACTATGAGGACCCCCAGGTTGTCTCCTTCATCAACGGCATCCTGGGCACCTTTGTGCGTCAGGAGCATATCCCCGACCGGGCCGCCGCCCCGGCTGAGGGCGGCGAGGGATGAAAACGCCGGTCTTTCTGGGGCTGGACACCAGCAACTACACCACCTCTGCGGCAATTTTTGACGGTGCGGAGGGGGTCAACCAGGGCCGCCTGCTGGATGTGCCGGAGGGGGCTCTGGGCCTGCGGCAGAGCGAGGCCCTTTTCCAGCACGTCAAGCGCCTGCCCGGCCTGCTCCCCGCCCTGGGGGCCGAGGGGGCGCTCCACGCCATCGCCGCCGTGGGGGCCAGCACCCGGCCCCGGGCGGTGGAGGGCTCCTACATGCCCTGCTTTCTGGCGGGGGAGGGCCACGGCCGTGCGGCGGCCGCGCTGCTGGGGGTGCCCTTCTACCCCGTCTCCCACCAGCAGGGGCACCTGGCCGCGGCGGCCTGGTCCGCCGGGCGGCTGGAGCTGCTGGACGGGCCTTTCCTGGCCTGGCATCTGTCGGGCGGGACCACTGAGCTCCTCTTGGTGGAGCCGGAGGGGGCCAACGTCCGGGCGGAAAAGCTGGGGGGTACCAGCGACATCTCCGCCGGGCAGCTCATCGACCGCACAGGGGTGAGGCTGGGGCTGGCCTTTCCGGCGGGGAAGGCGCTGGACGCCCTGGCGGCGGAGTGCGCCTCGGAGGAACATTTTACCGTAAAGGTAAATGACTTTACCTTTTCCCTCTCCGGGATGGAGAACAAAGTAAACGCCATGGCGGAAGGGGGCCGCGCCCCGGCAGAGATCGGGGCGTTTGTGCTCCATACCCTGGCCGACGTGGTGCGCCGGACCACCCGGGCGGCCATGGAGGCCCATCCGGGGCTGCCGGTGCTCTGCTCCGGGGGGGTGGCCTCCAACCGCCTGCTGCGGCAGGTGTTGGGAGCGGACTGCGGGGCCCTCTTTGCCCAGCCCTGCTACTCCACCGACAACGCCATGGGGGTGGCCATCCTGGCCCGCCGCCTGTGGGAGAGGGAGGGGCGGCCATGAGCGCGGGACAGAAGGTCTACACCGTCTCCCAGGTCAACCAGTATGTGAAGGGGCTCCTGGACGGGGACCCCAGCCTCTCGGCGCTTTTTCTCCGGGGGGAGGTCTCCAATTTCAAAAAATATCCCTCGGGGCACTGTTATTTCTCGCTGAAGGACGCGGAGAGCGCCATCCGCTGCGTGCTCTTCCGGCGGGAGGCGGGGCAGCTGCGTTTTCAGCCCCGCAACGGCATGAACGTCATCGCCTTCGGCCGCCTGACGGTCTTTCCCCGGGACGGGCAGTATCAGCTCTATTGCAGCCAGCTCTCCCCCGACGGAGTGGGGGACCTGTACCTGGCCTTTGAGCAGTGCAAGGAAAAGCTCTACCGGGAGGGCCTCTTCGACCCGGCCCGGAAAAAGCCCATTCCCCGCTTTCCCCAGCGCATCGCCCTCATCACCTCTCCGGCGGGGGCGGCGGTGCGGGACATGCTGCGGATTCTGAACGCCCGCTGGCCGCTGGCCCAGGTGCGGGTGATCCCAGTGCGGGTCCAGGGGGCGGAGGCCCCCGGGGAGATCCGCGCGGCTCTGGAGTGGGCCAACCGGCACGCTGTGGCCGATCTCATCATCACCGGCCGGGGGGGCGGGTCCATGGAGGATCTGTGGGCCTTCAACGACGAGGGGGTGGCCCGGGCCATCTGCGCATCCCGGATTCCGGTGATCTCCGCCGTGGGGCACGAGCCCGACGTGACCATCGCCGATTTTGCCGCCGATCTGCGGGCGGCCACCCCCTCCAACGCCGCCGAGCTGGCGGTGCCCGATCAGAACGAGGTGTACGCCGCCCTGTGGAACCTGGGGGAGCGGCTGGTCCGGGCGATGGAGGGCCGCCTGGACGGGGAGCGGGCACGGCTGGAGGGGCTCTCCTCCCGCCGGGCGCTGGCCGACCCTATGGCCCCCATCCAGGACCGGCGGGTGCTGCTGGACTACCAGCGGGCGCGGCTGGCCCGGGGGCTGGAGCGCGCCCTGAGCCGGGAGGGGCAGCGGCTGGGGCGGCTTTCGGCCGCTTTGGACGCCATGAGCCCCCTGAAAGTGCTGGGCCGGGGGTATGCCATCGCCCGGAAGGGGGACGGGAGCGTGGTGCGCTCCTGGACGCAGGCCGCGCCGGGGGAGGCCCTGGAGGTGCGCCTGAGCGACGGCGCCCTGCGCTGCCGGGTGGAAGAGGCCGTAAACGGATAAGGAGGAGCGCCCATGCCACAGAAGAAACGCAATTTTGAGGAGTCCGCCGCCCGGCTGGAGGAGATCGTCCGCCGGCTGGAGCAGGGGGACGTGCCTCTGGAGGAGGCCATGGCCCTGTTTGAGGAGGGCACGGCCCTGATGAAGACCTGCACCACGCTGCTGGACCGGGCGGAGCAGAAGGTGCGCAAGCTGACCGCCGCCTCCGACGGTACGCCGGTGGAGAGCGAGCTGGACGGGGAGGGAGCGCCATGACCTATTTGGAACAGATGGAGCGGGACCGGGAACAGGTGGAGGCCTGGCTGCGGGGCTGCTTTACCGGGCGGGAGCCCCGGGCGGACCTGTACGACGCCATGCGCTACAGCCTCCTGGCGGGGGGCAAGCGGCTGCGGCCGGTGCTGCTGCTGGAGAGCTGCCGCATGTGCGGCGGGGATACGGAGGGGGCGCTGCCCTTCGCCTGTGCGGTGGAGATGCTCCACACCTACTCCCTTATCCACGACGACCTGCCCGCCATGGATAACGACGACCTGCGCCGGGGCCGTCCCACCAACCACAAGGTATACGGAGAGGCCACCGCCATCCTGGCGGGGGACGGCCTGCTCACCGCCGCCTTTGAGACCATGCTGGAGGGGGGTGGAGACTTGCCTGCGGAGCGAGTGCTGGCGGCTGCGGCCTGTCTGGGCCGGGCCGCGGGGGCCCGGGGCATGGTGGGCGGCCAGGCCCTGGACATGGCCGGGGAGGGCCACGCCCTGGCCCTCGCGGACGTGGAAGAGCTGCAGCGGCTCAAGACCGGGGCCCTCATCGCCGCGGCGGCCGAGATGGGATGCATCCTGGCCGGCGGGGACGCGGAGGCCCGGGGGGCTGTGCGCCGCTATGCCGGGAAGCTGGGCCTGGCCTTCCAGATCCGGGACGATATGCTGGATGTGGAGGGGGACGAGGCCACTCTGGGCAAGCCCATCGGCTCCGACGCGGAGAATGAAAAGACCACCTTCGTCACCCTGAAAGGCCTGGAGTGGTGCCGCGGGGCGGTGGAGCGCCTGACGCTGGAGGCCCAGCAGGCCCTGGACATCTTCCCGGAGGCGGGGTTCCTGTGCTGGCTGGCCGGCGATCTGGTGGCCCGGAGGAAGTGAGGATGGGTGTATGCCGGTGATCAACGTACAGAATGTGAGCCAGGTCCTGACCGGAAACCTGATCCTAAACCTGTCCATTTTGGCCTGGGCCCTGGCCCAGATCATCAAGGTGCTCCTGGTGCTCATCACCAAACGGCGCTGGGACTGGCGGCACATCCTCTCCAGCGGGGGAATGCCCAGCTCCCACTCGGCCTTTGTCTGCGCCTGCGCCACCTCGGTGGGCATCATGCAGGGCTTTGGCTCGGTGAGCTTTGCCATTGCGGCGGTGGTGGCCATCGTGGTCATGTACGACGCGTCCAATGTCCGCCGGGCGGCGGGAGAGATGGCCAAGATCCTCAACTACATGATGGACCACTGGCAAAATATGCGCCCGGCCTTTTTCACCAAAGAGCTCAAGGAGCTGCTGGGCCACACGCCTTTTCAGGTGGTCATGGGCGGATTGCTGGGGGTGGCTGTGGGCGCCGGGGGGATGTACCTCTGGGGCTGAGCCCCTGGCTGCGCCGGAATAGGAGGTAGGATATTACGAGGGAGGAATACCGTCCCAATCTCCGGGACATCACCGACGCAGAGGCCGAAGCCCTCTGTGCCCGCCTGCGGAGCGACCTGATCCGGTCGGTCTCCCGCACCGGCGGGCACCTGGCCTCCAATTTGGGCGCGGTGGAGATCACGGTGGCCATCCACCGCGTCTTTGACACCGGCCGGGACCGGCTGGTCTTCGACGTGGGCCACCAGTGCTACGTCCATAAAATGCTCACCGGCCGGGCGGAACAGATGGACACCCTGCGCAGTTTTGGGGGTCTGGCCGGCTTTCCCAAGCCCGCGGAGAGCGTCCACGACGCCTTCATTGCCGGCCACGCCTCCGACTCGGTGTCGGTGGCGGTGGGTATGGCCCGGGCCCGGACCCGGCTGAAGGAGGACTACCATGTGCTGGCCCTCATCGGGGATGGGGCCCTCACGGGGGGCCTGGCCTACGAGGGCCTCTCGGACGCGGGGGGCAGCGGGGAGCCCCTCATTGTCATTTTGAACGACAACGGCATGTCCATCTCCAAAAACGTGGGCGGCGTGGCGGAGCTCCTGGCCCGCCAGCGCCTGAAGCCCCAGTACCTGCGCTTCAAAGCGGGGTACCGGAAGGCCATGGGGCTGCTCCCCGGGGGAAGGCATATCTACCGGATCACCCACCAGCTCAAGCGGGCCATCAAGGGGACCCTGCTGCCCAGCAGCTTCTTTGAGGACATGGGGTTCACCTACCTGGGGCCGGTGGACGGCCACGACGTTAAGCGCCTGACCCGCCTGCTGCGCTACGCCAAGGAGCTGAAGGGCCCGGTGCTCCTGCACATCCGCACCGTGAAGGGGAAGGGCTACCCGGCGGCCGAGCGCAACCCGGACAAGTTCCACGGGGTGGGCCGCTTCTGCATTGAGACCGGCGTGCCGGTCCAGCCGCCGGCCCGGGATTTTTCCGCCGTCTTTGGGGAGACCCTGTGCCAGCTGGCCCGGGAGGAGCCCCGCCTGTGCGCCATCACGGCGGCCATGGCGCCGGGCACCGGGCTGAGCGGTTTTTTTGGACAGTTTCCCGGCCGGTCTTTTGACGTGGGCATTGCCGAGGGGCACGCCGTCTCCATGGCCGCGGGCATGGCCAAGCAGGGCCTCATACCGGTCTTTGCGGTCTACTCCACCTTTTTGCAGCGCAGCTACGATATGCTCCTCCACGACGTGGGCATCCAGGGCCTGCATGTGGTTTTGGGGGTGGACCGGGCGGGGCTGGTGGGGGCCGACGGGGAGACCCACCATGGGGTGTTCGACCCGGCCTTCCTGGCCACGGTGCCCGGCATGGAGGTCTACAGTCCCGCCAGTTTTGCCGAGCTGAGGACCATGCTCCGCCACGCGGTGCTTACCTGCACCGGCCCGGTGGCGGTACGCTATCCCCGCGGAGGGGAGGGCGCCTATCAGGGGGACGCGGGCCTGGGCAGCGCAGTGCTCCGGCCGGGGCGGGATATCACCCTGGTGGGCTACGGCACCCTGATGAACCAGCTCCTCGCCGCCGCCGGCGCTCTGGCGGAGGAGGGGATCTCGGCCGAGGTGGTCAAGCTGGGGCGCATCGCCCCGCTGGACGCGGCCGCCGTGGCCGAATCGGCTGGACGCACCGGCCATGTGCTCATCGCGGAGGAGGCCATGGCCGCCGGCGGCGTGGGGGAGCGCCTGGCTGCCGCCCTGCTCACGGCAGGGGTCCCGGTGAAGGGCCTCGCCCTGGCCAACCTGGGGGCGGGCTACCTCCCCCACGGCTCGGTGGAACAGCTGCTGGCCCTGCGGGGCCTGGACGGGGCGCATTTGATAAAACGAGTAGAGGAGGTCCTGCGCCATGGCGAAAAAGCGGCTGGATGTGCTGCTGACGGAGCAGGGATATTTTGAGAGCCGGCAGAAGGCCCAGGCCACCATCATGAGCGGACTGGTCTTTGTAGACGGCCGGCGGGTGGATAAGGCGGGCTTCGCCGTGGCGGAGGGGGCTTCCATTGAGGTCCGGGGGAAGGCCATCCCCTATGTGAGCCGGGGGGGCCTGAAGCTGGAGAAGGCCCTGAAGGTCTTCCCCGTCCAGCTGGAGGGGAAGATCTGCGCCGACATCGGCGCCTCGACCGGCGGCTTTTCCGACTGTATGCTCCAAAACGGGGCGGCCAAGGTCTACGCTGTGGACACGGGTTATGGCAAGCTGGACTGGAAGGTCCGCAGCGACCCCCGGGTGGTGGCCCTGGAGCGGACCAACGCCCGCTACCTGACCCGGGAGCAGATCCCGGAGGCGCTGGATTTCGCCTCGGTGGACGTGTCCTTCATCTCCCTGCGCCTGATCCTGCCCGCCCTGCGGGGGGTGCTCTCCGACACGGGGGAGGTGGTCTGCCTGGTCAAGCCCCAGTTTGAGGCAGGGCGGGAGAAGGTGGGCAAAAAAGGGGTAGTCCGGGACCCAAAGGTCCATCTGGAGGTGCTGGAGCACTTCCTGGAGCACGCCGAAGAGGCGGACTTTGCCGTTCGGGACATGACGTTCTCCCCCATTAAGGGGCCGGAGGGCAACATCGAATATCTGGGCTACCTGACCGCCGGGCGGGGCGAACCCTGGAGCGGAGACCTGCGGGAGCTGGTGGAGGAGTCCCATAACGCGCTGGAGGAACAAACACTGTGAAGATCGTACTTAGTCCCAACCCCTACCGCGACAAGGGGCTCAAAGCGGCCCAGGCGGCCGCCCGCATCCTCAACAACGCCCAGGTGGAGACCCGCATCTGCCTGCCCTTTTCCACGGAGGGGTCCAACCTGGAATTTCCCCGGCATGTGAGCCTGTCCAAAATGGAGGAGGAGCTCCCCGGCGCCGACGCGCTGGTCTGCTTCGGCGGGGACGGCACCATCCTCCACGCGGCCAAGGACGCCAACGCCTATGGCGTGCCCATTCTGGGGGTAAACCTGGGCAGCGTGGGCTTCATGGCCGAAGTGGAGCAGGGGGAGCTCTCCCTGCTCTCCAAGCTGGCGGTGGGGAAGTACACCCTGGAGTACCGGATGATGCTGGAGGTGACCATCCGCCGGGAGGGGCGGACCATCTTTTCCGATCTGGCCCTCAACGACGCGGTGGTCACCAAGGGGGCGGTGGGCCGGGTGGTGGAGATCGAGGTGCGCAGCGACCGGGTGCCCGTCACCACCTATTCGGGGGACGGGGTCATCATCAGCACGCCGACCGGCTCCACGGCCTACTCCATGTCGGGGGGCGGGCCCATTGTGGAGCCCACGGCGGAGAACATCATCGTCACCCCCATCTGCCCCCACTCCATCATCAACGCCCGGTCCTTTGTTTTGGACCACCGGCGCACCCTCACGGTGCGCATCAAAGACCTCTCCCGCAAGAGCGCCTACCTCTCGGTGGACGGGGGAAAGGCCTTCCGCCTGCGGGGGGGGGACAGCCTCCAGATCCGCCAGGCTGAGACTAAGACCAAATTGATCCGGCTGACCAACCGCAGCTTTTATGAGATCGTGACACAAAAACTGGGGAGGATGTAAGATGAAAGCAAAACGACAGCAGGAGATCCTTCGCATCATCGAAGAAAGAGACATAGAGACCCAGGACCAGCTGCTTCAGGAGCTCAAAGCCCGGGGCGTACAGTCCACCCAGGCCACTATTTCCCGGGATATCAAGGAGCTCCACCTCATCAAAGAGCTGACCGGCCTGGGGGCCTACCGCTACGCCGTGTCCGAGCGGAAGATGTCCATCAACCTGGCCAGCCGCCTGCGCACTATCTTTAAGGAGGGGGTCACTTCCTTCGACGTGGCCCAGAACATCGTGGTCATCAAGACGGTCTCGGGCCTGGCCAACGGGGCCTGCGCGGCGGTGGACGGCATGGAGATCGAGGGCCTGGTGGGCAGCCTGGCGGGGGACGACACCGCCATCCTCATCATGCGCACCAACGAGGCGGCCGTCCGCTTCTGCGATGAAATCCACAAGATGCTCAAGTAACCGGAACCCAGGGCGTTTTACCCGGGAAGAGGGAGGAGACCATGCTCTCACTGCTCCATATCGAACAAATTGCCGTCATTGAATCGGCGGATATCCAGTTCTCGCCGGGGTTCAACGTCCTCACCGGAGAGACCGGCGCGGGCAAATCCATCGTCATTGACGCCATCGGGGCCATCACAGGGGGCCGGACCAGCCGGGATCTGATCCGCACGGGGGCCAAGCGCGCCCGGGTGGAGGCCCAGTTCATCCATGTGGCTCCGCTGCCCTGGCTGGCGGAGAACGGCGTGGTTCTGGACGAGGAGGGCGGGCTAGTCATCCAGCGGGAGATCCTCTCCGACGGGCGGAATGTCTGCCGGGTCAACGGCCATCTGGTGAACGTGGGCCAGCTGCGGGAGCTGGGGAGCCAGCTGGTGAACATCCACGGCCAGCACGATGGGCAGCAGCTCCTGGACGAGAGCAGCCACCTGGGCTACCTGGACAGTTTCGGGGAGCTGGAGGAGCTGCGGGCGGAGTATGGCGCCGCCTTTGAGGGACTCCAGGCGGTGCGCCGGGAGATGGCCGCCCTGCGCATGGACGACGCGGAGAAAGCCCGGCGGCTGGACAGCCTCCAGTTCCAGATCGGGGAGCTGGAGCGGGCCCATCTCCGGGACGGGGAGGAGGAGGAGCTCACCGAGCGGCGCACCCTCCTGCGCAGCGCCGAGAAGGTCATTGACGCGGTGGAGCGGGCTCACCTGGCCCTCTCGGGGGACGACGAGCAGGAGGGGGCTGCCGGCCTCATCGCCACGGCGGAGGGGGCTCTCTCCGCGGCGGCGGGTCTGAGCGGGGAGCTCTCCGCGGCGGCCGGCGTGCTCGCCGAACTCCGCGCCGCCGCCGACGACGCGGCCGAACGGGTGCGGGACCTGCGCGGGGCGTTCGATTTTGAGCCCGGGGCGCTGGACGAGGTGGAGAGCCGCCTGGACGTGCTCTACCGCCTGAAAAAGAAATACGGCGGTACGGTTGGGGAGATGCTGGCCTACCTGGAGCGCTGCCGGGCGGAGCTGGACGAGATCGCCTTCTCTTTGGACACCCTGGCCAGGCTGGAGAAGGAGCACGCCAAACGCCTGACCCTGGCCCGGGAGAAGGCCGCCGCCCTGACCGAGGCCCGGAAGCGGGCGGGGGCGGCGCTGGAGGCGCGCATCCAGAGCGAGCTGGAGCAGTTGGACATGCCCCGGGTGCGTTTCTGCACGGAGATCCGTCCCAAGGGAGGCGAGCTGGGCCTGGACGAGACGGGCGGGGACGAGGTGCAGTTCCTCATGTCGGCCAACGTGGGGGAGGACCTCAAGCCCATCCAGCGCATCGCCTCGGGGGGCGAGCTCTCCCGGATCATGCTGGCCCTGAAAAACGTGCTGGCCGAGAACGAGTGCATCGACACCCTCATCTTTGACGAGGTGGACACCGGCGTCTCCGGCCGGGCGGCCCAGAAGGTGGCCATGAAGATGGCCGACGTAGCCCGGAGCAAGCAGGTCCTCTGCGTCACCCACCTGCCTCAAATCGCCGCCATGGCGGGGACCCATTTCGTGGTGGAAAAGGGGGAGCGGGCCGGGCGGACCTATACCCGGGTGGAGCGGCTGGAGCGACCGGGCCGGGTAGAGGCCCTGGCCCGCCTCACCGGGGGGGCCCACATCACCCCCGCCATCCTGGCCGGGGCGGAGGAGCTGCTGCGCACTGCCGAGGAGTACCGGCGCGCCTGAGGGGCGCCCCCTTGACAAACGGGGGCGGGAACGGTATAATCGACTCTGCTCACACAGAGACTGCGGAGAAGAGGAAGAGTAGCAGGCGTATTTCCTGTCCAGAGAGCCCCCGGCTGGTGGAAGGGGGAGAGGGCGCGCCTGGGAATACCCCTCGGAGCAGCCCCCTGAACGCCCTGAGGCCAGTAGGGGAGGCCGGGAGCGCCCGTTACCGCGCCGGAGTCCCGTACTCCCTGAGGTCCCGTCCGCGAGGGCGGGATAAACAGAGGTGGCACCGCGTAAAAGGAATGATACGCCCTCTGTCCGAAAGGACAGGGGGCATTTTTGTGGTTTCGGAGCAGGAAAAGCGGTTGGGGGTACTTCTGGTCTTTGCCGCGGCGGTGCTCTACAGCATCGGGGGGCTGTGCATCAAGGTCATCCCCTGGAGCGGCATGTCCATCAACGGCGGGCGGAACCTGGTGGCCCTGGTGGTCATCGGGGGATATTTGGCCTGGACGAGGCATCCGCCCCGGCTCAACTGGTGGATACTGCTGGGTGCGCTGTGCGTGTGCGGAACCAATATTCTCTTCTCGGTGGCCAACAAGATGACCGCCGCAGCCAACGTGATTGTGCTGCAATTTACCGCCCCCATCTTTGTGATGCTGCTCTCCGTCCTATTCTGGCGCCGGAAACCGGGGAAACTGGACCTGGCGGCCTGCGCGGTGGTGCTGCTGGGGGTGGGCTGCTTCTTTGTGGACAGTCTGGAGGCTGGAGACATGCTGGGCAACGCGCTGGCCCTTGCCTCGGGCGTGTCCTACGCGGGGGTATTTCTGCTCCAGGACCTGCCCGATGCCGACCCCATCTCATCAGTGTTCTGGGGGGATGTGATCAGCGCGGTCACCGGGCTGCCCTTCCTGCTGCGGGAGACGGAATTCACCTCCACGGCCCTGACCAGCTTGGTGGTGCTGGGCGCCTTTCAGGTGGGCCTGGCCTATATCCTGCTCACCCGGGGGCTCAAGACCACCCCGGCGGTGACGGCCAGCCTGGTCTCGGGCATTGAGCCGGTACTCAATCCCATCCTGGTGGCGGTCTTTTATCACGAGACCATTGGTCCCCTATCCCTGGCGGGTGCGGTGATCGTGGTGGCGGGCGTGGTGGTTTACAACGTGCTCCGGGTGCGCCGGAAGGCGCCGTCCCCGGCGGCGGAATAGGAGGAAGAGATGCGACGCGAGGAATGCCTCCGCTGTGGCGGAAGAATGACCTGCCTGGGCCGGCAGTACTTACAGAAAGGCGCGCCGGGCTGGCATTTGCAGGGCGATCTGAAACGAACCAGCCCAGAGGATCTGCTGCCTGTGGAGGCTTGGGCCTGTGCGGGCTGCGGCCGCCTGGAATTCTACCTGGCCCAGATGGACGCCCCGGGGGAGCGCTCCGGCATCGCCCAGGTCCCCTGCCCCTTCTGCGGGCAGCTCCACGAGATGGACGACGCCCGCTGCCCCTGCTGCGGAAAACGGTTATACTGAAAAATCAATCGAAAAGGAGAACGACCACATGACCATTTACGACGAACTGCAAGCCCGCGGCCTCATCGCCCAGGTCACCGACGAGGAGGAGATCAAGGAGCTCATCAACAACGGCAAGGCCACCTTCTACATCGGCTTCGACCCCACAGCGGACTCCCTGCACGTGGGCCACTTCATGGCTCTGATGCTCATGCGCCGCCTCCAGCGGGCGGGCAACCGGCCCATCGCCCTCATCGGCGGCGGCACCGGCATGGTGGGCGACCCCTCGGGCCGCACCGACATGCGCTCCATGATGACCGTGGAGACCATCCAGCACAACTGCGCGTGCTTCAAGAAGCAGATGAGCAAGTTCATCGACTTCTCCGAGGGGAAGGCCCTCATGCTCAACAACGCCGACTGGCTCATGAAGCTCAACTATGTGGAGCTGCTCCGGGAGGTAGGCGCCTGCTTCAGCGTGAACAACATGCTCCGGGCCGAGTGCTACAAGCAGCGCATGGAGAAGGGCCTCTCCTTCCTGGAGTTCAACTACATGATCATGCAGTCCTACGACTTCTACCACATGTTCCAGACGGTGGGGTGCAACCTCCAGTGCGGCGGCGACGACCAGTGGTCCAACATGCTCGGCGGCACCGAGCTCATCCGGCGCAAGCTGGGCAAGGACGCCTACGCCATGACCATCACCCTCCTGCTCACCAGCGAGGGCAAGAAGATGGGCAAGACCCAGGCCGGCGCGGTGTGGCTGGACCCGGAGAAGACCTCCCCCTACGACTTCTACCAGTACTGGCGCAACGTGGACGACGCGGACGTGCTCAAGTGCCTGCGGATGCTCACCGACCTGCCCCTGGAGCAGATCGACGAGATGGACCAGTGGGAGGGGGCCCAGCTCAACCGGGCCAAAGAGATTTTGGCCTTTGAGCTGACCAAGCTGGTCCACAGCGAGGAGGAGGCTCAGAAGGCCCAGGACGCGGCCCGGGCTCTCTTCGCCCAGGGGGGCGACCGGTCCAATATGCCCACCACCACCCTGGCCCAGGAGGACCTGGCCGACGGGTCCATCGGCATTCTGGACCTGATGCTCAAGTGCGGCCTGGTGCCCTCCAAGAAGGAAGCCCGCCGCCTCATTGAGCAGGGGGGCGTCTCCCTGGACGGGGAGAAGGTGGCGAGCGTGGAGCTCGCCGTCCCCGCCGGGCGCCTCACCGGCGAGGGCGTCACCATCAAGAAGGGGAAGAAGGTCTTCCACCGGGCCCTGCTGGGGTAACGGCGGGAGTCGGAAAAGAGGTGAGAAGAGCATGCCGGTTTTGTTCTCCGTGATTGGGACTCTGCTGGAAGATGCCTTTTATCTCTGCGGGATTTTAGCGTTTTTAAAATACTTGACCAGCCGGGACCGGTTCTGAGCCGGCGCGGCGCGGGCGGGCTCTGTGCGCGGCACGGGGCCCGCCTTGCCGCAGCCGGTCTCGGGATTCACACTTTCTTAACCTTTGCTTTAGAGGAAGTTGGGCTCTGCCTGGTACAATGGCGTCACAATCAGAAAAGGAGAGGTGAATGCCATATGGCGGAACCGGTTTTGACGGCCCGCGGACTGACGAAGCGCTACGGCGGCGTGATGGCGGCGGACCATATCGACCTGAACATTGAAAAAGGGCAGATCTACGGCCTGGTGGGGCGCAACGGCGCGGGAAAGACCACCATCATCCGCATGATCACCGCCCAGTCCACCCCCACGGAGGGGGAGCTGGCCCTCTTCGGGGCCCACACCCCCCGGGATCTCGCCCGGATGCGGGCGCGGACGGGGGCCATGGTGGAGACGCCCAGCTTTTATCCCTACCTGACGGCCCGGCAGAACCTGGAGTACTACCGCATCCAGCGGGGCATCCCCGGCCGGGGCGCGGTGGACGAGGCGCTGGAGGCCGCCGGCCTCACCGGCACCGGCCGGAAAGTCTTTAAGAACTTCTCCCTGGGCATGAAACAGCGCCTGGGGCTGGCCCTGGCCCTGGTGAACCGGCCGGACCTGCTGATCCTGGACGAGCCCATCAACGGCCTGGACCCGGAGGGCATCGTGGAGTTCCGCAACCTGCTCCTGGACCTGAACCGGGAGCGGCAGACCACCATCCTCATCTCCAGCCACATTCTCTCGGAGCTGGCCAACCTGGCCACCTGCTACGGCTTCATTGACCACGGCGTCATGCTGGAGCAGATCACCGCCCAGCGCCTGGAGGAGAAGTGCCGGGCCTGCCTGGAGCTGCACGTGGACGACGCCTCCCGGGCGGCCCTGGCCCTGGAGCAGCGGCTGGGGGCCATGGACTATGAGGTGCTCAACGCCTCGGTCATCCGGCTCTACAGCCACCTGGAGGAGCCCGCGGCGGTGACCCGGGCGCTGGTGGAGGCGGGGGTGGGCCTCTCGGCGGTAGAGAGCCGGGGGGCCAACCTGGAGGACTATTTCCTGGGTCTGATCGGGGGTGTGCACCATGCGTAACTATCTCTCTGCCGAGTGCTTCAAGGCCTTCCACCGCAGGTATTTCTACACCGCCCTGGCCGTCTGCCTGGTCCTGGAGGGGGTCCTCCTGTGGGGCTACTGGCTGACGCTGAACTGGGGCAACCCAGACGTGAATTTCTCCTTCGCGGCCACCACCCTGTCCTTCCTGCTGAGCGTGGGGCTGTACGCCACTCTCATCACCGGGGACATCGTCTTTTCCGACCAGCACCGGAACAACACCCTGAAAAACGAGGTCTCCTACGGCCTGCCCCGGGTGCGCATCTACCTGGGCAAGCTGGCCGTATCCATCCTGGCGGCCCTGATCGCCGCGGCGGTGATGATGGGCTTCTACCTGGCCGGCTGCTGGCTGCTGTTCCCCCACGACGCCCAGGACGCCCAGGGCTGGGCCCTGGTGGGCTACTGCCTGGCGGGCGCGCTGCCCCTGTGGCTGGCGGCCCAGGCGGTGGTCATAGCCTGCTACTTCCTGGTGCGCAGCGCCACCCTGGCGGCTTTCCTGGCGGTCGGCATCCTGGGGGTCGTGCCCAGTGTGCTCCAGGTGCTGGGGCTGCTCTTCCACCCCGCCTTTGAACTGCTGCGGCAGTTCACCCCCAGCGTCATGCTGGACTCCCTGCGGAACATGGCCTTTGACGGGAGTTATCTGGGCCTGTGCTGGATCTCCGGCCTGGTCTGGTTTGCCGCCGCCACGGCCCTGGGGCTGTTCCTCTTCCGGCGCAAAGAGATCCGGTAGGGGGGCGCGGACATGGAGGAGATGGGGCGCTATCTCTCCGCTGAGTGGGGCCGGACGGTGCGCCGGCCCTACTTCGCGGCCTTTCTGCTGACCATGGCGGGGCTGGCCGCCGCCCTGGCGGCATTCCTGGGGCCGGCCCTTGGCGATCTGTACCACGGGAGCTTTGGGGAGAGCGTGGCCCTGCTCGTCCCCTTTCTGCCGCTGGGACTCTACCTGGCGGTGATCTCGGCCGATTTGACCTTCTGCGACCAGTACAAGCACGGCACCCTGAAACAAGAGGCCGCCTACGGCCTGCCCCGGGGGCGGATCTACCTGGGCAAGCTTCTCACGGCCGCCGGGGTGGGGCTGTTGGCCTGCTTTGTCGCGGTGCTGGCCTACGCCCTGCTCTGCCGGGTATGGATGTCCGCGGAGGAGGGGGACTGGGTGCAGGCGCAGGGCCTGCTCTTCCGGCTGCTGGCGGCGGCGCCCCTATGGCTGGGGGCGCTGTCGGCCGCGATGGCGGTGCTCTTCAACGTGCGCAACAATACGGTGGGCCTCCTGGTGCTGGCGGCCTTCTGCCTGGGCGGGCTGGGCACCTCCCTGCGCCTGGCGGCCCGGACAGGGGTGGGCTGGCTGGCCCGTGCGGCGGAGGCCTGCCAGGCCCTGCTGCTCACGGCCCCCTTTCACGCCGGCCAGGTCCCCCTCTGGGACACAGCCTATCTGGGCTGGTGCTGGGGCGTGGGGCTGCTGTGGACGGCGGGGAGCACCCTGCTGGGGCTGGCCCTGTTCCGGGGCCGGGAACTGTAAGGACCGGGGAGGGAGACGCAGTTGCTCAATTATATCAAGGCGGAGCTGTGGAAAGCCTCCCAGCGCCTCTCCCTGGCCATGTGCACGGGGGTGCTGCTCCTCCTGGCGGGGGCCTATTCGGTGCTGATGAGCGGCGGGTCCTTTGTCAACCTGGCCGCATCCCTGATTCTGACGCCGGTGACGGGGATGCTCCTGGCCCCGGCGCTGGTGCAGCTGGTGGACGGCGGCGGGCGGGAGACGGTGAAAAATGAGCTCTCCTTCGGCCTGGGCCGCAGTACGGTCTATCTGGGCAAGCTCTTTGCCGTCCTGTTCCTGGGCTATGCCCTGTGCGCGCTGGTGCTGGGGGTCTGCCTGGGGGGCGGCTGGGTCCTGTTTGCCCACGATGCCCCCCAGGATGAGCGCGTGCTGCTGGCGGCGCTGGCCTTTGCGCTCCTGGGGGCCCTCCCCCTGTGGTGCAGCGCGGCGTCGGTGTGCCACATGGCGGCGATGAACATCCGCAGCGCCGGGGTATGGGTGACGCTCTACTATATGATGTTCTTTTTCGGGCAGCCCATCCTGGTGCTGCTGGTGAACCTGTTTCTGGACCGCACCTTTTCCATGGAGGACGGGAGCTTTTTGCAGGCGGTGTTGCTGCCCTACTCCCTGACCATGCCCCAATATCTGAGCGGCTGGCTGAGCTGGGAGTATCAGCGCTGGTGCTGGGGCATCGGCCTGGGGTGGACGGCGGGGAGCACCTTTTTGGGCATGCTGGCCTTCCGCCGCCAGGACGTGCGGTAACAAGATCCCCCAGAATCAAGGAGGAGACGGCGATGGTAATACTCTGCCTGGTGCTGGCCCTGCTGTGCGCGGGGCTGGCTTTTTGGGTCTGGACCCAGCGATGCTCGCTGCGCAGTGCGGCCCGGCAGCTGCGGGAGCTGGAGGAGCAGGGCAGCGCGGGGCGTGTCCGACTGGCGGCCCCCAACGGCACAGCGGAGGAGCTGCTGGAGGGTGTGAACCGGCTGTTGGAGCTGCGCCGGGCCGACCGGGCTGAGAGCCGGGAGCGGGAGCAGGAGCTGCGCCGGCAGATCTCCAATATCTCCCACGACCTGCGCACCCCTCTGACCTCCATTTTGGGCTATCTCCAGCTCCTGGAGGGGGCGGACCTGACGCCGGAACAGCGGGCGGAGTACCTGGCCGTGGTGAAGAGCCGGGCCCAGGCCCTCCAGAGCCTCATCACCAGCTTCTACGACCTCTCCCGGCTGGAGGGGGGCGAGTTCCCTCTGGAGGTCCGGCCGGTGGACCTGCGGGGGACTCTGGCCCAGCTGCTGGCGGCCTTTTACGGCGATTTCACCGACGCCGGCTTCCAGGTGGAGGTGGATCTGCCCGAGAACCTGCCCGCCGTCCGGGCCGACCCGGGCGGGGCCCTGCGGGTGTTCACCAATCTGCTGCGCAACGCGCTGGACCACGGGGCCGGGACCATGGAGGTCCGGGCGTGGCAGGAGGGGGGACGGGTGGTCACCGCCGTCACCAACGCCGCCCCCGGTCTGACGGAAGAGGACGTGGGGCACGTCTTCGACCGCTTTTTCACCGCCGACAAGATGCGCACCGGGCGCAATACCGGTCTGGGTCTGGCCATCGTCAAGAGCCTGGGGGAGCAGATGGGGGCCGCCGTCCGGGCGGAGCTGGAGGGCGGGCGCTTCACGGTGCGCATGGACTGGCACCTCTGGGATAAAAATGCTGGCCGGGAAGCGTGTTAAAATCTTGACAAACGCCGCGGAAGCTGTTATCTTTCTTATGTAAGAGCCGCGAGAGAGGGAGGAGCGCGCCCAGATTGGGACCGATTCCCAGATGCGCGGCCCAAAACGCTGCGATTCCGGCCGCCCCGGCGGCCACAGAAACAAGCCGAAGCACGGGTGCGGCCGCTCCGTTCCTCCCTGGGAGGGCCGGGGCGCATGTGCATGGCTGCGGTACGGAGGAAAGGAAAGGTCAAGAGTATGGTTAAAATCGTGAGAAAGAAGGTCCTCAATCCCAGCGTCACGCTGCTGGAGGTGGAGGCCCCGATGATCGCTAAGAAGGCGCAGGCGGGTCAGTTCATCATTCTGCGCCTGGATGAGGAGGGCGAGCGCATTCCCCTGACCATCGGCGATTTCGACCGCGAGAAGGGGACCATTACGATCATGTTCCAGAAGGTGGGCCTGACCACCGAGCTGCTGGGCGATCTGAACGAGGGCGACTACATCCACGACTTTGTGGGCCCCCTGGGCGTCCCCACCCGGAATGAGCTGGGCGACGTGAAGCGGGTCATGGTCATCGGCGGCGGCGTGGGCTGCGCCATCGCCTATCCCCAGGCCAAGCACCTCCACGCCGAGGGCGTCCAGGTGGACGTGATCGTCGGCTTCCGCTCCAAGGACATCGTGATCCTGGAGGATGAGTTCAAGAGCGCCTGCGACAACTTCTACCTGATGACCGACGACGGCACTTACGGGGAGAAGGGCTTCGTCACCGTCAAGCTCCAGGAGCTGCTGGAGGCCGGCGAGAAGTACGACGCAGTCATCGCCATCGGCCCCGTGCCCATGATGAAGTTCGTCTCCGCCACCACCAAGCCCTACAACCTGCGCACCCTGGTGAGCCTGAACCCCATCATGATCGACGGTACCGGCATGTGCGGCTGCTGCCGCGTCACTGTGGGCGGGAAGATGAAATTCGCCTGTGTGGACGGCCCCGACTTTGATGGCCATCAGGTGGACTACGACGAGCTGATGAACCGCAACTCTGTGTACCGCGAGCGCGAGGCCAAGGAGAAAGAGCGCCACGCCTGCCGCATGGAGCAGCTCGCCAAAGAAATGATCCACTAAGGGAGGTTGTCGACTATGCCGAACATGAGCATGACTAAAAATCCGATGCCGGAGCAGGACCCCAACGTCCGCAATCATAATTTTAAAGAGGTGGCCATGGGCTATACGCCTGAGATGGCCATGGACGAGGCCAAGCGCTGCCTGGGCTGTAAGAACATGCCCTGCGTGAAGGGCTGCCCCGTCAATATCCGCATCCCGGAGTTCATCGCCAAGGTGGCCGAGGGCGACTTCGCGGGCGCCTACGAGGTCATCACCGCCACCAACGCCCTGCCCTCCATCAGCGGCCGCGTCTGCCCCCAGGAGACCCAGTGCGAGTGCCACTGTGTCCGCGGCATCAAGGGCGAGCCGGTGGCCATCGGCCGTCTGGAGCGCTTTGTGGCCGACTGGTACCGGGAGAATGTCAACGCCATGCCCAAGAAGCCCGAGTCCAACGGCATCAAGGTGGCCGTGGTGGGCTCCGGCCCGGCCAGCCTGACCTGCGCCAGCGATCTGGCCAAGAAGGGCTATGAGGTCTCCATTTTCGAGGCCTTCCATAC
>CALXCU010000124.1 GCA_944386885.1 uncultured Oscillospiraceae bacterium | reverse complement strand
GGCTACAAGGAGATCAACTACCGGGCCATGAAGCTGCTGCCCCGGGGCGGGTACCTGGCCACCTGCTCCTGCTCCCACTTCGCCACCGACGAGATGTTCCGGAAAATGCTCCGCTCCGCCGCCCGGGACGCCGCCGTGGAGCTGCGGCAGATCGAGGCCCGGCAGCAGGCTCCCGACCACCCGATCCTCTGGAATGTGCCGGAGACCGACTATCTGAAATTCTACCTCTTCCAGGTGGTATGATGCGGTTTGACCGGCCGGTGTATAACTATATGTAAGGAGAGACCCATGGACTATTTTCACTGCAACGCCAGCCGCGACCAGCTGGGGGCCATCAGCAATCTGGGGCTGGCCCACTTGGGGGACGCGGTGTTCGAGGTGATGGTGCGCGCCTGGCTCTGCCTCCACGGGAAGGCCAGCGCCCGGGGCCTGCACAAGGCTGCGGTGCGCTATGTGGCCGCCCCGGCCCAGGCGAAGATGGTGGAGCGCATCCTGCCCCTTCTGGATGAGGAGGAGGGGGACGTGTACCGCCGGGGCCGCAACAGCAGCCCCCACTCCATCCCCCAGAACGCCAGCCGCGCCGAGTACCAGAGCGCCACGGGGCTGGAGGCCCTCTTCGGCTGGCTGTACTTACAGGGGCGGACCGGCCGGCTCAACGAGCTCTTCGCCCAAATGATGGAGGAGTGACCCATGCCATTAGACGCCGTTTGCCTCTCCGCCGTGGCGGAGGAGTTGAGGGCCGCCGTGGAGGGCGGCAAGATCGATAAAATTTATCAGCCCGGCCGGGACGAGGTGGTCCTGGCGGTGCGGGGCGCCCAGGGGAACGTGAAGCTCCTCCTCTCGGCCAGCCCCAGCCAGCCCCGGGCCCAGCTGACCACATTGAACCGGGAGAACCCGGACAAGCCCCCCATGTTCTGCATGCTCCTGCGCAAGCACCTGACCGGGGGGCGCATTCTGGAGGTGTCCCAGCCCCCGCTGGAGCGGCTGCTGGATTTCCGGCTGGAGACCCTGGACGAGCTGGGGGATCGGGTGGAGCGCCATCTGATTCTGGAGTGCATGGGCCGCCGGGCCAACCTTATCCTGCTGGATGGGGAGGGACGGATTGTGGACTGCCTGCGCCGGGTGGATGCCGACCTCTCCGCCAAGCGGCAGGTGCTCCCGGGGCTGTTCTACCACCTGCCCCCCGCGCCGGAGAAGTGCAATTTCCTCACGGCCACGCCGGAGGAACGGGCCGCCGCCCTTCGGAACCCCATGGGCAAGGCCCCCGACAAGCTGCTGTTGGACGCCTTCACGGGCCTCTCGCCCCTGATCGCCCGGGAGCTGGCCTTTCGGGCGGGAGAGGACGAGGGAAATTTGCTCTGTGAAGTAGAAAACCTTGTCACAAAGATTCAGGAGAAGCGCTTCGCGCCCTATCTCCTGACAATCGGTGACAAGGTAACAGACTTTACGTTTATGCCCATCCGCCAGTACGGCTTTGAGGCCCGCTGCGAGCGGCAGGAGAGCTTCGGAACCCTGCTGGACCGCTTTTATGAGCAGCGGGATCAGGTCGAGCGCACCCGGCAGCGGGGACAGGACCTCATTAAGGCCGTGACCAACGCCCGGGACCGGGTGGAGCGCAAGCTGGGCAACCAGCGCCGGGAGCTGGAGGCCACCCGGGACCGGGAGCGCCTGCGGGAGCTGGGGGATATCATCACTTCCAACCTCCACGCCATGGAGAAGGGGCAGCGGGTGCTGCGGGCGGCCGACTTCTACGACCCGGACAATCGGGAGATCGAGATCAAGCTGGATCCCCTGCGCACCCCCCAGCAGAACGCGGCCAAGTATTATAAGGACTACAACAAGGCCAAGACCGCCCAGGAGATGCTGACCATCCAGATCGAGAAGGGCGAGCGGGAGCTGGAGTACCTGAACAGCGTCCTGGAGAACATTACCCTGGCCGAGGGGGAGCGGGACCTCTTGGAGATCCGGCAGGAGCTCACCGACACAGGCTACCTCCGCCGGGCCAAGACGGCCGCCAAGCGGGAGCGCCGCCTGGCGGGCAAACCCATGGAGTTTCGCTCCACGGCGGGGCTGCGCATCTCGGTGGGCAAGAACAACACCCAGAACGACCAGCTCACCACCAAGGCCGCCGGCAAGCGGGACATCTGGTTCCACACCCAGAAGATCCACGGCTCTCATGTGATCCTCTGGACGGAGGGGGCTGACCCGGACGCCCAGAGCCTTCAGGAGGCGGCCGCCCTGGCGGCCTGGTTTTCCCAGGGCCGGGAGGGCAAAAAAGTGCCGGTGGACTACACGCCGGTGAAGTTTGTGAAAAAGCCGGCGGGGGCCCGGCCGGGCATGGTGGTCTACACCACCTATCAGACGGCCTATGTGGACCCGGACGAGGAGCTGGCCAAGCGCCTGCGGATGAAATAAGAGGAGGAAGCATATGGAGACCTGCCATATTCTGGTGGTGGAGGACGACCCGGACATCAACCGCCTGCTGTGCACCGTGCTGGGGAATGCGGGCTACGACTGCCGCCCGGCTTTTTCGGGCAGCGAGGCCGAGCTCTGGGCCACCCAGTACGAGTACGACCTGGTGCTGCTGGACCTGATGCTCCCCGGCCTCACCGGGGAGGAGTTCATCCAGAAGATGCGGAAAAAATGCACCATGCCCATCATCGTTCTCTCGGCCAAAGCGGGACTGGAGGACCGGGTGAACGTGCTGCGCCTGGGGGCGGACGACTTTATTCCAAAGCCCTTTGACAACGCGGAGGTCCTGGCCCGGGTGGAGGCCCAGCTGCGCCGGTACAAGGAGTTCGACCGCGGCGGGGCCGGGGGCGGCGTGCTCACCCATGGGGCGCTGGCTCTGGACCGGGAGGCGGTCTCGGTGACGGTGGACGGCAAGCCGGTAAGCCTCACCGCCCGGGAGTTCGAGATCCTGGCGCTCCTCATGACCCACCCCAAGAAGGTCTTTACCCGGGAACAGCTCTACGAGCAGGTCTGGGGCGGGGAGTACATGGGGGACGACAACACCGTGAACGTGCACATCTCCAACCTGCGCTCCAAGCTCAACAAGGCCAGCAAAGGGGAGTACATCAAGACCGTCTGGGGCATTGGCTTTAAGATGGCGGATTAAAACGCGCGGGCTCTGTGCTGAAAGCACAGAGCCCGCGCATTCGGGTTTCCGGCGTCAGGGGAGGGGGAACAGATCTTCCATCCCGTAGAGGCCGGGGCGGCCGGTCCCGGCCAGGAAACGGGCGGCCCGCACCGCTCCGGCGGCAAAAACCTCCCGGCTCAGGGCGGCGTGGCGCAGCTCCACCACCTCGTCCTCGGAGAGGAAGAGGACCTGGTGGTCCCCCACTACGCCCCCGCCCCGGACGGAGGCCAGGCCGATCTCAGCCGGCGCCCGCCTGCCCGGGCCGCAGCGGCCGGAGACCAGGCGGGAGGGGCCGTCCCGGCCCCGCGCCACGGCCTGGGCCAGCAGAAGGGCGGTGCCGCTGGGGGCGTCGGCCTTGTTCCGGTGGTGGCGCTCCACGATCTCCGCGTCCCAGCCCTCCCCCAGCAGGGCGGCGGTCCGCTCGGTCAGGATGGCCAGAAGGCTGGCCCCCAGAGAGAAATTGGCGGCGCGGAAGATGGGGATGTGCTCCGCGGCCTCCTGGAGGCGGGCCAGCTGGCCGGCGCTGTGGCCGGTGGTGGCCAGCACCAGGGGCAGGCGGCGCTCCAGGCAGAGCTCCAGCAGCCCCTCCAGAGCGGAGGGGGCGGAGAAGTCCACTGCCGCGCCGGCCGTCCCATGGAACTGGGCAGGGGAGGAGTAGACGGGGAAGGGCCCCTCGGCGGGCCCCAGCAGGTCTACCCCGGCCGCGATCTCCACGTCGTCGGACCGGGCGCACAGGGCGGCCACCGCCCGGCCCATCCGGCCGTTGCAGCCGGAGAGGAGGAGCCTCAGCATGGCCGCCCCCCTCAGGCCAGCAGGCCCAGATGGGCCATGGAGGAGCGCAGAGTCTCCAGGTGCCCGGGGGAGAGGGCGCACAGGGGCAGGCGCAGCCCTCCGGCCTCATACCCGGCCAGATTGAGGGCCGCCTTGATGGGGATTGGGTTGACCTCCAGGAAGAGGGAATCGATGAAATCCATATACTTGATCTGGAGGGCGGAGGCCTCCATGAAGCGATCCTCCAGGCACAGGTGGGACATCTCCACCATTACCTCCGGGGCAATATTGGACACCACCGAGATGACTCCCTTGGCCCCCAGGCTCATGA
>CALXCU010000123.1 GCA_944386885.1 uncultured Oscillospiraceae bacterium | reverse complement strand
TGGGCCAGAATGATGTGGCCGTTTCCGATATCCACGCGGAACGTGGTATTGGGAAGGGACTCAACCACGACGCCCTCCACTTCGATCATATCGTCTTTTGCCAAAGCGTCATACCCTCCTTGTTGCTGCTCGGAAAGCGGCCAGCGCCCTCCTGAGTGCGCGGTCAGAAACGCTCTCGCCCATCTGAAGGCGCTGAATGGCCGCGTTCAGGAACGCGCCCCGGTTCTCCACCTCGGTGTGGCTCCGTTTCTTGCGCTTGGGATGCGAGAGCTTTCGTCTCTTGCCGTCGGCCAGGAAAAAGTACTCTCCCTCCTGCCCCACGACGCAGAAAAGTTCGCCCCTGTCGTGACCGGCAGTGGACCGCACGATCCAGCCTGTGTGATCGCACATAGGGCTTACTCTCCTGGATCGGTGAGCACTTCCGGCTCTCCGTCGGTAATGAGGATGGTGTTCTCATAGTGGGCCGTCAGCGACCCGTCGGCCGAGACCGTGGTCCACTTGTCCTTAAGGACCCGGACCCGCCAGTCGCCGGCGCACACCATGGGCTCCACCGCAATGGTCATGCCCGGCTGGAGCCGGGGACCGTGGCCCGCGGGGCCGAAATTGGGGACTTCCGGCGCCTCGTGCAGGTTGCGCCCCACACCGTGGCCCACAAAGTCCCGGACCACCGAGTAGCCGTTCTCCTCCACATACTTCTGCACCGCATGGGAGATGTCATAGACCCGGTTGCCCGCCTTGGCCAGCTGAATGCCCTTCCAGAAGCTCTGCTGCGTCACGTCAATGAGCCGCTGAGCCTCCGGCGAAATGGTACCGCAGGGGAAGGTGGCTGCGCAGTCGCCGTGGAAGCCGCCGATGTAGGCGCCCACGTCCACGCTGACGATGTCCCCCTCCTTGAGCACGATCTTCCTGGAGGGGATGCCGTGAATGACCACCTCATTGACCGAGATACAGGCCGAGCCGGGGAAGCCGCCGTAGCCCAGGAAGGAGGGCTTTGCGCCCTGGCCCTCAATGAACTTGCGCACCGCCTCGTCGATCTCCAGCGTGGACACGCCGGGGCGGACCAGGCTTCCGGCCAGCGCCCGGGCCTGGGCGGTAATCCGCCCGGCCCGGCGCATGAGCTCGATCTCATGGGGGGATTTGATGGAGATGAGTTCCATTGCCATTACTGCTTCTCCAGGATGCGCAGGATCGCCTCGCTGGTGGCCTCAATCCCGCCCACATCCGGGACGCATTTGAGTACGCCCCGCGCCTGGTAGAAATCCTTCAGAGGCTCCGTCTCCTTGTGGTAGACCTCCAGGCGGTGGTGGACGGTCTCAAGCCGGTCGTCCTTGCGCTGTTCCAGCGCGCCGCCGCACTGATCGCACACGCCCTCCACCTTGGGGGGATTGACGACCACATGGTAGGTGGCGCCGCAGTCGTGGCAGGTGCGGCGGCCAGTCATGCGCGCCTCAATGGCGCTGTCGGCCACCTCCAGAGAGAGCACCGCATCAAACGTGATGCCCAGGCGCTCCAGGGCCTCGGCCTGAGCGATGGTGCGGGGCACCCCGTCCAGGATAAAGCCGCCGGCGCAGTCGTCCTGTTCCAGGCGCTCCTGGAGGATGCCAAGAATGACCTCATCGGGGACCAGCTTGCCGGCCTCCATATACGCCTTGGCCTGGAGTCCCACAGGCGTGCCGTTCTTCACGGCCGCCCGCAGGATGTTCCCGGTGGAGATGGTAGGAATGCCAAAGTGTTTGCTGATGATCTCGGCTTGTGTGCCTTTGCCGGCGCCCGGGGCGCCCAACAGAATCAGCTTCATAACTACACCTCGATTATTCGAGGAAGCCCTTATAGTGCCGCATGAGCATCTGGGCCTCCATGGCCTTGACCGTCTCCAGCGCGACGCCCACCACAATGATGATGGAGGTGCCGCCGATGGCCAGAGTCTGGTTGTTCAGCAGCGCGCCGGTCACGATGGGGGCGATGGCGATAATGGACAGGTAGATGGCGCCAAAGAATGTGATCTTATTCAGCACCCGCTGGATAAAGTCGGCGGTGGGCTTGCCGGGACGGAAGCCGGGAATAAAACCGCCGTTCTTCTTCAGGTTGTTGGCCACCTCCACCGGATTGAACTGCATGGTGGAGTAGAAATAGCTGAAGCCCAGGATGAGCAGGAAATAGATCACAATATACAGGGGGCTGGTGGTATCAAAGATCTGAAGGAAGGTATACCAGCCGGTGCCCTCCTGCTGGGCCGCCGGCACAAACGCGCCGATGGTGGCAGGCAGGGAGGCGATAGCCTGGGCAAAGATGATGGGCATGACGCCGCTCATATTCACCTTCAGGGGCAGATGGCTGGACTGGCCGCCGTACATCTTCCGGCCCACGACACGCTTGGCGTACTGGACAGGGATGCGGCGCTCGGCATTCTGGATGAAAACAATGAAGACCACCATGGCCAGCATGCCGATGAGGATGAGGGGGATGGCCACCGGATGGAGGCCGCCCGTACCGCCGGCCATCCAGGTCTGCACGCCCACGACCGCAGAGAGGATCATGTGGGGCCCGCGGGAGAGAATGCCGGCAAAGAGAATGATGGAGATGCCGTTTCCGATGCCGTACTCGGTAATCTGCTCACCCAGCCACATAATGAAGGCGGAACCGGCGGTAAAGGTCAGGACAATGACGATGGAGCCCCAGATCTCCGGCAGGCCGCCGAAATCCAGGATATTGCTGCCCGCGCTGCGCACCAAAGTCAGATAGCCGAAACCCTGGAGCAGGGCGATGGCCACAGTGACATACCGGGTGATCGCAGCGATCTTCTTGCGGCCCTCCTCGCCGCCCTCCTTCTGGAGGCGCTCCAGAGCGGGGATGGCGACGGTGAGCAGCTGCACGATGATGGAGCTGTTGATATAGGGCTGCACGCCCAGGGCAAAGACCGTGGCGTAACTGAAAGCAGTGCCGTTCATCGCACCCAGCAGAGCGAAGATGGTGCCGTTCATGGCGTTCAACTGGTCAGCGAAAATCTGTCCATCCACAAAGGGGACGGGCACGGCGGAGCCCAGCCGGAAGATCAGCAGCGCGAAAATGGTGAAGAGGATCTTTTTCCGCAGCTCAGGAATCTTCCAGGCGTTGCGTACTGTCTCGATCACCTCAGATCACCTCGTACTTTCCACCTGCGGCGACGATCTTCTCCTTCGCGGAGGCGGAGAAAGCAGAGGCGCGGACGATGAGCTTCTTGTTCAGGGTCCCGTTGCCCAGGATCTTGACGCCGTGCTCACACTTGGAAAGAACGCCCTTCTCCAGCAGGTCGCAGACCGTGACGG
>CALXCU010000122.1 GCA_944386885.1 uncultured Oscillospiraceae bacterium | reverse complement strand
CTTATCTTGTTATTATAGCAGACTTTTCTCTCCTTGAAAAGTCATTTCCGCAGAACAGGCCCCACCCGGCGCAGATAGAGGGCGATGAGCTTGGAAAATCCGAAGTCGTAGGCCAGAAAGACCACGTTCCCCACGGCATACAGCACCCCGGTGCCCAGCAGCGGCTCGGGCAGGAAGGGAAGGAAAAATTCCGAGAGGAAAACATAGAGAACCGTCAAAATAGCGTTGAAGAAGGCTAGCTTGGCGATCAGCTCCGCCGGACGGGGCAGGCGCTCACACAGAGATTTGATCGCCGGATAGAGCCCGAAAAAGAGCAGGTACAACAGGGCGCAGCCCTTGTCCGGCACCACCAGCAGGCCCAAGATCCCCGCCGCGGCGTAGCACATCAGCCCCCCGCGGATGCCGCCGGAGATGACCGCCGCCGCCGGGACCAGGCCCGAGAGGGCCACCATCCCCAGCCGCCCGCCGGGTACCAGCGCCGAGAGATAGAGCAGGGCCAGGGAGAGGGCGCTGAGCAGCGCCGGACGGGCCAAGGCACGGGTATCCCCGGAAGCTCCAGAGCGCCGCATCTCAATACCCCCCGCAGCTGCCGCACAGGCAGTTCAGGCACATCATAGTGGTACAGCAGTCGCAGGCATCGGTGGTGCTGTCCCCATAGCCGTAGGGCCGGTAAGCCTGTCCCCCCTGCTGCATCATAGCCAGCGCCTGACGGTACTCCCCATTGGTTGGGTCCAGCCGGCAGGCCATTTGATAATGCTGCATGGCCTCGTCCAGCCAGCCCTTGCGGTAGGCGATGCTCCCCATGAGGAAGTGCCACTCCCCATCCTGGGCGGGGGCATTGCGCAGCAGCTGCTCCGCCCGGCCCAGGTCCCCCAGATTGATGGCCTGGCGCACCTGCTGGTAGACAGAGGCGTAGCTCCCGCCAGAACTCCCGGTATTCTGCTGGTAGCTCTGGTACCCGCCGCCCCCGGAGCTGGTCGTGCGTTTGCCCGCACGCTGCCGGGTGATGGTCTCGTAGGCCTCGTTGATCTCCTTCATCTTCTCCTCCGCCAAGTCGGCCAGAGGGTTGTTCTGGTAGTTATCGGGGTGGTATTTTCGGGCCAGCTCCCGGTAGGCCCGTTTGACCTCTTCGTCGCTGGCGCTGGGGTCGATCCCAAGTACACGGTAAGGGTCGGTCATCTGTCCATTCTCCTATTTCTGTTGGGTTTTCTTGCGGGTCTTCCAGGTCCCCTGGAGCACCATGCGCTCCACCGCCGGAAGGCCTAGATAGATTATGTTCTCCACTACGCCCTGCCATCCGCCCCGCTCCAGCAGCGCACAGGCGCCGCCGGCCAGGTTGCGGGAGTGGCGCAGGGTCAGCTCAAATTCCGCCCGGTGCGCATCCTCGGCGCCGCCATAGCGCGCCAGCACCGGATTATAAGAGCCGCTGCGGCGGTCCTCCTCCCGGTCATCCCAGGCGTCAATCAGGTAGATCCAGCGCCCCACATGGTAGAGGAGCTGGGCGGTGGCCCGGTCCCGGACCGTCTCCCCGGTGGCGGGGGCGGCAGCCTGCAACAGGCGGGCAAAGGAGTCTGCCGGCCGGTCCAGGGAGGGACATCCCTCTTTTTCCAAGGCATCGAGCTCCTCCAGGCAGGCCTGCACCGTCCCAGCAAAGGCGGGCTGGGCGGCGGCGGCCCGCCGGTAGGCCGGGCCCAGCAGGGCGCAGAGCAGGCGGCAGGCCATAGACTTCCAAAATGGGCCGTCGGCCACTCCGTCCCGCAGCTTCCACCAGGTGAGAATCACGCTCTCGTCGGCAGCCAGGTCCATCCCCGGATCGGGGGCGGTGCATTTCTTCTTGACGCAGCCCAGACGGGCCGGGCAGCGGCACCGGCTCAGGGCCGGGCGGCGCTGGGCCGGAAGGAGTAGCATGGCCAAAAACGTAAAGTCATAGTTCAGGAACATCCGGGCCGCCAGGCCGTGCCGCCGCCCCATGGCGGCGCACAGACCGCAGTAAGCCGCCTGATAGCTCTCCCACTCCCAGACCTTCAGCTCTTCCCGCCGGGGCCGCACATAGCCGAACACTCAGCGGCCCTCAATGGCGGTAATGGCGAAAGAGGTCTTGTTGTGCCGCTGCACCCACCGGTTCAGGGCGATGGCCAGGGCGATCCCCAGCACAAAGCCCGCGCCGCCCAGCAGCAGGCCCACATTTTCCCGGCCGGTGAGCCCCGCCCCGGCAAAGCAAAACACAAAAAACAGGACCAGGGGCACCAGATAGACCACTGCGGCGATTTGCAGGACCTGCCCCGTTTTGCTCTCCACCCGGACGGTGTCCCCCGGCTGGGCGTGGAGCGGGTTGGCGGCTACTGCCTTTACCTCGCTCTCCACCACCATCTCGCTGCACCCGCCGCCGCAGGTGGCGCAGTCATGGCCGCAGGCCGATTTCCGCTTTACTGCGATCTCCGCCAGATTTCCGCTCAGAATGCGGGTCACGCGCGCTGTCTGTTCCACAAAATCAGTCCTCCAAAAGGCCGCGGGCAGGGGGCTACGCCCCCCTTTTCCGGCGGCTGGATGTTTTATCATTCCGGGATCACTCCCGCTGGATATTGACCACCACGCGGTAATATCCGTCGGCCCCCACCACACCCACGTCGCTGGTTCCGTTGAGGTACACCCTGGCAGGCACATTCTGGGTGCCGATGGTGGCGTCGGTCAGGTCGGCCACAATGCTGATCTGGGAGGCCACCACCGCGTTGACAGCCTCCTCCTCACCCCGGATCTGGACCTGACGCACCTGGCTTACCAGGTCTACCGTACAGCCCTCCGGGGCGTTGATCCACTGGATGTTGTCCACCTCCAGGGTGCGGGTGGTGAGGCCCGTGATCTCCACCGTGACGGTGGCCTGGGTCACCCCGCTGACGTTCTCCAGACCGGAAGAGAGCTGGATGTCAAACGTAAAGGTGTCCTGGCTGAAGATATCGCCCAGGCTGACCTCCCCCAGGCTGATGGTAGAGATGCCAGCCAAATCCGACTCGCTGCCCGAGACGGTGATCGTCTCCGGCTCGATGGTCACCTGGGCGTTATCGGCGGTGGCTCCGCCTCCGGGGACCAGGTCCACGGTGAGCTCCACTTCCTTGAGCTGGACCACCGGCAGCGTCACCTGGACGGTGCTCACATCGGTCTCCAGATTGAGCTCCTCCAGGTCCAGCACCTCTCCATCCAGGCCGATGAGCTGGAAAGGCATCTCGCCGGTGAAGGTGGAGCTGAGCGGTTCGTCCCGGGTGATAGTCACCAGAGCGTGATCCACCTGATTAACGGCGCTCTCCTCACCAGAGACCAGTATGGTAGCGGGTGAGAACGAGAACTCCTCCCGCTGGTAGCCGTCGGCTACCTCGCCACGGAATACGCCCTGGACTTCCACCGAACGCTCGGTCCGCCGGGCCACAGTGTAGGTGACGTTTTGAACAGTAGATCCGGTGATGCTCACGCTGTTGCTGGATACCCCGGTGGGATAGTTGATGCGGTAGCCGGTGGTATAGGTGCCTGGGCTCTCGATGCTGGACACATCCACCGTGACGCTCATCGTCTCCGCTGAGAGCCTCAGGGCGGCGCTCCAGCTGGTGCGCACATTGAGCGTGATGGTCTGTTCCGCCCCGTCGGTGATCATCAACCCCCGCCCTTCCAGCGTATCCAGCCCGGTAAATTCCACGGGCACGTTCCGGATGGTATAAGTGCTGTCGGTGCTGGTGTCAATATAGCTCACATAGACCCACAGGCAGATGGCCAGCACCACCGAGAGGACTACATACAGTCCATGTTTACCGTTTTGCTTCTCCATCGCCGTTGCCTCCCTTCTTGGCTTTCACGAGTTGGAAGAGGCGGAATTTCTGGCTCTCACCGGCGGGCTTCTGGGGCAAAAGTTCGTTGTGGAGCACCCGGTCCAGCGTCTCAGGGGCCAGGTGGCGTTTGAGCATGCCCCCCACCGCCACCGAGATGGAACCCGTCTCCTCCGAGACAATGGCCACCACCGCGTCCGAAACCTCGCTGGCGCCGATGCCCGCCCGGTGGCGCATGCCCAACTCCCGGGAGATGTTCACGTTGCCCGAAAGGGGCAGCACGCAGCCGGCGCCCACAATACGTCCGTTGCGCACAATGACCGCCCCGTCGTGGAGAGGGGCTTTGTTCCAAAAGAGGTTTTTGAGCAGCTCGCTGTTGACCTCGCTGTCCAGGGCGGTGCCCGTCTTAATGGAGTCGTCAAAACGGTTCTTCCGCTCAAAGACCATCAGCGCGCCCGTCTTGCTCTTGGACAGGGAGGCGTAAGCTTCCACTGTCTGTTGGATGGCATGCTCGATCTCATCAGGCACCTCCGTGTGACTGAACACATCGGTCAGGCGGCTGCTGCCCACCTGCTCGAGCACCTTGCGGATTTCCGGCTGAAAGAGGATGATAAGGGCCAGCACCCCCCATTCCACCACCCGGCCCAGGAAGAAGTTCAGTGTCTTAAAGTGGAAGAACTGAGCCGCCAACAGGGCCGCCAGGAGCAGCAGCACGCCCTTGGCCACCTGGCCGGAGCTGGTACGGCGAACCAGCTCAATCAATTTATAGATAATGAAGGACATGATGGCCACGTCGATCACGTCTGTAATATGTATCAGACGGAGATAGCCCAGGGCATCCTGGGCGAACTGCATCAATTGTTCCATGGAAACGTCTCCCCCTTTACGGCCTGCGGCTGGAACGCCGCGCCCGGATACAGGTGCTTTTTAACTTATTTATTATACTGTCTTTCCAGCCCCTTGGCAAGAAGGTAGGCCGTGAATGTTCTGTTAATTTTCCCCTCCGCTCCGCCTTATACGGAGGAGCGGAGGGGGCAGGGTTCCCGGAAGAGCCAATGGCGCAGCCAGCCGTCCATCCAGATGGCAAATAGGGACAGAGGAACCCAGAGCACCGTATAAGGCAGGCAGATCTGACCCAGCAGATTGCAGGGCACCCGAGAGTAGTCCCAAATGTCCAGTCCCCACACCAGATTGAGCCAGATTCCCGCTGAGAGCTCCACCTGTGTGATAATGGCCGCGCCCAGTATACCTTTGACCCAGAGATGAGCGCTTGACCCCAGCCGCCGTCCCATATCCCCCAGCAGCAGGAAGAGGGCCCCGCCCAGCACCGCCATCGTCCAATGGGAGCGGCCTCGCCAGGCCAGTTCGATCCCATAGTAGGCCGCCCCGCCAATCACCGCCAGCACCAGCTCCTTCCCCAGCTCTGCCATGCGTCCCGTCCGCATGCACACCCTCCTCCCCGCCACACGCCGGCGGCGTTTTTCCTACGGAGGTTAGCATGCCCACTTTGGGGCGATTTGTTTCATCTTGGCGGGTTCCGGCGGCTCGCCGCCAGAGCTTCCACCGCTCCGGCCAAGGCCAGCGCCTCCCGGGGTGTGTTGAAAGCAGAAAAGCTGGCCCGCACCGTCCCCGCCTCCAGCGTCCCCGCCGTCTGGTGCGCCAACGGCGCACAGTGGAGCCCCGCACGCACGGCGATGCCCCGCCGGGCCAGCGCCGCACCCGTCTCCTCGCAGTCCATACCTTGAATCTGAAAAGAGAGCACCCCCGCTTGGCAGGCACAGTCCGGGTCGGCAAAGACCCGCACCCCGCTCACCCGGGCCAGGCGGCGGACTGTCAGCGCGGTGAGTTGTTCTTCATGGCCCCGGATGCGCCGCAGTCCTGTCCGGGAAACAAAGCGCAGCCCCTCCATCAGCCCGGCGATCCCCGGCATATTGTGGGTACCTGCCTCCAGCCGGTCCGGCAGGAAATCGGGCATCTCTGCCAGAGCGGAAGCGCTCCCGGTGCCCCCTTCCAGCACCGTGGCGGGCTGTATCTCCCCGCACAGGAGCAGCCCGGTACCCTGGGGGCCGTAGAGGCCCTTGTGGCCGGGCATGGCGATAAAGGCCGCCCCCAGCTCCCTCAGCGACAGGGGCAGCACCCCAGCCGACTGGGAGGCGTCCAGGATAAAAGGGATCCCACGCCGCCGGCACAGGGCGGCAATCGTCTCCACCGGCAGGACATAGCCGAACACATTGGAGACATGGGTACACACCACCGCCGCCGTGTCCGGCGTCACCAGCTTCTCAAAGGCGGCCAAGGTCTCCTCCGGCGCGAAAAGAGGGCCGGAGGCCACCTCTACCCGGGCCCCAAGGGCGTGGAGGGGACGGGTAACCGCATTGTGCTCGTAGCCGGAAATGACCACCCGGTCCCCCGGGGCGGCCAGCGTCTTGATGGCAATGTTCAACCCATGGGTGGCGCTGCTGGTAAAAACCACCTGTTCCGGGCTCTCCACATCAAAGAGCCGGGCCGCCAGAGTCCGGCAGTGAAAGGCGGTCTCTCCCGCCCGCTGGGCCGCCGGGTGGCCGCCCCGGCCGGGGCTGGCCAGATGACCCACGGCAAAGTGTACCGCCCGGGCGACGGCGGGCGGTTTTTGCAGGGTAGTGGCCGCGCTGTCCAGGTAGATCATAGCCGCACCTCCCGGTAGCTGCCATCCCCGGCGATAATGAATACCCGCTTCGGGCTCAGGCCCGCCCGGGCCAGAGCGGTGAGGGCCTGGGCCAGATTGCGCTCCGACACTTTCACCGAGTACCCACAGCCCTCCCCCGCGATCAGCTTGGGGGAGCGCAGGATATGGGCCCCGATCCCCACCCGCTCCAGGGTGGCGGCTGTCCGCTGGGCATAGGTCAGCGAACGGCAGACAATGAGATAATAGACCATGGCAAACGCTCCTCTCGTCCCATCCTATGCCAGCCCCGGGCGGGAGGTGCAAAAAGCGGCGGCCGGAAGCACCGGCCGCCGCCCTGATTCAGTCGCTCTCTTCCAGCAGGGCCACGGCGTGGGCCGCCATGCCCTCCCCCGCGCCGGTGAAGCCCAGGCCCTCTTCTGTAGTAGCCTTCACGTTCACCCGGTCCGGCTCCACCCCCATCCGGGTGGCCAGGTTCGCCCGCATTTGGGGGATGTGAGGGGCCAGCTTGGGCCGCTGGGCCAGAATAGTGGCGTCCACATTGCCCACCCGATACCCCCGCGCCCGGAGCATCTCCATCACCCGGTCCAGCAAAACAAGGCTGTCCGCCCCCTCGTAGGCCGGGTCGTCGTCAGGAAAGGCGTGGCCGATGTCCCACAGCCCCGCCGCAACCAGAAGCGCGTCCATCACCGCATGGGTGAGCACGTCGGCATCTGAGTGACCCAGCAGCCCCCGCGCCCAGGGGATGGCCACACCCCCCAGGATAAGGGGCCGGCCCTCTACCAGCTTATGTACGTCGTAACCGTGTCCGATCCTCAATGGTTCTCCCTCCAGTCCAGCAGAGCCTCCGCAATGGCCGCGTCCTCCGGGGTGGTGATCTTCAAATTGGCGTACTCCCCCGCCGTCAGCCGGACTGGGAAACCCAGCCGCTCCACCGCGCCGCAGTCGTCGGTCAGATCCGCCCCGTCCTCCTCCGCCCGGATCAGGGCGGTGCGGATCAGGTCGGCATCAAAGACCTGGGGCGTCTGAATGGCGAAGAGGGCGCTCCGGTCCGGAGTGGACTCCACCACGCCGTCCCGGGCCAGCTTCACCGTGTCCGTCACCGGCACCGCCGGGGCGGCGGCGCTGCATACGGCGGCGGCAGAGAGCACCTCCTCCAGCACCGTCTGGCTTACCAGAGGCCGCGCCCCGTCGTGAATGGCGATAAGAGCCGTGCGCTCGTCCACCTCTCGGATGCCCGCCAGCACCGAGGCCGTGCGGGTCTCGCCCCCCTTGACGACCTTGCGCACCTTCTCCAGGGCTGCCTCCCTGCACAGCTGGCTGATGGGGACCAGGTGGTCCTCCCGGGTGACCACCACGATCTCATGAATGCGGGGGCACGCGTCCAGCGCCCGCAGGGTGTGCAGCAGCGCCGGAACCCCGTTCAGGGGGAGGAAGAGCTTATCCTGGCCCATCCGGCTGGAGGACCCGGCGGCCGGCACTACCGCCGCGCAGTAGGGATATGCCTCTCGTTTGCGGCGCAGCCGCTGGAACAGACCCATGTCATCATTCCCGCCTTTCTCACGCTCCGCAGCAAAAAGGAGCCCGGCCGGCTCCTTTCTGACCACATCTCTAGTCTATGCCCCGCCGGCACACGCATGCCTTCCGGGCTGGGCTCAGCTCAAGGCCCGGTTCAGGCGGGCTTCCACCGCCTCATAGCTGGAATTTTGGGATAAAACGATCTCGGAGATCAGGATCTGCTTGGCCGAGTGGAGCATCTTCCGCTCCCCGGTGGAGAGGCCCCGGGCCCCGTCCCGGCGCACCAGGCTCTTGACCACCCGGGCCACCTCCAGCAGGTTCCCGCTCTTGATGCGCATCATATTCTCACGATAGCGCTGGTTCCAGTTCTGAGTCTCCTCCACCTGGAGCCCGGGGATGGCCGCCAGGACCCGGTCGGCCTCCTCCCCTGGGATAACCGGGCGCACGCCGATCTCCGCGCAGTTCTGCGTGGGGACCATGACCAGCATCCCGCCCACAGGTAATTTGAGCACATAGTACTCCCGCACCACGCCGTTGACTTTCTTCTGAACGATACTGTCCACCACGCCCGCACCATGCATGGGGTGGACGATCTTGTCGCCTACCTGGAACATGAGACCAACACCTCCTAGCAGCATCTTCTCTTGTGACCGTTTCTCCTATCATTACATACAGTATTATATGCCCACTTAGACGCTTTGGCAAGCGAAATTCCCGCAATCTCCTGTAAAATCGCAGCAAAACAGCCCGCTTCTGCTAGAAGCGGGCTGTTCCTATGCCATACCGGGCGACCGGATGCAATTACTCCTCGACGTCCCCGGCGTCCTCTTCGGCGCGCTTGGCGTCCTCCAGGAGGGCACGGATGGACAGAGAGACCTTCTTGTGCTCGAAATCGATGTCGGTGATCTTCACATCCACCATCTGCCCCTCGCTGAGCACATCGCCGGGCTTGTCGATGCGGTGGTCGGCGATCTGGGAAATGTGGATCAGGCCGTCCACACCGGGCACGATCTCAGCAAAGGCGCCGAAGGTCATCAGCTTGACCACCTTCACGTTGGCCACGGAGCCCACGTCATAGGTGGAGGTAAACTTGGCCCAGGGATCCTCGCTGCGGTCCTTCATGCCCAGGGAGATCTTCTTCTTCTCCTTGTCGGCGGAGATGACGTACACATCCACGGTGTCGCCCACCTTGACCACCTCAGAGGGGTCCTTGATGCGGCTCCAGGAGAGCTCAGAGATGTGGACCATGCCGTCCACGCCGCCGATGTCCACGAAGGCGCCGTAAGAAGTCAGGGACTTCACCA
>CALXCU010000121.1 GCA_944386885.1 uncultured Oscillospiraceae bacterium | reverse complement strand
TGGTTCCGCAGAATTGCCACCAGATATGACAAACTGGATGCCTCATTCCTGGCCTTCGTTTACCTTGCCGCTATCGCTATCTTGTTGATTTAACACAATTCTCTCGATTTTTCAAACAAGGTCTAGCGGAGATTTGCAGGGCACATGGGGAATATCTTCATAACATCCAGCCGGATGAGGGCGAAACGGGGCATATTTTAAAAATATTTCTGCTCACCCTTACTTTTCAGAGCAATTTCAGCTTTCTCCCGTATACTTGGAGGCGAAATCGGAATAGGAGGCTGATCCTATGCAAATGGAATTATCTCCCGCGGCCGGTCCGGCCGCTCCTTCCGCCCCCGCAAAGCACCGCCGCCACTTTCCCATTCGGCGGCTGCTCATCTCCCTGATTGTACTGGTCCTGCTGGGTGGGGCCGCCTTTGGGATCTACACTCTCTTCTTTCAGGAGGAAGAGCTGGAGATGCTCACCGAGACCCTGACCACTGGGAGTCTGGCCACTACCATCACCGGCACCGGCGTCACCCTTCCGGGGGACAGCCAAAGCGTCACCACCGCCTCGACCGCCGAGGTCACCGCTGTCTATGTAGCGGCCGGCGATACCGTAGAGGCGGGAGATCTGCTCTACGAGCAGGACGACTCGGAGCTGGATGAGCTCATTGGTGAGTACGAAGACGAGATTACCTCCCTCCAGGAATCTCTGGAGGATTATCAAGACAACCTGGCCGATCTCCAGGAATCCTTGGCCAACTTGACGGTCACCGCCCCCTTTTCCGGCACCGTTACCCAGGTAAACGTGGAGGCAGGGGACAGCGTTCAAACCGGGACTGCTCTGGCTGTACTGGTGGACGACAGCGCTATGAAGCTCACCGAGTACTATAGCTACGCCTATGAGGACGAGATCCGCATTGGATCCGCCGCTCAGGTATCCATTTCCAGCCTAATGCTCAACCTGGAGGGCACCGTCACCGACATCCAGAAGGTTTCCCGCTACACCACCGAGGGGACGCAGTGCTTTGCGGTAACCATCACTGTGGAAAACCCCGGCGCCCTCACCGAGGGTATGAGCTGCGCGTCCTATGTCCTCTCCAGCGCCGGAACACCTATCTACTCAGCCATCTCGGGCACCCTGGAGTATAACAACACCGAGACCCTCACCGCCGAGACCAGCGGTGAGCTCACGACTGCCACTCCGGTGGCATACGGTACAGTCACCCAGGGCGAGACCCTCTTTGTGGTAGACGGCAGCGAGTACGAGGATCAGCTGACCAGTGTCCAGAATCAAATTACCCAGGCGCAGAAGCGCATTGCCGACTATGAGGAGCTCATTGCCGAAACCGAGGAGGACCGAGCCGACTACGCCGTCACCGCCGAGATTTCCGGGCAGGTCATCCAGGTGGGGGTCACCGCCGGAGAATCCCCCCGGCAGTCCGGGAGCACAGCGGTGGTCATCTACAATCTGGACACGATGGAGATCCAGGTAAACATCGATGAGCTGGACATTGAAAATGTCACCGTCGGTACCGAAGTGGCCATCACCCGCTCGGGATCCAGCAGCGACGCCGATCAATCCTTTACCGGCACGGTGACGGAGGTGAGCTATGAAGCCACCAACTCCAGCGGCGTGGCCTATTTCCCGGCGACCATTGAGATCCCCAGTGACGGGGCGCTCTCCGCCGGCGTAAACGTATCTTACTCCATCCAAGTAGGCGACACCTCCGAAGGGCTCCTGGCCCCCATCTCCGCTCTGAAGCAGTCCTCCGATGGGGAGACCTGCCTATACATCCAATCCGATACCGCGCCGGAAAACGCCGTGGAGGCCGAGGACGTGCCCGAAGGCTTCTACGCCGTGCCGGTGGAGATCGGCGAGTCCAACAGCCAGTATGTGCGCATCCTCTCCGGCGCAGAGGAGGGCGATGTGGTCTTCACCCGCTATCAGCAGGCCGCTCCCTCCGGCGGGGACAGCACCAGTGAGAGTGGGGAAGAGAACAGCGAGGGCGGCTTCCCCGGCGGCGGCCAGATGCCCGACTTCTCCGGCGGCGGATTCTCTGGCGGCGGGTTCTCCGGCGGCGGGGGAGGGGGCTTCCCCGGTGGCGGCCCCATGGGTTAAGGAGGCGTTATTATGAGTCTCATTCAGCTGCAAAACGTCTATAAGATCTACGGCGAAGGCCGGGAAAACCAGGTCAACGCCCTGGACGGCGTCTCTCTTGAAATTGACCGCGGAGAGTTCGTAGCGGTCATCGGGGCCTCCGGTTCGGGAAAGTCCACCATGATGAACATCCTCGGCTGCCTGGATGTCCCCACCTACGGCGAGTACTATCTGGACGGGGTTCCCATCCGGGAGAAGAGCCGCCGTGAACTGGAACTCATCCGCTCCCGCCAGATCAGTTTTATTTTCCAGGGCTATAACCTGATTCCCTCTCTGAAAGTGTGGGAGAATGTGGCCCTGCCTATGCTCTATCAGAAAATCCCTCTTGCCCAGCGGAAAGAGCGGGCAATGGCCGCCCTGGAACAAGTAGAGATCCTCTCCAAGGCGGACAGCCGCCCCACCCAGCTCTCCGGTGGACAGCAGCAGCGGGTGGCCATCGCCCGGGCCATCGCCACGGGCTCCCCAGTCCTCATGGCCGACGAGCCCACCGGCGCTCTGGATTCCAAAACCGGCACTCAGGTCCTCTCACTGATGAAGGAACTCAACGCCGGAGGTACCACCGTCATCCTCATCACCCATGATAACTCCATCGCCGCACAGGCCCGCCGCACGGTCCAGGTGCGGGACGGCCATATCGTCCACGACAGCGTCTGGGACGGGGTCCTGGTACCCGCGGTCGGGGCCGGCTGACGGGGGTGGGAAGGCTATGAACGCACTCATCATGGCCCTGGACTCCATTCAGGAGAAAAAGGGCCGCTCTTTCCTGACGATGCTGGGCATCATTATCGGCGTCACCGCCGTGCTCGTCCTGGTGGCGATGGTCTCGGGCTACAACGCGGATATCACCGCCTACTACGAGAAGCTGGGCGTCAACAAGGTCAACATCACCCTCACCTGGTACGACCGCACCCGGGCGGTGGATGTGTATGACGCAGTCTATACGTATGGAAATGAAACCCTGGGGGACATGGTGGAAGGGGTCTCTCCCTCTGCCACCACCGACCTGCCGGTAAAGTACCGCACCACCACCCTGGATACCTGCACCATCTATCTGGGCAGCGACCAGTTTGCCGCCTGCAATAACTACACCCTGGAAGATGGCCGGGATCTGAGCTACTATGACATTCAGCAGCGCAGCAAGGTCTGCGTCCTGGGCTCCTATGTGGCCGACACCCTCTTTCCTTACACCGACCCTATTGGGGAGACTGTCTACCTCAGCGGCATCCCCTTTACCATAATAGGGACTTATTACCAGAAAGACGGCGGCGCAGAGGACTCTATGGATCATATGATTTCGGTGCCCTATAGCCTGAATCGCGAGCTCCTCCAGAGCGCCGATGTGACGGCGATCACCGTAAAGGTGGACACCTCCGACCATGTGGACACGGTGCTCAACGCTCTGGATGTCTATCTGGCCGAGCTGGTCTCCTCCAGCGTAGGGGAGTACAGCCTGGAAAATGGAAACTCCGCCATGACCGAGAGCACCGAGGAGACGGCTTCCATGAGCGTGGTGCTGGGGGGCATTGCCTCCATCGCTCTGCTGGTGGGAGGGATCGGCATTATGAACATCATGCTGGTCACCGTCACCGAGCGCACCCGGGAGATCGGCATCAAAAAGTCCATCGGCGCCCCCCGCAGCGAGATCATCACCCAGTTTCTCGTAGAAGCGGGCATCCTCAGCGGCATGGGCGGGCTCATCGGTATCGCCCTGGGCTTCGGCCTCTCCTTGGTTCTGGGCAAGGCCATGTATGACCTGATTCTCTTGCCCAGCGCCCTGGTCACCGCAGGGGCCTTCACCTTTTCGGTGGCTATCGGCATCATCTTTGGCATTTATCCGGCCGTGAAGGCCTCCAATCTCCAGCCCGTGGACGCCCTGCGGGCCGACTAATAGAAAGAGGTGTGTCCCATGAAAACCCGCGTGTTCTCCGCCCTCCTGGCTCTGGTCCTGGCCCTGAGCCTGCTGGGCCCCTCCCTCTTCTCCACGGCCCAGGCCGCGTCGTTCTCCGATGTGACCGACCCGGACGCCGCGGAAGCGGTGGCCGTTCTCTCCAGCTTGGGCATCGTCTCGGGCTATTCTGACGGGGGATACCACCCGGACGACCTGCTGACCCGGGCCCAGTTCTGTGTTCTGGCGGTGCTGGCCGAGGGCCATGGGGACCAGGTCCAGAGCAGCGCCTACCGCACGCTCTTCTCCGACTTGAGCGCCTCCCACTGGGCGGCGGCCTATGTGAACCTGGCCCAGAGCGAGGGCCTCATCAACGGATACGGCAACGGCCGCTTCGGTCCCGATGACTCCGTCACCGTTGGCCAGGCGGTGACCATCGTTCTGCGCCTGATGGGCTACACGGATGAGGATGTGGGGCCCCTCTGGCCGGAGGACTACATGCAGAAGGCCGCTACTCTGGGCCTGATGGAGGGTATTTCTTCCAATTCCGGCGCCGCCCTCACCCGTGGAGAGGCCGCCCTGCTCCTCTACGCCATGATCCAGGGCGACACCGCCCAGGGGCAGGACTATATCTCCCTCCTGGCCTCCTCCACCGTGGAGGACGCGGCACTCCTCTCCAACGACGCGGAAGCCGCCGACGGGAGCCTTCACACAGCTCTGGTTTATGACTCGGCTCGGGGACTGACTTGGTATGAGCAGGCCACAGACCTCCCAGACACTCTGGTAAACCGCCGGGGTACTCTCCTCCTAGATGAGCAGGGACGGGTCAGCGGTTTCCTGCCGGGCGGCGACACTGTACGCACCCTTGCGCTGGCCGAAGCGGATGCCGCCGGCGTAACCGACGCAAGCGGAAACACCTACTCTCTCTCCAGCTCCACCGCCCTCATCCTGGATGAAGAGGTCACCACCTATGGCGCAGCCTGGTACGAGCTGGAGGGCCGTGAGAGCGTAACTCTCTACTATAGCTCCTCCGGCACGGTGGACCTGGTGACCGCCTCGGAGGCCACCGCCTATGAGGGCGTCACCCTCACCGGCTACTATGAGAACGCCAGCCCCAACGCCGCCAATCCCACCTCCATCACCCTGCTGGGGATGGAGCTGGAAGTGGCCGACGAGGCCCTGGATACCCTCACCCAGTTTCAGGTAGGGGAGCGCGTCACCGTGGTCCTCAACGGCGCAGGGGAGGTGGCCTATGCCTGCGACCCCGACGATCTGACCGCTCAGATTTTGGGCCTGGTCACCTCCGCCGGTGAGAACAGTGCGGTCGAGCTTTTCAACGGGTTGACCGTCTCCGGAGCGCGCAGCTCCAGCACCTCGGTAGAGGTCGGCGAGCTGGTACGGGTAAACTCCACCGGTATTGGGGAAATTGCACTGTACCGTATCACCAGCAGCAGTATCTCCGGTTCCCTGAATGTGGCTGCCGGCACCTTGGGCGGAGTGCCTCTGGCCAGTGACGTGGCCGTCTATGACCGGGTGGGCCGAAGCCTGGCTGTCCGGGTGGAACTGGAGGACATTGTAACCGGCACCGTCAGCGCCAGTGACATCTCCTATGTTGGGACCAACGCCGCTGGCGAGGTGGCGGTCATCGTCCTAGACGACGTGACCGGAAACGCCTACACCTATGGCTTCCTGCGCACCGGCACCCAAACTGAGGGGTCCGGGGACATGCAGGTCACCAACCGGACGGTAGCGGTGGAGAACAGCAGCGGCACAACTGAGGAATATATTACCGGCTCCAACTCGGTGCGCAACAACACCGTGGGCGGCGTTGCCGCCACCAGCGACGGTAAGACCGCCGGCGTAGTGACCCTGGAGGAGGCGGAGGGCGTGGCCCGCTCGGCCTTCGACGGGGAGGATGCCGTGGTCCTGGATGGCGTCCGGGTCAGCATCAGCGATGAGGTGCAGGTCTACAACTCCGACAGCGGGCAGTGGACCAGCCTCTCGGCGGCCAAGTCCTATGCGGACACCTTTACCGTCTACTACAGCGGGACCATCGGGGAGGATGCCGTAGTCCGGGTCATCCTCACGGCATAAACCCGTCCCATTCTGGCAAACCCCCCGGGGCCGCCTGGCCCCCGGGGGTTCGCTCTGTCAGAAAAACAGGCGGAGCGGGGCCCTTCCCGGTCTCCCGCTCCGCCTTGTTCTTTTTCGGTTTCTTAGGCGTACCGCTCCGCCTCCCGCAGCAGAATCTCCCGGGCATAGCGGGTACAGCGTTCCACTGCACCGGCTTCGAATGGAATCGACAGGCCCGCATACCGCAGCGTGTCAAAATACCCCCGGCTCCCGCCCGAGCGGCACAGGCGCAGATAGTCCTGCCAGGTCCCCTGGGGGTCCTGGGCCATCCTCTGCTTGAATTCCATGGCGCCCATGGTGGTCAGGGTATAGTTGATGTAATAAAAGGGGTAGAGGAAAATATGCAGCTTATGATACCAATAGCCGCCCCGGGCCATAAACCCGTCCTCCGGGTCATAAGTCCGCCAGGGCATATATTTCTGCTCCAGCTTGTGCCACTCCCAGGTCCGCTCTTTGGCCGTCAGCTCCGGGCGGCTATAGCAAATATGCTGGAACTCATCAATGGCCACGCCGAAGGGCACAAAGGTAATGGCCTCCTGGAGATGGGCGAAGCGGAATTTATCCGCACCTGCGCCAAAGAACAGCTCTGCGTAGGGATAGGAAAACTGCTCCATGGACATAGAGTGGATCTCGGAGATGTCAGTGGATTTGGCAAAAAAGTCCTTGACCGGCTGGGCGCGCATGGTCAGGTAGCCCGCGAACGCATGGCCCATCTCGTGGGTCAGAACCTGTACGTCGCCGGTGGTTCCGTTGAAGCAGGAAAAGACAAAGGGCGCCTTTAATACCGGCAGGCTGGTCATGTACCCGGCCGCCGCCTTCCCGGGGCGGTTGGTCAGGTCCATGAGCTGATGGCCGATCATAAAATCGATAAACTCCGCCGTCTCCGGACTCAAATCGTGGTACATCCGCCGGGCCGCCTCCACCAGCGCGGCCTCGTCTCCCACTGGGGCGGCGTTCCCGTCGGGGAAGATCTGCTTCTCGTCATAGGCCATGACCCGCTCCACGCCCAGCCGCTTCGCCTGGGCCCGGTAGAGCTCCTCGCACAGTGGGACCAGCACCGTACGTACCTGTTCCCGGAAGGCGGCCACCTCTTCCGGCCCGTAGTCGGCCCGCCGCTGCTGGAGATACCCCAGCGGGATATAGGTTTCAAACCCCAGGTTACGCCCCATCTGGTTGCGGATGGCGATCAGTTCATCCCAGATTTCCTCTAAGCGCCTCTCTTGGGCGTGGTAAAAGTCGGAGTAGGCCCGGAAGGCGGCGGCCCGCCGGGCGCGATTCTCCCCCTCAAAGTACCTTCGGAGCCCATAGAGGTTGAGGGTTTTCCCCTCAAAGGGGATGGCGGCGGAAGCCATGATCTTCTGGTACTCGTCCTTAAGCTGGTTTTCCCGGCGCATGAGGGGGATATTTGCCTCACAGAAGCGCTTTTGCTGAATCTCCATCTGTACGAAATACTGCTTTCCAAGCCTCGTCTCAATCTCCCCCCGGAAGGGGCTCTCCCTCAGCGCGCGATAGATGGCCAGCGTCAGAGGCGTGACGGAGAAGAGACCGTCCTGGAGGGCGGTCTCTTCCCGCTCATAAAACGGGTCTGCAGTGTCCAGCGTATGGCGGATATGGGCGATGGTGGTTTGGGTGGAGAGGGCGCGGTCTTCTGCGTCGAACTCCTGGATAGCCTCCCATACTTGTGCCGCGCTGTCTGCGGCCCGGATGTCCGCCTCCACCTGCGTCAGACGGGCCTTGACCAATTGAAAATCAGGCCGCACATAGGGCAGCCCGGAAAAGGTCCATGGTTCCATAGATTCCTCCTTAAAACAGTTGATGGGTCCCAGGTACAGCCGGTTAACCGGTCTGGTTGACTGCCCGGAGCATGGCCGAGATGGCATGATTCTCCTCCAGGCGGCGGAACTCCGCCTCATCCACGCATGTGAGGGCCCCAAAGGCGCAGGCCCGGACACAGGCTGGCTGGAGACCACAGGCCAGGCGGACAAAGCAGCCGTCGCATTTGAGGACCTTGCCATCCCCGGCGCTGAACCGGGGGATGCCAAAGGGACAGGCCATGGCACAGGAGTGGCAGCCGATGCAGCGGCTGCGCTCGGCCACTGTCATACCGGTGGAGGGCTCCTTGCTCAAACAGCCGGTTGGGCAGCCCGCTACGCAGGGCGCATCGGCGCAGTGCCGGCAGGAGATCGACAGATAGGTGCATTCGCCCATGGCGCCGCCGGCATCTTCATATTCATACACCGCGCGGTAACCCTTCTCCCCGTGCTGGACGTCCACGTCGTTCTGATCCATGCAGGCCACCGCGCAGGCCCCGCAGGCGCAGCATTTCTCCGGGTGGAACAGGATATAGTATCTCATTCATTCTTCCGCCTTTCTCAGCATACAGCGGCTGGAGCGGTAGCACGGGAACCCGGAATAGGGGTCCAGGTGATCCGAGGAGAGCAGGCTGCTGGCGTCACACGCTCCATACCCGTGGACCAGGAGCACATTGCCCTTCTGGATCTTGCCGCTGATTTTAGCCGGGGCACACACCCTCCCCTGGGGCGTCTCCACCTCTATCGGTTCTCCCTGGGCTATTCCCAGTTCCTGCGCATCGCTCCTGCTGATCTCCAGCAGGGGGGAAGGCCGCAAACTTCTGGCCCAGGGCACCTGGTGCAGCCGGGAGTGAATGGTATTGGGCACCCGGGTCCCGGTGGTCAGGATATAGGGGTAGTCCTCCGCCAGGGCCGGGTCCCGGTCATCGGCAAAGCAATCCACATAGGTGGCCAAGGGCTCCAAATGATGGGACTGCGTAAACCGGTCCAGCATTTGGGCGTGGAACTCCCACTTGCCCGAGGGGGTCTTCATCCCACCTGCCACATAGCTGCCCGGGATGTATTCCCGGGCCACCGGCGCCTTCACGGCTCCGCCCGCCGCCCGCAGGCTCTCCACGCTCAGTCCGGTTCCCTCCAGGATCCAGTCGATACAGGCGTCATATCCCTGCTCCAGCAGCTCATCCTTCAGCCCTAAGTAGGGCAGCAGTTCGGAGAAAATCTCCACGTCGGTCTTGGACTGGTAGAGGGGCGGGATCACCGGCTCAGTCATCATGGCGTAGCCCCCTGGATAGACCTTCAGTTCTCCCCGCTCGAAGGAGCTGCACACAGGCAGGACGATGTCGGCATACTGGGCCGCATCCGTCAGGAAGAGATCCGTGTCCACAAAAAAGTCCAGTGCCTCCAGCGCCCGGAGGGTTTTGTTCGTGTCAGGCAGCATCCGCACATTCAGTCCCGCGGCGAAGAGCGCCTTGATTGGGTAGTCCCCTCCGCCGAGGATCTGTTCAGGCAGTGTGACCGCCTGATACTCCCCCCAGAGCATATCCCAGAGGGGAAAGCGCCCCTCGCCAATGCGGGGGTGCTCTGGGCGGTTTGCCCCGCTGAAGGCTCCCTCCCGGGTCGGAAAACCGGCGCTGCGCATGTTATAGGTCCCAACCGCGGGCAGCGCTCCGCCCGCCCGGTCAAAATTCCCGGTCAGTGCGTTGAGACCGGTGATGGCCCGGTAGTTCTGCTGGCCGTTGTAGTTGTGGGCAAGGTTAAAGCAGACCTCGTTGATGCAGGCCGGGCCGTTGGTGGCGTAGAGTTTGGCCGCCTCGTAGATGAGCTCCTCCGGCACGCCGGTGATTTTGCTCACCGTCTTCCGGTCAAACTGCTGCACATAGGCCTTGTACTCTTCAAAGCCAAAGGTGTGCTGTTCCACAAAGTCCCGGTCCATCCAGCCGTTTTCTATAATGAGCTTGGCAAAGCCGTGCGCCAGGGCCCCATCGGTTCCCGGTTTGATCTGGAGGAAGAGATCGGCCAGATTTTTTGCCGCCGGGGTCACCCGGGTGTCAATGAGAATGACCTTGCCGCCCCGCTCTTTCAGAGCGGCCACCTCCTGGACATCGTGGTAGCTGGAATAGTAACCTCCAAAGGCCCAGCCCAGAAAGGTGTTGGCGTGGGCAATATCCGGGCTGTAATTGCACCCGGCGCTGATGATCCGGGCAAAGATGAGGGACACATTGCACACGCTGCAGTCGCTGCCAAAATTCACCGAGCCGAAGTCGTAGGCAAAGCGCTGCATCATGGGCCGGAACCATTTTCCGTGTCCGGCAAAAAAGGCTACGCTGTGGGGCCCATAGGTCTTTTTTACCCGGTTGAGCCCCTCGGCCACGGCCCGGTAGGCCTCCTCCCAGGTAATGGGCTCCAGCCGTCCCGCCCCCCTGGGCCCTACCCGCCGCAGAGGGGTGCGCAGCCGGTCGGAGCGGTAGATATATTCCCGGCTGCACAGTCCCTTGGTACACAGGCTCCCGTGGCTGTAGGGATGTTCCCGTGTGCCCTCCACCTTGAGTACTTTCCCGTCCTTGACATAGGCGTCAATCCCGCAGTGATGGTCCGGGGCGCAGATGTCGCACACTGTCTTTTTGATCTCAATTCCCGTATCCGCTCCCGGAATTTTGGCGCGGATCTTCTGTTCAAGCGTCAGCATACTTTGCTCCTCCCAGTGTTCGGATGATTTCCGGCGGCATTCCGGCCCGCGTCAGTGTGACGGATTCCTCGGTACTCAGCGCCGCCGGTCCTCCCTTTGTCTGCTTGAGCAGAACCGCCTTCAGCGGCCCGGACAGCCCCTCATTGCCCAAGAGGTTGACACACACCGGCCGTCCCTCCCGGCACACCAGGTCCAGCCGCCAGCCCTCTGGGGCCCGGTAAGTCAGCCGCCGGCCCTCTGCCCGGTTGTCCCCAATCCCGATGAAATCCATGCCCAGCGCGTGGGTGATATTGTGCAGCAGATTGCCCTGATAAACCTCATCTCCGCCCGCCAGATTGCACCCCGCGATGCGGCCCTGCATCCCGGCGTTGGCCCACAGGTTGACCGCCATCCACTGGCCGGTCAGCAGCTCCCGCGCTTCGCAGCAGTCCCCCGCCGCATAAACTCCCGATACGCTGGTCTCCATCCGCTCGTTGACTTGAACCGCCCGGCCGATTTGGATCTCCTCCCGGTCCAGGCATTCCACCGCCGCCCGGACGCCCAGGCAGAGAACCACAATCTCCGACTGCAGCTCGCTCCCGTCGCTGAACCGGGAGAGAATCCCTGCGGGACTCCGGTCCATGGCGCTGACACCGCAGCCGAATTTCAGACCGATCCCCATGGTCTCCAGCCGGGTGTGGATCTCCTCCGCCACCTCGGGCAGGGTAGCCGTCGGAAAAATACGGGGCGCCATATCCGCAATCACCGTAGGAACTTGATGGGCATACAGGGCCTCCGCCACCTTAATTCCAACCCAGGAGGCGCCGATCACCAGGGCGGAGGAAATTCCCCGCTTGATTCGCTTCAGGAGGGCGTCGGCATCCCCTGGCGTACGCATCACATAGACGTCCTTTTCCGGCCGGCCCGGAATGGGCGGGACCAGGGCATGGGAACCGGTAGCCAGCACAATGCCGTCGTAATTCTCCCGCCAGCCATCCGCCAGCTCCACCACATGTTCCCTAGCCCAGACTCGCTGGACCGGCGCGCAGGCATGGAGCTCCAAGTCTAAGGCCCGGGCGATCTCCGCCTGCCCGCCCAAGGGGAACAGCGCTTCTCTGGAAATTTTTCCTGCCACATAATAGGTGGTCAGCATAGGGTTGGCCGGCCCCTCTCCGGTGTCGGAATAGACGTGGATCCGGCTCTCCGGTGCCCGCTCCCGCAGGGCCTTTGCCGCGTGATAACCGGCACATCCAAACCCAATGATCGCATATTTGCCCATACGTTTTCTCCTCTTTTACCCCCGCGCGATGCGGATGGGACCGGCATTTCAATATTTTCCATTGCTTTTATCAATAAAAACCCGTTGTGGACCCTTTGCGGCTGTGCTAAAATAAATAAATAGTTTCCTTTCCTCATATGCCCTTGGGCGCGGGTTTTTCAAAAGAAGGCGTTGCATGCGATGGAATTGACTCCTGTCCTGGCCGGACGGCTGGTAAAAAAATTAGAGGCGACCCAGCCTTATGACGTGGTGGTGATCAACGCCGACGGCATCATTGTGGGCGCCAGCGACCTGCGTGTAATGGGCAGGCGCCATAAGGACGCCTGTCTGCGCATGGCGGAATACCGCAGCCGCAGCTGGAATACCCAGCTCAAGATCCCCCCCGTCAAGGAGTGCGGCAGCGGCCGCTGCCTGTTTGTGCGCAATCAGCTTGTGGGGGCGGTGGGGCTCTCCGGCCCGGAGGCGCAAGTCGCCCCCTATCTCGAGATGGCGAAGGCCATCGCCGAGATGATGCTGGAGCGGGAGTTTGACATCCAGTCAAGCACGATCCGCAACGCCTCCCACAGCCAGGTCCTCATGCGCCTGCTCTCTCCACACACCGACCAGATCCGCCTGCGGGAGGCGCTGGCCTCCCAGCATATTGAACCGGACATCCCGCGCACCATCCTGCTCACGCGCTTTTCCCCGCTCTCCGGCGGGAACGGCGGGCCGCTGTTCAAAAATGCCCTGACCAACGTATTGGAGCTTTTTCGGATGCGCTTTACCTTCCGCGGGGACCTGATTCTGCCCGATCTGGAGCATGAGGCCGTCTTTGTCCTGTGCGCTGACCGCAGCCATGCGCCTGCCCAGTACGAAAAAAAGCTGCTCGAGATTTGCAGTCTCATCCTTGAGGACGCCCGGGATAACTATTGCCTGGCCGCCAAGGTGATGATCGGTCCGCGGTGTTGTTCTCTGGAGGACTATCGGGGACAGTACAATCAGATGCTGGAAGCTTTTCAGCTTGGGGAGCGCATGTTTCCCCAGCTGCCCATTCTCTCCGGCCGGCATCTGATTTTGGGCAATATTGCCTCCTACCTCCCCTCGGATGTAAAACGGCAGATTGTCCGGCATACCTTCCAGCGAATTCTGGACCACCCTCAGCGGGAGCTCTACCTAGAGACTCTGGACGCCTACTTCAAGAACAATATGAATATGGGCGAGACCGCTCAGAAGCTCTATATACACCGCAATACCCTGCAGCACCGGCTCAAACGGATCGAGGAGCTGACAGGGTATTGCGTGTACCAGTTGGACGATATCCTCACCTTGCGTCTGGCCTACCTGTTTTATGAGACCGCAGGCGCATAGACTCTGTTAGCCCTGAAGGCACTCGGCCAGCTGGGCCATATCCTCCAAGTGCTCCAGATCCCTGCACAGAGCCATAAAGCGCTCGGTTTTCTCCTGGGTGAGGCCGGCCACCCGGGCGCCGGTGCGGAAGGTCTTCTCGCTGTCTGCCCAGTCGAAGGGGTTGCGGGGATGGCCCTTGGGGAACTGCATCTCCCCCCGGAGGACTGCGCCGTCCTTCAGGGTAATGGTCATCTCCACTTTGGGGAAGGACCCGCCGGTAAAGATATTGAAGCACTGCTTTAGGGGCAGGACCTGCTCCTTGTCCAGGTGTACCCGGGAGGCCATGTCCAGCAGTTCCGGGTCGTTCAGGTGCTTTTCATCAAACCAGTTGGGCCCGGCCTCTCCTTTGAGCAGGTAGGCCGCCAGGCAGTAGGGGATGGAGAACTGGCCGTCCTTGACGCTGCGGTAGCCCTCCGGCCGGTAGCCGTCCCGGAACTGGAAGCCGGGCGTGATTTCGATGGACTGGATGTCCCCTGCCTGGAAACCGTATTCCCGCTTCATTTGGTCCAGGCAGTCCAGCGGAGTCTGAATCCACATGTTGGCCGGCCAGTGCTTGAAGAGGATCTCGTTGAACATGTACTCGCTGCCCACATTGCGCTCCAGCCACTCCGGATGGTCGCCCCGCTGCATCATGAAGGCATAGCCCCCTTCGATATCGAAGATGTCGTACATGTTGTCCAGCTCATCCCGCTTGGCCATCCGGGCCAGCATGGTGCCGTTCATCCCCGTAAAACCGAATTGCAGGTGGTAAAAATCGGACATCTGCTTGTGGATGATGGTGTCGATGACCGGCGTCTCGCAGGCGGTGGCCCCCATGAGGAGATTAAACTGCTCTTCATTACACTCCAACAGCTTGCCCGCGGGCATCGAGCAGGCCCAGATCTGCCAAGAGCACAGGCCCCAGCCGTTTTTCACGATGTCAAAATCGGGGGGCGGCTGGATGGAGCCGGCCACCCGCTGATAGATCTCAAACCCGCTGATGATTGCGGTCAGGTAATCCCGCCCCGGCTTGTTGAGGGCCTCGGCCACCGCCATGCCCACGGGCACGAACCCGGCGGTGGGGTGGCCCGTCCAGGAGCAGTCCTCCCAATCCAGGGTGTCTGCGCCGGTGGAGTTGATGAAAATGGCGCCGTTCATGGGCATCTTACCCGGCAGGCCCCAGGCGGTGGACATGAGCGCCGCCTGTTCGCCCACAGTGTCCCGGGCGGTGTTTATTGCGTAGCGGACGCTGGGGCTGGGCAGCGCGGCCAAAGTCGCGCCGACACAGTGCATGGTCAGCTTTTTGGCGCGGTCGATGGTCTCAGCGGGGATGTCCTCGTACCGGACGTTGGCAATGTATCGGGCCAAATTCTTGGTATACTCGGTCAATTTTTACACCTCGCATTTTAAAATTTCAGTTGTATTTCAATTCCGCTTTCTTTAGAACGTAATGGGAGACGTCAGCCGCTTGAGCAGTGCTACGGCGCTCCAGGCGGCCAGTGCCGTCCCTTGCGAGGGCCCGCCAAAGCCTCCCTGCCGGATGCGCACGGCCGCTCCGGCGAATTCTCCCTCCAGATCCAGCCCAAAGCTGTCGGAGGGCTCGTCCGTGATCGGCTCGATCCGCAGGCGGGTCTGATCCAGCCCGCCGCAGGCCAGCGCCGCGGCCACCGCCACGTTCAAATGGGCCGGCGAGAGCTGATAGCCCTCCCGGGCGCTGCCCTCAAATTGGTCGGGCAGCTCCATCAACGCCGGTGGACACCGGCCGGAATCGTTCGGATATTTGTACTTGATGAGGGTCCCCTTCAGCTTTCCCATCATAGACAGGGTGGCCGCCAGATCGAAGCCGCCCAGTACGCCCGAAGCCAGGTAGAGCTTGCTTCCGCCCGCCCGGGCCGCCCGGGCGGCGGCATCATAGAACTTCTGGTCGTAGAGCGCCCCCATAGACAGGCAAATGACGCTGCATCCGGCCTCCAGAAAGGGGATGGCGTGTTCCTGAAGGGCCTGGGGGGTGGCCGCCTCAACCATGTAGCGGGGCTCCAGGGCCAGCAGTTCCTCCGGGCTCTGGCAGGCCCGGCAGCCGTACTGTTCCTCCATGGGAAATAAGCGTTCCTTGGACCGCCCCAGCACCCCCACCAGCCGGCACTCCGGTACCTTTCCCTGGGCGATGGCCCCGGCGATGACATGGCCCAACCGGCCGCTTCCCAAAAGACCTACATTGATCATGGCGTTTATCCTCCTTTCAAACCGCAGCAGCCGCCCACCCGGGCAGCTGCTTTTTGCGCACTACAGGCCCAGCCAGGCACTGCTCTCCCGGTACATGGCCTCCACCGTCTCAGGCCGGTCCTCTCCGGCCATATCCGGGTTGGGATGCCCGCCATACCGGACCTGCCGGTACATCATGTTGGCATAGGAGGGCCGGTAGGCGCTGAGCAGCTCGGGCGTAGTGGTAAATTTGCCATTGGCGTAGGCCGAGTGCATCGTGTCCTTCTCGTATACCCCGCTCATCCAGCAGATTTTCCACACGCCCGCCCGCTTCTCCAACCGGAAATGGATGCGGGTATGAGTGGTCATGTCTACCGTGTCCCCATCCAGCTGACAGCGGATCTGGATGACCGCAATGCACTCGGCGCAGGCCCGGTTTCCATTGAGCCAGACGATGGTATTGAAGATCTTGTGCCGGGGTGGGATACCCGCCCGGCGGCGGGAACCCTCCACAAAATCGTCGATGTTGGCGGTGGTCCAGGAGGTACACACCTGGGCGTCGTCAAAATAGCATGCGCGCATCTGCTCCCAGTGCTCATAGTCCCGGCAGTAGCGCTCGTATTCCACCAGCTCGCGGATATTCTCCTTGTCCCGCAGTTCCTCCGGCGTGTTGTTTCCCATTTTGCAGTCAAAGATCACGGGCGTTTCCTCCTTGTTACATCGCTTTTTGGTTCAGCTCCACCTCGTCTCGGTTGGAGGCGCGCAGGGTAAAGAGCCGCCCCAGCTCCCGGCTCCGGGGGCCGTGGGCCCCAAAGAATTCCCCGATATCCCAGATCGAAGCCTGATTGCTGGTGACCACCGGTACGCCCAGCTCGGCCTCCAGCGCGGGGATGACCTCCAGGATACACAGCCCGGTGCAGCTGATGAACAACGCGTCTCCGCCAGGCCGCCAGGCCGCCTTGGCCAAGTGATAGATCTCCTGAGGCTGAGTCAACGGGATGTATTTCGGGTCCCGGTGGTTGAGGCCCCGGATCTCGTCCACCTGGTAGCCCAGATGTTCCAAAAATACCTTTTCCCGCTCGTTGACCTCGTCCGGGTAGGGGGTGACGATGGTCATCCGGCCCGCTTCCAGCGCCTCCAGGGCCCGGAGCACCGCCGTGGTGGTGGTAGAGGCATACCGCGCGCCGGTAGCCGCTTTCAGCGCCTCGCCCAGGCGCTGGTCATACCCGTCGCCGCCAATTAGGCTGCCCGTGGTGCAGCCGAAAAACACCATGTCCGGGTGATAGCTGCGAAAGATCTTGACCGCATCCACCGTTCGCTCGCTCATGGCCTGGATGCCCGCGCAGGTCACCTCGTCATACTGGACCGGGATGCTGGAGATGCCGATATCCGGATGCAAGTTTCGGTGCAGCTGAGTGGTCACATTGCACCCCGGCGCCGGACAGACTACCGCCAGGCGCCCCAGTGTTCCATAGGACATATCGCGTCCTCCTTTTTCTCAAACTCGCTCTTTCAGCGCTGGGTCCGGAAGTATTCCAGCACCTGCGCGCCCTTTAGATGGCCAAGTCCCAGGTTCTCCAGGGTGCGGCCGTCGGCGTAGTAGTCGGCCTGATTGACGGCCGAGGCCACCCGCTCCATGGCCTGGAAGAACGGGGTATCGATCCCCAGTGCCCGGGCCACGGAGAGGAACAGACACACCAGCGTGGGGGTATCCTCGGAGATATAGCGGTTGGTCACCTGGTCCGGCCCGGCCAGACGCTTGAAGTCATCATAGTCGTGGACCGAGGGGTCCAGGTACTTCCGATAGCTGCCCGAGGGGGAACTGCCCGCCGGGAGTCCCAGGGCGTCCATGACCTGCTTCTTCTCGGCAAACATGGCGTCGGCCAGGTTCATGGCGCTGCGGCACACACCCTGTTGGAAAACGTAGTAGGTGTCTTTGGCATTTTCAATGGCCCCGGCGTTGAGAATGGTCAGGACAATGTGCCCAATGAGGTTGGGACCATTGAGGGCGGCCTCCAGGATGCAGTCCGCCCGGTCAAACGCAAAGACCCCCTCGAAGGCGTCGATCAGTTTTTGGGTATCCGAATTGGGGAAGGCCGCCGCTCTTTTCTTCATCAGCGGCAGGCCCACCCGCACCACGCCCGGCGCTTCCAGCCGGCAGGGGAAGAGGTTCCCGCAGGTCTCGCCCACCACCACGCCGGTGAGGCCCATTCCATCAAAGACCTTCCGATAGAGATAGGACCCCAGTCCGCCGCTGCTCAGCAATACCACGCTGTCCGGGCGCAGGAAGGGGGCGATTCGCTCCGCCGTCTCCTGGTCCCGGTTGGCGACGGTACAGCAGATCACCAGATCCGCGTCTGTCAGGGCTGCCTCCACGTCGGTGGTGACCATGTGGATGTGGGCGCTGGCCTCGCCCAGGCTGCCCACCAGCTTCATCTCACCCAGCGCCCTGGTCTGCTCCAGCACAGGGCTATAGGCCTCACTGTCACACAGACGCACTTCGTGCCCCCAGAGGGAGAGGACCGTGGCCACCGTGTGGCCCGTGGACCCGCCGCCCACAACCGCGATTTTTTTCATTTTTTCACACTCCTAAACAATCGGCGATCTCGTGCAGGTCCTCCAAGTGCTCCAGATCCCTGCACAGAGCTATAAAGCGCTCGGTTTTCTCCTGAGTGAGGCCGGCCACCCGGGCGCCGGTGCGGAAGGTCTTCTCGCTGTCCGCCCAGTCGAAGGGGTTACGGGGATGGCCCTTGGGGAACTGCATCTCCCCCCGGAGGACTGCGCCGTCCTTCAGGGTGACGGTCATCTCCACTTTGGGGAAGGAGCCCTCCATAAATGTGTTAAAGCACTTGCGCAGGGGCAGGACCTGCTCTCTGTCCAGATGCACCCGGGAGGCCATATCCAGCATGGCGGGGTCCTTCAGCGCCTCTGGCGCAAACCAGTCGGGCCCGGCCTCTCCTCTCAGCAGGTAGGCCGCCAGGCAATAGGGAATGGAGAACTGGCCGTGCTTCACGCTGTGATAACCCTTCGGGTCATAGGCGTCCCGGGCCTGGAAGCCGGGCGTGATGTCGATGGACTGGATGTCCTCCGCCTGGAAGCCGTGCTCCCGCTTCATCTGGTCCAGGCAGTCCAGCGGAGTCTGGATCCACATGTTGGCCGGCCAGTGCTTGAAGAGGATCTCATTGAAGAGGTACTCCGTGCCCAGATTCCGGTCCAGCCAGCCGTCATTTTCAAAGCCGCGCATCATAAAGGCATAGCCGCCCTCCACATCCAGAATGTTGTAGAGGTTGTCCAGCTCGCCCCGCTTAGCCATGCGGGCCAGCATGGTTCCGTTCAGGCTTGTAAAGCCAAATTGCAGGTGGTAAAAGTCCGACATCTGCCGGTGGATGATGGTCTCCACCACTGTGGTGGCACAGCCGGTGGCGCCGATAAGCAGATTGAATTGCTCGCCATCGCAGCCCATCAGCTTGCCCGCCGGCATGGAGGCGGCAAAGATCTGCCAGGTGGCCAGGCCCCAGCCCTGCTTGCCCAGGTTCCAGTCCTGGGGAGGCTGGATGTAACCGGCGATGCGCTGGTAGACCTCAAAGCCGCCGATCATGGCGGTCAGATAGTCCAGGCCGCTGCTGCCCATGGCCTCCGCCATGGAAAAGGCAACCGGCACGAACCCGGCGGTGGGGTGGCCCGTCCAGGAGCAGTCCTCCCAGTCCAGGGTATCCGCCGCAGTGGAGTTGACAAAGACCGCCCCCAGCAGGGGTGCCTTGTCCGGCTGGCCCCAGATCGTGGCCAGATGTTCCCCGCCCGAGCCGACGGTGTCCTCCGCTGTGGACAGGGCCCTGGCCACGCAGGGCATATGCTTGGCCGCCAGGGCCGCGCCAATGGTATGCATGGTCAGCTTTTTGGCCCGGTCAAGGGTCTCCGGCGGGATATCCCCGCCCCGCAGGCCGGCCAGGTAGTCCGCCAGCATTTGGGTATAGTGCGTCATATCAAACACCTCGCAGTTGCGTTTTAATCTCTCTGGAATTGCCCCTCCCGCGCCAGCCGGTCCATGCGGCGGGCAAGTCCCCAGTAGAAGGGCAGGCTTACCAGGAAGGTCGCCAGGTCGGCCAGCGGCTGAGCCGCCTGGGCCCCCGGCAGGCCCAGCAAGCCGGGCAGCACATAAATCAGCGGCAGGAAAAAGAGCCCCTGCTGGCAGCTGGAGAGAAAGAGGGCGTTGCCCGCTTTCCCCGTACCCTGGAGCGTCATGTTGGTGGTGGTAATCAGGGCAGAGAGGGGAGCGGTCAGGCAGTTGAGCCGCAGGGCAAAAGTCCCCATGCAGATGACCTCCTGGTCCTCCGCCCGGAACAGGGCCAAGATCTCCGGGGCCCACAGAAAAATCACCACGGAGGCCGCCGCCAGTAAGAGGGTGCTGGTCCGCACCGTGAAGCGGTAGGCCCTTTTTACCCGGTCGTACCGCCTTGCCCCGAAGTTATAGCCGGTCACTGGCTGGCATCCCTGCCCCATACCCCGCATGACGCTGCCCTGAAAATGGACCACCCGGGCCACAACGGTCATAGCGGCCAGAGCTGGGTCTCCATAGGCCCGCACCGCCCGGTTGAGGGTCACCGAGGCCAGGCTGGCCAGGCCCTGCCGGCACAGGGAAGGGGAACCCACCAGCACGATCTGCGGAAGTGCGGACAGGTGCCTTGGTACCAGCCGGATATCCAGCCGGACGGTGCTCCGGCCGGTCAGGTACATTGAGAGCATGATGCCAAAACTCACGCACTGGCTCACCGCTGTGGCTACCGCCGCGCCGGTGATCCCCATGCGGAATACAAACATCAGCAGTGGGTCCAGCCCTAGATTCAAAAGGCCTCCGCTGGCCATGGCACAGGTACCCAGGGCAGCCTTACCCTCGCTGCGGAGGATGTTGTTCATCTGGAAGGTGGCGCACATCAGGGGAGCGGCGTAGAGGATATAGGTGGCATACTCCTCCGCATACCAGGCCATGGTGTCGGTGGCCCCTAAAAAACGGACCAGCTCCTCCCGGAAGAGCGTGCCCACCAGGGCGATGGCTCCGCCCAGGGCCAGCGCGGTAAAAAAACCCACGCTGGCGGTTCCGTCAGCCTCTTGCCGCTGTCCAGCCCCCAGCTGGCGGGCCACCAGGTTGCCTGAACCCATGCCAAGGGTAAAGCCCACCGCCTGAATGATGGACATGAGGGAAAAGACCACCCCCACCGCCCCCGCTGCGCTGTTGCCCAGGGCGGAGACAAAGTAGGTATCGCCCATATTGTAAATGGAGGAGATGAGCATGGTGATGATGGACGGAATGGCCAGCCGCACCACCAGCTGAGGCTCCGGCGTCTCCAGCATCCTCTGATCCCGGTCCGCTTCCGTCTCTGCCTGCGCCCTCAAGTCATCTCCTCCTTCCGCCCCGCCGGGCCGTTCAGCCTGCCGCCTCTTCGCTGCGGTAGGCCACCTCTCCGTCCACAATGGTGAGATAGGCCTCGCCGCCCACCTGACTCAGAGGGTCCGCCGTCCAGATGACCACATCGCCGTCCTTGCCCGGCTCCAGGCTCCCAACCCGGGCGCCGATGCCGGTCTGTACGGCGGGGTTGATGGTGATGGCCCGCCAAGCCTCCTCTTTATCCAACCCCGAGCGTGCTGCCAAGCCCGCGTAGAGGGTGAGGTATTGCAAGGTGTTATAGGGGCCGTCACTAATGATGCTGACCGGCACCCCGGCGGCATGGAGCACGGCGGGCGTTGTAAAGGACTTGTTGCGCACCTCCACTTTACTCTTGGCGCCAAAGAGAGGCCCAACAAAGGCGGGGAACCCCTCTTCCGCCAGCTCGTCGGCGATGAGCGCCCCGTCCGTGCAGTGGTCCAGCGTCATCTTCAGGCCAAATTCTTTGGCAATGCGCACAGCGGTCAAAATATCGTCCGCCCGGTGGGCATGGGCCTTCAACGGCAGCTCGCCGTTGATGACCGGGAGCATCGCCTCCAGTTTCATGTCGAAGGGGGGCTCTTTTCCCGCCAGCTTGCTGTCCCGGTAGGCCCGGGTGCGGAAGAGCAGCTCCCGCAGCATCCCGGCGATGCCCAGGCGGGTCATAGGGGCTTTTTTTAGGTTGACGCCATAGCACCGCTTGGGGTTTTCGCCGAAGGCACATTTCATGGCCACCGGATTTTTGATGACCATCTTGTCCACCCGCTTGCCGGCCGTCTTGATGGCCGCAAAGGTGCCGCCCACCACATTCGCGCTGCCCGGGCCGGTGCAGACGGCGGTGATGCCCCCTTGGAGGGCCATGGTAAAGCCCTCGTCCTGGGGGTTGATGGCGTCAATGGCCCGCAGGTGGGGGGAGATGGGGTCAATGATCTCGTTGAAGTCATGGCCTTCCCAGTTGGTGCCCTCGTTATCCAGGCCCACGTGGCAGTGGGCCTCCACGCAGCCGGGCGTCACCAGCCGTCCGCCGGCGTCGATGACCCGGGCGCTCTCTGGGGCCTCCATTTCGGGCGCCACCCGGGCGATCTTTCCCTGGTCGTCAATCAGGATGCAGCCCGAGGGCAGGTCGGGCCCTACCATGGGTTTGATATAACCGTTTTGGATAAAAAGCATGGTTCACCTCATCTGTTTTCTGCTGCGGCTATGGGTCGCAGATGATCTGGTCGATCTGTGTGGGATAATAGGTGATTTTTTCCACTCCCGTCTCGGTGACCGCCACCGTGTCCGAGAGCCGGAAACCCCCCAGCCCTGCCACATACAGTCCGGGCTCAATGGTAAAGACCATGCCCGGCTGGATGATGGTCTGGTCGTTCTGGTCGAAAAAGGGGCTCTCGTGCTTGGCGAAGCCCACGCTGTGGCCGGTGTGGTGCCGCCAGTAGAGCATCAGGTCGTTCTCCTCATAGTAGCGCATCACCGCCTGGTCCACCTGGGCGCAGGGGATGCCGGGGCGGATGGTGTGCAGGGCGATGTCCTGGATGGCCAGCGCGTGCTCGTAGAAGAGGACCTGCTCCTGGCGGGGTTCACCCAAGAAGAGCACCCGTTCCAGCTCCGTGTTGCACCCCAGCACCGGGGCGGTGGCCCCGGTGACCAGGGTATCCCCCCGGCGAAACACCCGGTTGGCGGTCACGGAGTGGGGAAAGTAGGAATTGGGCCCAATCTGCCCCCGGTAGACCGCGTGGGCATTGGTGCCGTGGTTGGGCCGGAAATCCGGCCCCAGGGCCTTGAGCATGGCCTGGGTGGCCTCGTGGGAGGCCCGGTCGCTGACCTCGATCTCGCCCAGGCCTTCCTTGGTATACTCCTGGAGGAGCGCGTGGGCCAGGTTGGCCCAGCGCGCGCTCTCCCGGAGCAGGGTCAGGTCAAAGGGGCTCTTAATGGCCTTGAGCTCCTCCACCAGACGGGGCAGGAGGGTGAGCTCCATATCCCCGCACATGCCGCTGAGCTTGGGGCCCCGGTAGCCGAAGTGCGGACCATAGCCGTCGCTGTCGGCCGCGACGTGCCCCCGGTCCAGGTCCAGGCTGGAGAGCAGATCGGCCAGGTAGGCCATGGGGTGCTTCAGGGAGGGGTACTCCGGGTACCACTCCAGGCGGTCCACCCCCTTGGCGCAGTCCCTGGCGTGCTCCAGCTCCAGCCGGGGAACCAGCAGGGAGGTGTGACCGTCCTCCTTCAGGATCAGCACAATGGGCCGCTCGGTGGCGATGAGGGCCGTGCCAGTCAGATAGGTCTGGGATGCCGCCGAAAAGAACACCATCCCACGGCACCCGCTCTCCGCCACCCGCTGGAGGACCCGCGCCCGCCGGGCGAGGACCTCCGACAGGGGGATGTCCGTAATGTGCCCCTCCGTGATGGTCTGGGTCATAAAACGCCTCCTTGTTTTGCGATCAGGCCTTCACATTCCAACGCCATACCGGAGTGGAACCCAGGTTAGAGTACTCCAGGCCCAGGCTCTCGCCGTCGCCCAAGCGGGGGCTGTAGGCATAGTGCTCATAGGTGGCGGCCATGAACAGGCCGGGCACCTGCTCCACCCAGGTCTCCTGGAACTCCTTCATGACCTCAACCTCTTCCTCTTCACTCTTGGCATTGATAAACTTCATGGCAATATCGTCCCAAAGCTCGGTGGGCCACTGTAGGTAAGAGGTACGTTTATTGGTCAGGGCGGTGCGCATATACATGGGGTTCAGACTGGCAGGCTTGGTAATCGTGCCCATAGCAACGGTGTCGTCATAGAAGCCGGCGAACATAGTGGCGGCCTCCATCTTCTGCACCTCAATATTCATGCCGATGGCGGCCAGATTTTGTTGTACCAGGCTGCAGATGTTCTCGCCCTCGGCGGCAGTCCCGGTGACCAGATTAATGGGGACGCTTGGATCGTAGGCGCCGTCGGCAATGGCCTCGTCCAGCAGGGCCTTGGCCGCCTCCGGGTCATAGGTGTAGGTCACGTCGGGATCTAGGAATTTGCTGGCCAGCGGTACGGGCGTCTCGATGGGCTCACCCTCCAGCATAGCGGCGATGGCCTCCCGGTCAATGGCCATATCCATGGCCCGGCGGACCCGGCTGTCGGTAATAAGGTGATTGTTAATATAGATGCAGCGTTGGGAGGTTGGGTAGGGCATATAGTAGCAGGAGAGGGTGCCGGAGGCTTCGAGGGTGGCAAAATTATCTTTCGTGGGGGCAGGGTACATGACATCGATGTCCCCGGCCAGCATGGCGGCCACAGAGCTGTCGGCATTCATGACCTGGATACGCATCTTGTCAAATTTGGGGGCGCCCAGATGATAGTCCTCATTCGAGGTCAGGACCAGCTCGCTGCCGGCGATGGTGCTCTCAAATTTCATAGGGCCGCTGCCGATGGGGTGGTTCCACAGGTCCAGAGTCAGATAGTCGGCGGGGTCCACGTCCTCCAGCAGGTGCTTGGGCAGGGGGATGTAAGAGAAAATATACAGCGTAAAGGTGCTGCTCTCGCTGACGGGTTCATCAAAGGTGTACTTCACGGTGTATTCATCCAGTGCTTCTACGCCCAGAGGAGTACCGTCGGCATTACCGCTGGTATCGGTGCCGGTTAAAATATAGTAGTGGCTCTTGGAGGTGACGCCGCAGTCCGGGTCGGTAATCATTTCGGCCGCAAACACATAGTCCTCGGCGGTGACAGGCTCCCCGTCATGCCACTTGGCGTTCTGGTTCAGGTAGAAGGTGCAGGACATCTTGTCCTCCGAGATCTCCCAGCTGTCCGCGCCGCGGGGAATGGGATCGCCGTTGTCGTCCAGTGCAAACAGGCGGTCATAAATCAAAGACAGGACGAGAATGCTGTAATTTCCGCCAGTTGCCCCATTGTACGGAATCAAATCCGTCCATCCGGAGTTCATGGCCATGTTGATGACGATCTCCTCGCCGTTGTTTCCAGCGCTGGGACTTCCCGTCTCACTGGAGGAGGGGTTTCCTCCTCCGCACCCAGCCAGTACCGTGGCCAGCATCAGAACCGCAAGCAGCAGGCAAAGGGCTCTCTTTTTGGTGTTGGTCTTCATCATTGCTCCTCCTTTTTGTTGTGGGTGGGGTCTATTTCGTCGGCGCTTCCGGCCGGGCTGCATAGGGACAGGACACCGCGTGGGTCTCATTCACCTGAATCAGGTCACCGGAGATGTGGGAACAGCCCTCCTGCCGGTAGGGGCAGCGGTTGCTGAACCGGCACCCGGCCGGGGGATGCAGTGGGCTCGGCACGTCCCCTTCCAGCAGGATGCGCTCCCGCTTGACCCCCACGTCGGGGATGGGCACCGCCGAGAGCAGGGCCTTGGTATAGGGGTGAAGGGGGTGCTCAAAAATATCGTGCCGGCTGCCAAACTCCACCAGGCGGCCCAGGTACATGACGGCTACCTTGTCGCACAGGTAGCGCACGGTGCTCATGTCGTGGGAGACAAAGAGATAGGATACGTTCAGCTTGCTCTGGGCATCTTTCATCAGGTTGAGCACCTGGGCCCGCACCGACACGTCCAGGGCAGACACGGGCTCGTCGCAGACGATGAATTTGGGCTTCAGGACCATGGTCCGGGCGATGACCACCCGCTGGCGCTGTCCGCCGGAGAGCTCATGGGGAAATTTGCGGAACTGGAACTGGTCCATGCCCACAAACCCGAGGATGGTCTCCACCTGTTCCTCCCGCTCCTGCTCGGTGCCGATGCGGAAGGCGTCCAGCGGCGCTTTGACCAGGTCAAAAATGGTTCTGCGGGGGTCCAGGGAGGCATAGGGGTCCTGGAAAATGAATTGCAGTTCTTTCCGCAGCGGACGCATTTGGCGGGTGTTGTAGTGGGCGATCTCCGTGCCCTGGTAGGCGACGCTCCCCTCGGTAGGGGGGTTGAGGTTGATGATGGCCTTGCCGAAGGTGGATTTTCCACACCCCGACTCGCCCACCAGACCCACCGTCTCGCCGGTATATACATCCAGATCAATCCCATCCACCGCCCGGAGAACCGGGGCTTTCTTGCCATGGCCTATCCGGAACTGTTTTTTTAGCCCCCGGATTTTCATCAAAGGCTCTGCCATGCGCTCACCTCCCATCAAACTTTCCCGCACCGGAGGCAGCGCACCATGTGGTTGGGCTCTACCTCCAGCAGCGCCGGCGCTTTCTCCTTGCAGGCCGCCTGGCAATCCGGACAGCGGGTGTTGAACCGGCAGCCCTCCGGCATCTGGCTCAGGGGCGGGACCGTGCCCTCAATGCTGCTCAGGCGCCCCATATCCCGGTCCGCCCGGGTCAGGGAGGCCAGCAGTCCCCTGGTATAGGGGTGCAGGGGCCGGTTGAAAATGGTCGTTACATCGGCGTACTCCACCACCTCGCCGGCGTACATTACCATGACCGTGTCGGCCATTTCGGCCACCACGCCCATGTCGTGGGTGATGAGGAGGATGGCGGTGTCCATCTCCTCCTGGAGCTGCTTCATCAGCTGGAGCACCTGGGCCTGAATCGTCACATCCAGGGCGGTGGTCGGCTCGTCGGCGATGAGCAGCTCCGGCCGGGCCGAGAGGGCCATGGCGATCATCACCCGCTGGCGCATACCGCCGGAGAGCTGGTGGGGGTAGTCCTTCATCCGCTGTTCCGGAGAGGGAATATCCACCATCTCCAGCATATGTATGGCCTTTTGCCAGGCCTCTTTTTTGCTCATATGCTTATTTTTCGCCCGGTACATCTCCACCATCTGGTCTCCAATGCGATAGACCGGATTCAGGGAGGTCATGGGCTCCTGAAAAATCATGGAGATCTTGTCCCCCCGGATCTGCCGCATCTCTTTGTTGGAGAGCTGGACCAGGTCCTGGCCATGGAAGAGGATCTTGCCGTTGGAAATCTGGCTGGTCTGGGACGGGAGCAGGCGCAGGATGGTATTGGCGGTCACGCTCTTGCCGCAGCCCGACTCGCCCACGATACCCAGGATCTCCTTTTTATGGACCCGAAAGGAGACGTCCTGAATGGCCGTCAGCATGTCGCGTTTGCTGACGCGGAATTTCACCTGGAGGTTCTCAACCTCTAAAATCACTTCAGACATGGATGGCCCCTCCTTTCTCACAGGCGCTTCATTTTGGGATCCAGCGCGTCTCGGATGCCCTCGCCCACAAAATTGAGACACACGATGGTGAGCATCAGGCACAGTCCGGCGGGGATCCACTGCCACCAGCGGTTCATAAGTACATTGAGGTTATTGGCGGCCTGGATAATATTGCCCCAGGAGGCCTGCGGCGGCTGTACGCCGGCCCCCAGGAAGCTCAGCGCGGACTCCGTAAGCATGGCGTTGGAGATGCGGAAAGCCAGGGATACCCACAGCGGGGCGATGGAGTTGGGCAGCACCGTGCGGAAGAGGATCTTTGCATCGCTGCTGCCAATGGCCCGCTCCGCCTCCACGAATTCCCGGCTGCGCACCGAGAGGACATTGCCGTAAATCAGCTTGGCCACCGCCGGCCAGTGGAGCACGCCGATGGTTACGATCAGCAGCTCCACGCTGGAGCCAAACACGGCCACGATGACCAAGTTGAGCACCAGGGAGGGGAAGGAGAGGAAGATATCCGCCGCGCGCATAATCAGGGTCTCCAGCTTGCCCCGGTAGTAGCCGGCCACCAGCCCCAGGGGCAGGCCCACCGCCACACTGACCAGCGTGGCCCCCAGGCCGATGAGCATGGACACCCGGCCGCCTGTCAACAGGCGGGCCAGCAGATCCCGCCCCGCGTCGTCTGTGCCAAGGGGATGTGCCCCGCCGGGCGGCGCACTGAACGCCGAAGTGTCCGAGGTCACCGGGTCCAGCCCCATTATGACGGGCAGGAAAATCACCGCCAAGATCTCCAGCACCAGGATGACCAGCGCCGCCACGGCCAGTTTATGCTTGGCAAAGTTATAGAGAAAATGTTCTTTTTTCGTCTCTTTTTTCGACATTTCCACCCCTCCTTCTCAGTCCAGGCGGATCTTGGGATCTAGATAAGCATAGAGAAGGTCGATCAGCAGATTGACGACCAACACCGCCGCGGCAATGAGCACGGTGATGGCCATGATCACGTTGTAGTCCCGCTGGTTGATGGACAGCACCAGCAGGCTCCCCATGCCCGGCCAGCCAAAGATCTGCTCGGTGACGGTAGAGCCGCCCACCAGATAGGGGATGTTCAGGCCGATGCAGGAGACGATGGGGATGAGCGCGTTGCGCAGGATATGCTTGATGACCACCGTCCCCTCGCCCAGGCCCTTGGCCCGGGCGGTCTTGACATACTCCTCGTTCATCACGTCCAGCATACTGCCCCGGGTCTGCTTGATGTAGGTACCCATCATACGGATGACCGTAATGGATACCGGCAGCACCAGATGCAGCGCCAAATCACCCAATCCTCCGCCATTACTGGAGTACATGCCCATGGAGGGCAGCAGGCCCAGCTTGACTGCAAAAATATACAGCGCCACCAAGGCTACAAAGAAGTTCGGCGTAGACGCCCCCAGGAAGGCCAGGAAAGAGGAGACTGTATCCCATATGGAGTAGGGTCTCAGGGATGCCATGATGCCCAGCGGTATGGCAATGAGCAGGGAACACACCAGCGAGGTCAGGGTGAGCACCAGCGTGGGGCCGATGCGCTCCTGCACCAGGCTCCACACCGGCTGGTTGGTACGGGTCGAGGTGCCGAAATCTCCATGGAGCATATCACCCAGCCAGATCAGATAGCGTACGGCCACCGGCTTATCCAGCCCCAGTTGTACCCGCAGCTCTTGCTCCGCCTCCGGCGTCAGGTCTCCGGCGGCCTTGATCAGGTCTACCGGGCTGCCCGGCGCCGCGTTGGAGAGAACAAATACCGCGATGGTGATGATGAGAAATGTGGGGATGGCCTGTAAAAGCCGCTTGAGTATATATTTGAGCATAGCTTAACCTCCCAAATCCGCGCCGCATCAGATCTCTTTCGGGGGGACGGCGTCCGCCGGCAGCGGGCAGTGGTACACGCCGCCGTTCTTGTTCTGGAACTCGGTCTTAGCCTCCTCCAGCAGCGCCGGGTCCTCCATGACATAAATTGCGGCCAGCGCCATTACCTTCCCCGCCGCCAGCATTCCCTTTCGTCCGATGGACGAGCCGGCCTGGGCCACCATCTGCCAGGAGTGCAGCTGGGTCCCCAGCGCGTTGGTGGCCACGTTGAGTTTGGCCGTTGGGACCACAAAGCTCACATCCCCCACGTCGGTGGCCCCCGAGACAAAGGTACATTTCTCCGGGGTATAGTCCCCCACAACGGTATCCAGAGGGTGGGCCAGCTTGTCCTCCAGGGCTCCGGCTCCATAGCGCTCCAGGATCATGGCCCGCTGGGCCTCCTTCTCGCTCTCGGTGAGGGAATCGGTCATGGCTTTGGCCAGACGGTAGTCCTCCTCATCCCACACGGGGCCCCCAATCTCGTGGAGCGCCCGGTCCAGCACCCGGGCCAGAGTCACATTCTGGGTGAATTCAGAGTAACCAGCGCCGGTCTGGCTGCTCACTTTGGTGCCGCACATCAGGGCCGCTCCCTCGGCAATGGCGTCAATGCGCTCAAACACCTCCATGACCTGGCGGATGTAGGGCCCCCGGGCCAAATATTTTACCGCCGCGTGGTCCTGCACAATATTGGGCGCCCGTCCGCCGGCATCCAGGTAGGCGTAGTGGAAGCGAATGTCCGAGGGCACATGTTCCCGCAGGTAGTTGCACCCCACGTTCATCAGTTCGCAGGAATCCAGCGCGCTGCGGCCCAGATGGGGGGCGGCGCCCGCGTGGGCGGCTACGCCGTGGAATTCGTAAGTCTTGGACAGGGTGGCCGCCATATGATTGGCCCGCATTTGGTTGATGGAGCCCGGGTGCCAGGTATAGACAAAATCCACCCCCGCAAACACGCCGTCCCGGGCCAGGAAGGTCTTTCCGCCGCCGCCCTCTTCAGCGGGGGTTCCAAAGTAGATCACCGTGCCGGGCCTCTGGCTGTTCTGGAGATAGTCCTTGATGGCCACCGCCGCGGCCAGCGCCCCGACCCCCAGGAGGTTGTGACCGCAGCCGTGGCCGTAGCCCCCCGGCGTCACTGCCTGTTTCTTGGCGCAGGCCCCCTCCTGGCTCATGCCGGGCAGGGCGTCAAATTCCCCCAGCAGGCCCACCACGGGGTGTCCATTCCCCCATACGCCCTGGAATGCGGTGGGGATCCCCGCCAGCCCCCGGGTGATGGAAAACCCCTCAGCCTCCAGGGCCTGGCACAGCCGCTCCACAGAGCGGAATTCCTGGAATCCCCCTTCCGCATAGTTCCAGATATCGTCGCTCAGGCCGTTCAGCATCTCTTCCCGACGGTCCACAGCCTCTTTTACCAGGCCGGCCGCATACTCACTTGTCATAATGGTTCCTCCTTCGTATCTGGTTGCTCCCCATTGGCAGCCCTCCACCGGGCCTCATCCGCCCCGAACCCGCCTCAGGCGCTCCTCCTGGGCCCCCGCCAGGAGCCGGGGCTCCTCAAAGACCCGGATGGCCGCCAGCGCCAGGATCTGGGCTGCACAGGCGATCCCTTTTTCTCCGATGGAACTGCCGATCATCCCGGTCATAAACCAGGAGTGGGCCGGTGTGCCCAGGGCGGCGCAAGCCACCCGCATGCTGGCGGTGGGGGCGGCATACCCCACGTCTCCCACATCAGAGGAGGCGCTGTTGTACCGGCACACCGCCGGGTCAAAGGGCTCCACGCCGCTGTCCAGCGGGCAGGCCATCCGCTCTTCCTCCCGCGCCGGGCCATACTTCCGGCGGATCAGCTCTCGCAGCGCCTGGGACTGCGCCCCGTCATAGCGGGCGGTAAAGGCCCTGGCCAGGGCTTGGTCGGCTGCATCCCATGCCGGGGGACCTACCGCCTGGGCCGCCTCACTGAGCAGGGCGGCCACCACAGAATTCTGAAACCGGTCGGCATAGCGGCTCTGGGGGCGGATTTCGCAGGCGGTCCCCGTCATCTTCGCCGCGCCCCGAGCACAGGCGCGTACCCGCTGCGCCGCCTCTTCCACCGCCCGGGCCCGGGGGGCCCGCACCGTATAGGCCAGGCTGTTCTGAAAGCGCCCCTTTTCAGCGGCCGGCCGGCCGGCATCCAGATAGGCATAGTGCATCCGCACACCGCTGGGGACGTGCTCCCGCAGGTAATTGACCGCCACATTTGTCAGTTCGCAGGCCTCCAGCGTCCGGTCTGCCCTATCCTCTGAATCCTGGGTAAAGATGACTTGGAAGGACTCCATAGCGGCCAAGGCCACGTTGGGCACGCCGGTCTCGCCGCCGGGGTGCCAGGCGAAGACGCAGTCCACATCGTTAAAGAGCCCTGCCCGGGCCATGTAGGGTTTGACGCCGTCCGTCTCCTCGCTGCAGCAGCCGTAATACCGGACCGTTCCGGGCAATCCCTTCTCCTCCAGATATTGATGGGCCAGAAGCGCCGCCGCCAGGGAGCCGCTGCCCAGCGCGCAGTGGCCGCATCCATGTCCACAGCCGCCGCCCGGCAGGGGGGTGGGCGCCGGTACGCCGGCGGCCTGAGACAGGCCGGGCAGCGCATCGTATTCTCCCAGGAAGGCCACCACCGGCTTCCCCGTACCATAGTCCGCCACAAAGGCGGTGGGGTGGCCGCATACTCCAACGGTTACGGTAAATCCGTTGTCCCGAAGGGTCTGTTCCAGCAGGCGAGCCGACCGGTATTCCTCTCCAGACGGTTCCGCATAGGTCCAGATCGCCTGATTGATGGCAGAGATCTGAGGAGCAATCTCAGAATACCGGATTTTCATCCAGTTTAAAAGGCCGTCCACACAATCCACCCCTATCGTCTCACTTCATCTTGCATAGAAACACACCCACTTATAAGTCATATTTTAGCCAGATTCGACAATCCAGACATGTGGCACCAGCATATGTTTTTTCTTCCTTTCGCCCCGCGCTTTGTTCGCGTGCACAGTTTCCTGTGAGCAAACCGGAAATAGTCCACAAAGCTTCCGGGACTTGCTTCACCCGCAGCACCTTTTCCCTTAAAACTATTTTCTGATCGCTTTTCTATTTTTAAGAGTTTCATTTTTAAGGGCACTCTATATTAGATTATATTAATCTTTTTTTAAGATTCCGCCAGGAATATACTGGACTCATCCAAAGGAGGTGAGCCTATGAACCTTCCAAGCCGCAGTCCACCCGCGTTTCCCTCTCTCAACTACAAAAAACTGTATGAGAAGAATGGAGGTCTCACTATGAAATTCGGAAAGCTTCTCCGTACGTCTCTGCTCTCCCTGGCCCTGCTCGCCAGCGCTCTCCCCCTCCCCGCCGCCGCCGCGGGGAACAGCACCTTTGCCTCCGACCTGGCCAGCCTGGTGGCGGCCACCGATGAGGATTACTACTTTGGGCAGATGACCCTCACGCTGGGCTCTCAGGAGCTGGAACTGGACGGCCAGACCATTCAGATGGACGTGGCCCCCATGGTGGACACGGCCAGCAGCCGCACCCTTCTGCCCATCCGCTATGTGGCGGAGGCCACCGGCGCCACGGTGGATTGGGATGCGGACAGCAACTGCGTGGTCATCACCACCGCCCAGGGGGATGAGATCCGCTGCCCGGTGGGCGCGTCTTACATCGAGAGCAACGGCGTGTCCATCGCGTCGGATACGCCCACCACTGCCGCCGACGACCGTGTCTTTGTGCCCCTGCGCATCGTCTCAGAGACGCTTGGTTTGGATGTGCAGTGGGTGCAGGAGACCAGCAGCGTGGTCATCTCCGCCCCCTGGCAGACCAGCCGGGTACTGGTCTGGAGCGACACGCGCCCCGACACCTCCGGCGCGGAGGAGGTCCTCTACAACGGGAGCTTCCTCTTTGTGCTCCAGTACGGCTCGCCCACCGAGGCCAAGGCCGCCTGCGAATCCCTCCAGGATCAGGGCTACACCGCCGCGCCCGACGCGTACCTCCCTCCGGTGGAGAGCCCTTCCGGCGCCTCCGCCTCCGCCAGCAGCCACAACTCCTGGGGCGTGGCGTCCAGTGGTTTTGACGCGTTCATCGACCAGTACGCCGCGGCGCTCACCGGCCACGCCCTGGTGGCGGTGGTGGACACCGGCGTGGACGACAGCGTCCCCGCCCTCTCCGGCCGGGTGATCAACGGCCAGGATTTTGTAGACGGCGACAGCGACCCGGATGACGAACACTATCACGGTACGCATGTTGCAAGCACCATCTTGGACTGCGTGGGCGATTTGGATGTGGACATCCTGGCCGAACGGGTCCTGGACGAGAATGGCGAGGGCGCCACGTCCCAGGTCGTCTCCGGCATCGTGGACGCCACCGCTCAGGGCGCCGACATCATCAATCTCTCATTGGGCGGCCCCAAGTCCAGCTCCGATCTGATCGACGCGGCCATCGCCGAGGCGGTGGAGAAGGGTACCACCGTCTGCGTCTCGGCGGGCAACGAGTCCTCCGACGCCAAGTACTATTGCCCTGCCCATCTCGGCGCGGAATATGACGGCGTCATCGCCGTGGGCGCGGTGGACTCCAGCGGCAAGACGGCCTACTTCTCCAACGACGGCGAGGATATCCTTGCCCCCGGCGTGGATATCAAGGCCTATGTCCCCGGCGGCTCTCTCCGCTCCTTGGACGGCACGAGTATGGCCGCGCCCCATGTGTCCGCAGCGGCCTCCCTCTTCTATCTCGCGGACAGCAGCGCCGCCCCCGCCCAGATCGAATCCGCCCTCAAATCGGCCGCCCGCAACGGCATTTTGGACCTGAGCGGCGTCACCCTGCCCGGCGGCAGCACCCCTCAGCCTGAGAAAGAAGTCACCTCCTACACCTACTCCGTCTCCAGCCTGGATCTGAATGTGGGGGACAGTGTCAGCGTCACCGTTACCGCCCACTATAGCGACGGCACAACCGCAGACGTTACATCCCAGGCTGGACTCTACTCAACGGATGAGAGCATTGTAACCGTTTCCTCCTCCGGCGCGGTCTCCGCCAAGGGCCCGGGCAGCGCCTACATCAGCATGGCTTCGGCCGCCGGCGTCTCTATTCCGGCACCCATCCAAGCCACCGTCACCCAGCCGCAGGAGGAACAGCCCCAGCCCGCCAAGGAGATCGTCTCCTACCGCTGGTCGGAGGATTCCCTGGAGCTCCAGGTAGATGAGATCCACTTGGGCCTGCGTCTCTATGCGGTCTACTCGGACGGTTCGGAGGCCGACGTCACAGAGCAGAGTAATCTCTACACTCTGGACCCCTCCATTGCCACGGTCACTCCCTCCGGAAGCGTCACCGGCCATGCCCCCGGCACGACCTTGCTGACGTTCTCCTTTGCCGGCGTCAGCGATGAGACCGTGAAAATCCCGGCGCCGGTCACCATCACCGTCCACGCCGCCCAGCCTGAGCCCCAGCCCGAGGACGGCTATGTCCGCCTCTTCTGGGCCATCAAGAACGACAACACCAGCCTCAACTCGGAGATCGACTCCCTGAGCCTCTCGGTGGGCCGCACGCTCCAGGTCGGCATTTACGGTGAGAAAGCGGACGGCTCCATCCAGGATCTCACCAGCCTCTGCCAGCCCTACTCCAGCGACGAGAGTGTCGCCAAGCTCTCGGGCGGCAAGCTCACCGCCGTGGGCACGGGCACCTGCTACCTCTGGCTCGCGGAGATCCCCAACACCGAGCTGGAGCTGCCGCCCCTGCTCCTGGTGAACGTACAGTAACCTCTTCGCTCCGGCGGGCGGGACCGGCCCCGGCCAGCCCCGCCTGCGCCTTCTTTACAACAAACCGGGCATACGCCCCGCCGTTAGGAGAATGCTAGTATGAATTTGCAGACGTATACGCCCCGCCCCATCCCCCTGGAGGATGTCGCCCTCCCGTCCGAGCTGGAAGAGCTGGCCGAGCTCCTGGCCAAGAACGTCCACGAGGTGTGGGCGGCCGGACGGATCCGGGAGGGCTGGCGCTGGGGCCCTGAGCGCAGCGACCGGGACAAGACCACACCCTGCCTGATCCCCTACGAGGCCCTCCCGGCCTCGGAAAAGGCCTACGACCGGTCCACCGCCATGGACACCCTCCGTCTCATCCAAAAGCTGGGCTATACCATCCGAAGAGACCCGTCATAGGCCAAAAAAAGAGCCGCCGCCTGCAATGCAGGCGGCGGCTCTCGCCGTTTGGGTCAAAGGGGCTCTTGCTTACTTGCTCTGGGCGAAGTTCATGAGCATCTGGGCGACCTCGGCGCGGGTGGCCTGGCCCAGGGGGTCCAGGATACCGTTGCCCTTGCCGGAGAGCACGCCCTGGGAAACCGCCCACTCCATGGCGGTCTGAGCCCAGTCCGAAATGGAGGCGGCGTCCGTGAAGCTCATCTCCACGCTCCCCACCGCGGGGCTGCCCTGATAGCGGTAGAGCATGGCGGAGAGCTGCTCCCGGGTGAGCACGCCCTCGGGCTGGAAGAGGTTCTGGCCCACGCCGGCCACAACCCCCTCGCTGGCGGCCCAGGTGACAGCCTTGGCGTACCAGGCGTCATCGGGCACGTCGGTAAAGGGATTCTCCAGGCCGGCGGTGTCGGGACGGCCCTCCATGTTATAGAGGATCTGGGCCATCATGCTGCGGGTCAGCGGCATGTTGGGAGCAAAGACCGTGTCCGAGATACCGGTCATGTAGCCCGCGCCATAGACGTACTCCACCGCGGGGGCAAACCAGGCGTCGGCGGGCACATCCGTAAAGGGCAGGCCACCCAGGGGAGTCTCGCCGTCGTCGATCTCCTCCTCGGGAGGATTGGTGGTCCCCACGTCGTCATCGTCGTCGGGTACCGTAACATTGTCATCGCCATCGTCATTGTCATCGCCGGGATCGGGGGTTTCTACCTCCGTCCAGCCGGCGTACAGGTCCAGGTCGGCCGTTACACCGCCCTCCACCGCGAAGTCGTAAGCGGCCGTGCACTCAGCATCGGTGTACCAGCCGTTGAAGGTATAGCCGTCGCGGACAGGATCGCCGGGCCGGGTAGCGGCAGCGCCATCGGCCACCACCACGCTCCAGTCGGCGGCGCCGTTGTTGAAGTGGTAGGTCACCACATGGCTGCCGGCGGGCACGGTCACGGTCTGGACGTCCTGGTATTCGCTCCCGTTAAAGGTACACACCGCAGTGTAGGTAACAGTGGTCTTGTCCTCCGAGAGGGCGCTGCTTACCGAGCAGGCCACCACCTGCTGCTCCGGGCAGCCGGCCACGGTGCAGTCAAACTGGGCGGTGCAGGCGGCATAAGTGTCGCTCCACTGGAAGGCGGGCTCCCCATAGGTGTGCTCGTGCTCGGGGATCTCCTCCACCGTCACAGGCTCGCTGGCATAGTTCTGGCTGTTCACCCGAGCCGTGGCGGTGTAGTCCGCGCCCGTTCCGGTGGCGGAGTCCACCGCGGTGATGGTGCAGGGGTACTCAAAGGTCTCGCCGCAGCCGTCCACGGTACACAGGAACTGGGCAGTACAGGCGCTGTAGTCCTCGCTCCACTGGAACGTGGGACCGCTCAGGATGTGGGCGCCGGTGGTGGAGGCTTCCTCCGCCGTGAGTGCGTCCTTGCAGTCGACGCAGATGTAGGCCTGTTCCACCTCGTTCCACAGGTAGTGGCAGTTGAGGGCCGTGCCGGTGGTAACCGTCTTCTGGCCATTGGTGGTCAGGCCCAGGTTGGCGGTACGTACCTCGGTAAAGGTATCCCGGCCGCACCAAGGGGCCACCGTGACCGTCTTGGTGGCGGTATCCGCCTCGATCTCTGCAAGGGTCATCGCGTCCACAATATTGGCGCACCACATGAACTCCACATTGCTGTTCTCGGGCTCTTCCGGCTCCTCGCTGT